>JBFFGE010000038.1:0-29026 GCA_041557595.1 Alphaproteobacteria bacterium
CGGCACCGTGATATTCGTGTACTGTTTCAAGCTGATCTCGGATAAGACAACCTGGTTTTTCGTGATGGACGCCTGGGGGCAGGCGGGCGATCTCGCCAATCGGATGGTCCCGCCCAACTGGCCGTATATCCACGAATTATGGCGCCCGCTCTGGGACACCATCAATATCGCCACGCTCGGCACCTGTGCGTCGATCATCATTGCCGTGCCGGTCGCGTTTTTGGCGGCGCGCAACACGACGCCGAGCGCGACCTTCGTGCGGCCTATTGCGCTGCTGGTGATCGTGTCGTCCCGCTCGATCAATTCGTTGATCTGGGCGCTCCTGCTGGTTGCCATCGTCGGGCCCGGCGTGTTTGCCGGCATTATCGCGATCGGCCTCCGCTCGATCGGCTTCGTCGCCAAACTGCTCTACGAGGCGATCGAGGAAATCGATCCCAACCAGGTGGAAGCGGTGGCGGCCACGGGGGCGAGCGGACCGCAAATCCTGGCCTATGGCATCGTGCCGCAGATCATGCCCGCCTTTGCGGGCATCACGGTTTTCCGCTGGGATATCAACATCCGGGAATCGACCGTGCTGGGGCTGGTCGGCGCCGGCGGCATCGGGCTGGAATTGAACGGACAGCTCATGGAGCTGGGCTGGTCCAGCGTCGCGGTCATCCTCCTGGCGATCATCGCGACCGTGTTGGTGAGCGAATGGGTCTCCGCCAAGGTACGGCACGCGATTATCTGATCGCCGGACGTCCCCGCGATTCCAACAGGATGGTCGCGACTTCCGCGAAACCCGCGCCGCCGCGCGCGCGCGTGATATAGGCGGGTTCGGCGGCGAGCCGATCGCGAAAATCCATCACATTGGCGACGCCGGCCGCATGGTCGAAGAACCCGAACATCGGCGAATCGTTCGGCGCATCGCCGATGAACACGAACTGCGCCTGATCGCGGTCCAGGTCGGTGTCGAAAACCTCCGTCATCAAGCGGCGCGCCATCGTCAACTTGTCGAAAGTGCCGAACCAGCCATTGACGTGAATCGAGCTGATCTTGGCGGTAGCGCCGGCGGCCTCGAAGATGGAGACGATGCGATCGACCGCGTCCCTTGGCAGTTCGGGGACGTCCTCACAGAAATCGATGGCGAGATCGGTCTCGCGATAGGGCTGGTCGGAAGCGACCGCCGCGCCGGGAACCGCCGACAGGATTTGATCCCGCAGCGCTTCCAGCCGGTGGCGGTTTTCGATGCGCACATCGGTCGGCTGATCGAACCGGCGGGTCATGCGGCAGGCGCCCCGATCATAGCGAAAATAGAACGCGCCGTTCTCGCCCACCACCGCGTCGACCGGCCACATCCGGGCAATATGGTCGCACCAGCCGGCCGGCCGTCCGGTGATCGGAATGACGAGCAGACCGGCCTGTTGCAACGCCTGCATCGCTCCATAGGCTTCGGCGGTGAGACGGCCGTCGGTGGTCAGCGTATCGTCGATATCGGTCAGGACGCCGCGGATCGCTTGCCGGGCTTCCGCCGGGAACCGATCGAGAGGTTGCAAGGTCTTGGAATTCGCCATTCCGCCCATCATATGTCCACAGTGCTTGGCCTGGGCCGCACCATGAAATTAAGTATCACATACCGCACCGCGGCCGGACTATAACAGCAGGCGTTTACCCGCCGGTAACGGGAATCCTGTAGAGACAATGCGGTGAACAGTACGCCCTACGATCTTCTTGTCATCGGCGGCGGAATCAACGGCGTATCGATCGCCCGCGATGCCGCGGGGCGCGGTCTGTCCGTGTTGTTGTGCGAGATGGGCGATCTTGGCGGCGCCACTTCCTCCGCCAGCAGCAAACTCATTCACGGCGGGCTTCGGTACCTCGAACAGTATGCCTTTCGCCTGGTTGCCGAAGCGCTGCGGGAACGCGAAGTCCTGCTTGGCAGCGCGCCGCACATCGTTTGGCCGCTGCGCTTCGTGCTGCCGCATGTGCCGGAACTGCGGCCGGTCTGGATGATCCGCGTCGGTCTCTGGCTGTATGACCGGCTGGGTGGACGCCGCCGGCTGGCGCCGTCGCGCAAGATTCGATTGCCGGGCAGCGACTTTGCCGCAGGCTTGCGGTCGGGTCTGGAAACCGGCTTCGTGTACTCGGATTGCTGGGTCGACGATGCCCGCCTTGTGGCCCTGGCCGCCGTCGATGCGGCCCGACTCGGCGCGGAGGTGCAAACGCGGACCCGGTGCGGCGCCGCGCGGCGCGCAGGCGATGTCTGGCAGGTCGATCTGGCGACGGAGGACGGCCCTCGCACCGTGACGGCGCGCGTCCTCGTCAATGCGGCGGGGCCCTGGGTCGAACAGGTCGTTGCGGAGGTCGCGGGCGGAAATGCGCCGGCGCATCTGCGGCTGGTCAAGGGGAGCCATATCGTCATTGGCCGGCGTGTCGCGGGCGATCATGCGCTGATCCTGCAAAATGACGATGGCCGGGTCGTTTTCGTCCTTCCCTATGAACAGGATTGCACGCTGATTGGCACCACGGATGTCCCGTTCGAGGGGGATCCGGCGAACGTCGCCATATCCGGCGATGAAATCGCGTATCTCTGCCGCGCGGTAACGCGATACCTCGCGGAGCCGGTAACTCCCGGCCAGGTGGTCTGGCACTTTGCCGGGGTGCGCCCGCTCTATGACGATGGCGAGGGGGATCCATCCGACGTGACGCGGGACTACGTCCTGACGCTGGATGGGGAAGAGGGGCGGCCGCCATTGCTGTCGATCTTCGGCGGGAAAATCACCACCGCGCGCGTTCTCGCCGAAACGGTGCTGGAACGTCTCGAAGCATTCCTGCCCAAAATGGGCGCGAAATGGACGGCGGCGGCGACCCTGCCCGGCGGCGATACCGGCGATTTCGATCGATTTCTCGACGATCTGGCGACGCGTTTTGCCGGGTTCGATCGGCAATGGCTGGCCGGACTGGCGCGGCGGCACGGCAGCCGGGCGGCGGATATCCTGAACGGCGCAGCCGGCCCGTCGGACCTCGGGCAGGATTTCGGCGGCGGTCTGTATGCGCGGGAAGTCGATTGGCTGATCGCGCACGAATGGGCGCGCGAACCGGCCGACGTCCTGTGGCGCCGGACAAAGCTGGGGCTGCGCTTGAGCGAGGCCGAGAAGGATGCGCTCGACCGCTATATGGCGAGAATGCGGTCCGGAAAATCGCTGAAGACCGACTCCACTCCCCAATCGGTGAGCTGAAGCGCGCGTTTGGCGTCGTTGACGGTATAGGCGAGCAGGCGATAGCCCGCGTCGCGGATTTGCCGGGCGCGGTCCGCATTTAGAATCCGATGGTTGCAGTGGATCGATAGGCAGTCCAGGGCTTCGGCTTGTTCCCGCCAGTCGCGCCGCATGCGATGCATTAGAAATCCGCGCGGGATCGTCGGCGCGGATTCGCGCGCAGCGGTCAGCGCCTCACTGGTGAAACTGGAAAAGACCGGCGCCCGCATTGACTTGGGCCATTTATCTGCGATCGTCCGGCCGACGATCTCGCCGGTTTTCCGCGCCCGGCCCTTGGTGGGTTTGATCTCCACATTTGCGCATAGCCCGAGCGTGTCGAGCAGAGCGACGGCCGTGTCGAGACGCGGGATCGGTTCGCCGGCGAAGGCCTGTCCGAACCAGGCGCCAGCGTCGAGACCGGAGAGTTCCTGATAGGTTTTCTCGGCGAGCTTTCCGGTTCCATCGGTCGTGCGCTCGAGCGTTTCGTCGTGCAGCAGCACCGGAATGTTGTCCCGGGTTAGCGCTACATCGAACTCGACCCAGGTCGCGCCCAGCGCGGCGGCCGTACGAAATCCGGCCAGGGTATTTTCGGGCGCATGGCCCGCGGCACCCCGGTGGCCGATGACGCGGGGAAAGTGAATCGTATTGGACTCGGTCATTGTATGGTGTGTCTCGTTTTGCCCGCGTGCCGGATCGCCCCGGCACTATACCCGATTGTTCGGGCAGACAGGCCCGTCCCGACAAAAAATCCGGGAACGCTTTGTTGATGTAAGCGGACCGGGCGCCGCGCTATACTGTCGCCATTCTATAACGTGATTGTCCTTTAGATGGGGTCTTGACCCTTGCCGCGGACGGACGCCCGCTCGATGGAGACACGGACATTTCTGCGACCCTGATATTGCTGAATCTGATGGGGGCGATCGCCCTGCTCCTGTGGGCCATGCGCATGGTCCGCACCGGCATGACGCGGGCCTTCGGTAGCGCGTTGCGGCAGATCTTGGGCAACCAGCTCGACAATCGGATCAAGGCGTTCCTGGCTGGGCTCGGGGTTACCGCCTTGCTGCAGAGCAGTACCGCCACCTGCCTGATGACCGCTTCCTTCGCGGGGCGCGGCCTGATGGTGGTGGCGCCGGCGCTTGCGGTCATGCTGGGGGCGGATGTCGGCACCACGCTGGTCGCCCAAGTGTTCAGCCTGGACATATCGTGGTTGTCGCCGGTCCTGATCCTGGTCGGCGTCGTCGCCTTTCTGGCGGCGCGTCGCCGGCAAATGCGCGATCTCGGCCGGCTCGTGATCGGCCTCGGCCTGATGCTGCTGGCGTTGTCGTTGATCGTCGGCATTTCGCAGCCGATCCGTGAAGCGCCGCTGGTCGTCTCCCTGGTGTCGTCCCTCGTGGGCGAGCCGATCCTGGCCATCCTGATGGCGGCGATGTTGACCTGGCTCGCCCATTCCAGCCTGGCGACCGTGCTGCTGGTGGTATCCCTCGTGGGATCGGGGGCGATCCCCGTCAGCCTGGCCTTTCCGCTCGTGCTGGGCGCCAACCTGGGCGGCGCGATGCCGCCGATCATGGCCACCCTGCGGGCGGACGCCACCGCGCGTCGCGTCGCGCTGGGCAACGGCTTGTTCAAGGTCGTCGGCTGCGTCGCGGCAATACCGCTCCTCGGCCTGATCCCTGGATTGATCGCCTCGATTGAACCGGAAGCGGTGCGTCAGGTGGTTAATTTCCATACGGCGTTCAATCTGGCGCTCGCCGTGGCCTTTCTTCCGCTGATCGGGCCGGCAAATGCCTTGCTCGAACGTTTGATCCCGGATCGCGCGCCGACGGAGGACGCCGGCGAGCCGCGGTACCTCGACGCCGCGGCGCTGGACGAACCCGTGGTTGCGATCGCCAACGCCGCGCGGGAGACCTTGCGAATTGCCGACGTGCTGGAGGAAATGCTGGCCCGTGCAATGGAAACCCTGGCGGGCAACGATCGCGACATCCTCAAGACCGTCGAGGCGATGGACGATACGGTCGATCGTCTATACGAGAAAACCAAGCTCTACCTGACCGAAGTAAGCCGCAGCGAGCTCAGCATCGAAGACAGCCGGCGGTGCAATGACGTCATGGCGTTTTGCACCAACCTCGAACATGTCGGCGATATCGTCGATAAGAACCTGATGGAGCTTGCGGCAAAGAAGATCAAATATCGGCTGGAGTTTTCCGAGGAAGGATTTCGCGATATCGAGGCCCTGCATCGCCGGGTGCGGGACAATTTAAAACTCGCAACAAGCGTCTTCGTCTCCGGCGACCGGGATTTGGCGCGGAAGCTGCTGATGGAAAAAGACCACTTCCGCGAGTTGGAGCGCGATGCCGGAGAGAGCCATCACGAACGGCTGAAAAGCGGTCTGCGGGAAAGCATCGAAACCTCGTCGCTGCATCTCGATGTCATTCGCGACCTGAAGCGGATCAACAGCCATCTGACGTCGGTCGCCTATCCCATCCTCGAGACCACCGGCGATTTGCGCGCGTCGCGCCTCAGGAAGGCGAAGAAGCCGGCCGGCGCGCCTGCGTGAGGGCCGTGCGCCGATCTTTTCCCTCTACTCAATGGCGCGTCCGGCGTATCGCGTCCTTCCAGGCGTCGTAGGCCTTTGCGCGCGCCGGCGCCGCCATCGCGGGATCGAACCGCGCTTCCCGGGTCCAGCGCGCCGCCATTTCGTCGGGCGGCGGATACAGGCCGATCTGCAGACCCGCGAGATAGGCCGCGCCGAGAGCCGTGGTTTCGATGACGGCCGGGCGTTCGACCGGGATATTCAGCGTGTCTGCGAGATACTGCATGAGCCAGTCATTGTCGACCATGCCGCCATCGACCCGGATCGTCTTCGGCGGGGGCGCCCCGTCTGCAACGCCATCCGCCGCCATGGCTTCAAACAGGTCGCGGGTCTGGAAACATACCGCCTCCAACGCCGCCCGGACGATTTCGGCGCGGCCCGTATCGCGGGTCAGTCCGTATAAAGCGCCGCGGGCGGCGCTATCCCAGTAGGGCGCGCCGAGGCCGGTAAAGGCGGGCACCATGACGACCCGGCTCTCGGGATTGGCGCTGTTCGCCAGCGCCTCGGTTTCCCGGGCGTTCGCGATGACGCCGAGCCCGTCGCGCAGCCATTGGATCGCCGCGCCGGCGATGAAGATGCTGCCCTCCACCGCATAGGTAGGCACGCCGTCGAACCGGTAGGCGACGGTGGTTAGCAGCCGGTTTTGCGACCGGACCGCGCGGTCGCCCGTGTTGAGCAGGGCGAAGCACCCGGTGCCGTAGGTGGTTTTCGCCGCGCCGGGCTCGAAGCAGGCCTGTCCGACGGTCGCGGCCTGCTGGTCGCCCGCGACGCCGGTTATGGGCAAGGACGCGCCGAACAGGTCGGCGGCGGTGTGGCCGAAATCGGCGGTACAGTCCATCACTTCCGCCATCAGGGACGGGGGCACGCGAAACAGCGCCATCAACTCCTCGTCCCAGCATTGGCGGTGGATGTCGAAAAGCGCGGTCCGGGAGGCATTTGTCGCGTCGGTCAGATGGCGTTTTCCCCCGGTCAGCCGCCATATCAGGAAACTGTCGATCGTCCCGGCGCGCAGCTTTCCGGCATCCGCCCTGGCGCGCGCATCCGGCACATTGTCGAGAATCCAGGCGATTTTGGTCGCGCTGAAGTAGGGATCGAGCAGCAGCCCGGTGCGTTGCTGCACGAGGGCTTCGTGGCCCGCCTGGCGCAGCGTTCCGCACATCTCGGCGGTGCGGCGATCCTGCCAGACGATGGCGCGATGCACCGGTTTGCCGGTCTCGGCATCCCAGACCACGGTGGTTTCCCGCTGATTGGTGATGCCGATCGCCCGGGTCGACCCAATGCCGCCGGGCGCCCGGCCGATGACCTCCCGCATGACGGCGAGGGTTGCCTGCCAAATCTCCTCCGCGTCGTGTTCTACCCAGCCCGGATGCGGGTAGTACTGGGCGAGTTCGTGCTGGGCGGTTGCGAGGGGTATCCGCGCCTGGTCGAACAGGATCGCCCGCGTGCTTGTCGTACCCTGATCGATGGCGATGATGGTGTCGTTGCTGCTCATGCCCCAGTTCCCGTGTTGCGTGGCGCATCGTCGCAGAGCGCGCATGAATTGTCAGCCCGGACAACGCCTTTCGCGATTGGGTGCAAGGTGCTATCAAGCGCGGAGCGCCACGATCGCCCGTCCCGTTCCCCGCGCCGATATAAGGAGCCCGCTTGAGCGATATTCTCAGGACCGTTTCGCCGATCGACGGCCAGGTCATCGTGGAACGCGAAATGGCTACCGAATCCGCCGTTTCCGAGGCGGTCGCGCGGGCCCAGAAGGCGCAAGCGACGTGGCGGCGGTTGCCGATCGAAAAGCGCCAGGAAATTCTTTCCCATGCGGTCGATGCGTTCGAGCGCGACGGGGACGCGATCGCCGAGGAGCTGACCCGGCAGATGGGCCGGCCGATCGCCCATTCGCCGGGAGAAATTCGCGGATTTGCCGAGCGTGCGCGTCATATGATGGAGATTGCGCCGGCGGCGTTGGCGGATATCGACGCCGCGCCCATGGCGGGGTTTCGCCGCTTCATCCGCCGCGATCCGCTGGGACTGGTTTTCGTCCTGGCGCCGTGGAATTACCCGTATCTCACCTCGGTGAACGCCATTGTGCCGGCGCTGGTGGCCGGGAATGCGGTAATCCTGAAACCGTCGCACCAAACGCCGCTTTCCGCCGAACGGATGGCAGCGGCCTTTGCGGCGGCGGATCCGCCCGAAGGCGTATTCCAGTACCTGTATCTCGATCACGGCCAGGCCGAAGCGCTGATGCGGCGGCCGGAGGTCGGCTTCGTCGCCTTTACCGGGTCGGTTGAAGGCGGCTTGGCGGTGCAACGCGCGCTGTCCGGCCGGTTCGCGAATGCCGGTCTGGAATTGGGCGGGAAGGATCCGGCCTATGTTCGGGCCGACGCGGCGATCGAGATGACGGTCGAAAATCTGGTCGATGGCGCCTTCTTCAACGCCGGCCAGTCCTGCTGCGGCATTGAGCGAATATACGTACACAAAAGCGTATTTGACGAATTTGTCGATGCGTACACCAAAATGGTGCGTGGCTATAAGCTGGGAAACCCATTGGATAAAGAAACAACTCTAGGGCCAATGGCACGAATATCCTTGGCGAACGATGTACGCGTTCAAATCGATGCAGCCGTATCTGCCGGCGCGCGTACGCACATCGATCCGGCTGGATTTCCGGCGGATCGAGGGGATGCCGCGTATCTCGCCCCGCAGGTTCTGACCGGCGTCGATCATGGCATGGCGGTGATGCGGGAAGAGAGTTTCGGGCCGGTTGTCGGTATAATGCCGGTGGCGGACGATCGGGAGGCGGTGGCGTTGATGAACGACAGCGATTTCGGGCTCACCGCGTCCATTTGGACCCGGGATGCGGAGGCGGCCCTTTCTCTTGGCGAGCAGTTGGAAACCGGGACGGTCTTCATGAATCGCTGCGATTATCTGGATCCGGCGCTGGCCTGGACCGGCGTGAAGCAATCCGGCCGTGGATGCACGTTGTCCCCGGTCGGTTATGAACAACTGACGCGGCCGAAATCCTACCATTTGCGGCTGGCGGGGTGAGGGGGACTCGATGGATGGCATTCTCGATATCGCAGCCTTGCAGGCGGCCATCGGCAGCGGCGAGATCGACACGGTCCTGGTATGTTTTCCGGACATGCAGGGGCGTTTGATCGGCAAGCGCGTGACCGGGCGATTTTTCCTCGATCAATGCGTCGACGAGATGCATGTCTGCGACTACCTGCTGACCGTCGACATGGAGATGGAGCCGGTTCCCGGTTACCAGGCGGCGTCCTGGGACAAGGGCTATGGCGATTTTGCGCTCAAGCCGGATCTGGCCACGCTGCGCCGCATTCCCTGGCTGGAGGCGACGGCGCTGGTGATGGCTGACTGCGTGGACCATCACGGCGAGGATCTCGGCCATGCGCCCCGGTCGATCCTCAAGCGCCAGCTGGCGCGCGCGCGCGACATGGGGTTCATCGCCAAGATGGGGTCCGAGCTGGAATTGTACATCTTCGACGAGACCTATGACAGCGCCCGCGAAAAGGGCTATCGCGGCCTCGCCACTGCGGGCTGGTATTCCGAGGACTACCACATTTTCCAGACCACCAAGGAAGAAGGACTGATCCGCGCCATCCGCAACGGCATGGAGGGGGCGGGCGTCTCGGTCGAATTCTCCAAGGGCGAGTGGGGGCCGGGTCAGGAAGAAATCAACCTGCGCTACGCGGAAGCGCTGGAAATGGCGGATCGCCACAGCATTTACAAGAACGGCGCGAAGGAAATCGCCTATGCCCAGGGCAAGGCCATCACTTTCATGGCGAAATGGGACAATCAGTTCGCCGGTAACAGTTGCCATATCCATTCGTCGCTGTGGAATGCGGACACCGACACGCCGGTTTTCCACGACGGCGCGGCGGATGACGGCATGTCAGAGATTTTCCGCCACTATCTTGCGGGGCAACTCGCCCTGGCCAGCGAGATGACCTATTTCCTCGCCCCTTATATCAATTCCTACAAGCGGTTTCAGGCCGGGTCCTTCGCCCCGACCAAGACGGGGTGGAGCCGGGATAACCGGACCGCAGGCTTTCGGCTGGTCGGACATGGCCCGGCCTTTCGCGTGGAGTGCCGCATTCCGGGCGCCGATGCGAATCCGTATCTCGCCTATGCGGCACTGATCGCCGCCGGCCTGTACGGTATCGAAAACAAATTGCCGTTGGAGCCGGAGATTTCCGGCAATCTCTATGAGATGGAAGCGGTGCCGGATATTCCGGGAACGCTGCGGGAGGCGCTGAGCGCCTTGGGGGGGTCGGCCATCCTGCGCCAGCTGCTCGGCGACGCGGTGGTCGAGCACTACCTCCATACCGGAAAATGGGAGCAGAGCGAATACGACCGCCGGGTGACCGATTGGGAGCTCCACCGCAATTTCGAGCGCGGGTGAACCGGAGGACCGATTGCCAATGCCGATCGATCCGAAATCGCTGACCGCGGATTGGAGCTTTCCGACGGAAATCCATATCGGCCCGGGACGCCTGCGCGAAGTGCCGGCGCTGTGCCGCGAAAAGGGCATCTCCCGGCCGTTGATTGTGACCGATCCCGGTCTCGCCGGGCTTCCCATGGTGGCGCGGCTGCAGGCGATGCTGGCCGACGCGTCGCTGGATGCCGGTCTTTTCGCCGATCTCCAGTCGAACCCGAAGGACACGGAAATCGCCGCCGGAGTCCTGGTTTTCCGCGAGGGCGGCCATGACGGCGTCATCGCCATCGGTGGCGGCAGCGCGCTCGACGCCGGCAAGGCCATCGCCTTTCAAGCGGGCCAGCCCCGGCCGTTGGCGGATTTCGAGGATGTGGGCGACAATTGGCGGCGGGCCGATGCGGGAGCGATCGCGCCGGTCGTGGCCGTGCCGACGACGGCCGGTACCGGATCGGAAGTCGGCCGTGCCGCCGTCATCACCGAGAGCGGAAGCGGGATCAAGCGGATCATCTTTCATCCGGGGATGATGCCGCGCGCGGTCGTGGCCGATCCGGAACTCAGCGTCGGATTGCCGCCGCCCCTCACGGCGGCGACGGGCATGGATGCGCTGACCCATAGCCTCGAGGCGTTCTGCGCGCCCGGATTTCACCCGTTGGCCGATGGGGTGGCGCTCGAAGGGCTTCGGCTCTGCGCCGAATGGCTACCGAAAGCGGTTGCGGATGGCGCGGATATCGCCGCGCGGACGCATATGCTGGTCGCGGCCTCCATGGGCGCCACCGCCTTCCAAAAAGGTTTGGGCGCGGTGCATTCGATCAGCCATGCGGTGGGGGCCCTATACAATACCCACCACGGCCTGACGAATGCGATCGTTCTGCCGTACGTGCTGCAATTCAACCGGCCGGCCGTCGAGCGGAAATTTGCCCTTTTGGGACGTACGCTCGGCTTGGCCAATCCGTCCTATGACAGTGTCTACGAATGGATTGTCGAATTGCGGCGTACAGTGGGCATACCCCATAGTCTCGGTGAGATTGCCGTGGACACGGTGCAAAGCGAACGGGTTGCGAAGCTTGCGTATGACGATCCGACACGGACCGGAAACCCCAGAGATATTGAGGTTTCGGATCTCAAGAAAATATTCGTCAAGGCGGTGGAAGGGCGGCTCGCGACATGATGGGAATGGCAACGACGGACCGGGACAGCGCTTCGAAATTCCCCCGCCACCGCCTGTTCGTAAAGAATCGGTTGCATGTGCGTACGTACGCATATGCCGTTCTGGCGGCGTGCCTTTTGGTGTTGGCGCCAAGCCAAAGCCCGGCCCAGGCGCCGAGTATCGAAAACGGGTTCCGATCGGCACAGGATCGCATTCATCCGGTCTTCGCGACCCGCGGCATGGTCTCGTCGCAGGAAGCGCGGGCGACCGCGGTCGGCATCGACATCCTGCAACAGGGCGGCAATGCGGTGGATGCGGCGGTTGCCGTGGGATTTGCCTTGGCCGTTACGCTTCCGCGCGCCGGCAATATCGGCGGGGGCGGCTTTATGATGGTCCATCTCGCCGCCGACGGAAAGACCGTTGCGATCGATTACCGGGAAACCGCACCGAGGGCCGCCACGAAGAAGATGTTTCTCAAAGCGGACGGCGCGGTCGATCGAAATCGGGTTCGATACAGCCATAAATCGGTCGGCGTTCCCGGTACGGTTGCCGGATTGACGCTGGCGTTGCGGCGCTACGGCACCATGCCGCTGGAAAAGGTAATGGCGTCGGCGATCCGGTTCGCCGCGGAGGGAATTTTGGTCAGCCGCGATATGGCCCGTCAGCTTGAACGCCGATCCAAACAACTCATGAAGAGTCCGGAATCCCGTCGGATATTTTCCGACAAGGACGGCAAGCTGCTGAAACCCGGCGACCGGCTGCTGCAGAGCGATCTCGCGGAATCCTTGCGCGCAATCGCCAGGCAAGGGGCCGCCGCCTTCTATACGGGAGAAATCGCCCGCCGGCTCGTTGCGGATATGAAAGTCCATAACGGGCTCATCACCGCGCAGGACCTGGCCGACTATCGCGCGATCATCCGCGAACCTGTGCGCGGCCGCTATCGCGGCTATGACGTCTACTCGATGCCACCGCCGAGTTCCGGCGGCATTCATCTGGTCCAGATCTTGAACATCCTCGAGGGATACGACCTCGCCGCGTTGGGCCCGAACAGCGCGGCATCGATCCATCGAATGGCGGAGGCCATGAAGCGGGCCTATGCGGATCGTTCCCGGCATCTTGGCGATCCGGCATTCTGGAAGGTCCCGACAAAGGGGCTGATGTCGAAAAAATACGCGACGGCGCTGCGTCAAGAAATCGATGTCGGTCGCGCGACGCCGGCCCGCGAAATTGGCCCCGGCAAGCCGCAGACCTATGAAAGCAATGAAACCACCCATTTCACGGTGATGGATCGGTTCGGCAACGCGGTGTCGAACACCTATACCCTCAATTTCGGCTATGGCAGCGGCATTGTCGCCAAGGGGACCGGTATCCTGCTCAACAATGAAATGGCGGATTTCGCCGCGAAGCCGGGCGTGCCGAACGCATTTGGCCTTATGGGCGGCGCGGCCAACGCGGTCGAGGGGGGCAAGCGCCCGCTCAGCTCCATGAGCCCGACGATCGTGCTGCGCGACGGCAAGCCCTTCCTCGCGACCGGCAGCCCTGGCGGCAGCCGCATCATCACCACCGTCCTGCAATTGCTGGTCAACGTGCTGGACCATGGCATGAACATCGCGGAAGCGAGCCATGCGCGCCGTTTTCACCATCAGTGGTTGCCCGACACACTGCGATTGGAGAAAGGCTTTTCCCGCGATACGGTGCGGCTGCTCAAGAAATTAGGGCATGACATAAAGGTCGGCCGCCCGATGGGCAGCCTGCAATCGGTCATGCGCACCAAGGACGGCTTTCTGGGGGCCTCCGACCCGCGCCGGCCCGATGCGCTGACGCTTGGGTACTGAGCGCCATGAAAGTCGACGGAACGCCGTATCGCACGATTTGGGTTACCGAAGATGGTTGGTCTGTCGCGATCATCGACCAGACCCGCCTGCCGCATGAATTCGTGGTGGAGCGGTTGACCGACATCGACATGGCGGCCCGTGCCATCGAGACCATGCAGGTGCGCGGCGCGCCGTTGATTGGCGCGACGGCAGCCTATGGCGTCGCGTTGGCGATGCAACAGGATCCATCCGATCGTGCGCTCAAGCGCGCCTGCGAACGGCTCCAGCGAACCCGGCCGACCGCGGTAAATTTGCGCTGGGCGCTCGATACGATGCGGCGCGCGCTGGCGCCCCTGGGCGCGAATGCCCGGGCCGAGGCGGTCTATCGGCGGGCGGGCGAAATCTGCGACGAGGATGTGGAGATCAACCGGCGCATCGGCGGCCATGGCCGCGCGGTGCTCGAACGGATCGCCGCCACGAAGCCCGGTAAGGCGGTCAATCTGTTGACCCATTGCAACGCGGGCTGGCTGGCCACGGTCGACTGGGGCACTGCGACCGCGCCGATCTATCAGGCCCATGACGCCGGCATTCCGGTCCATGTGTGGGTCGATGAAACCCGGCCCCGCAATCAAGGCGCCAGCCTGACTGCCTGGGAACTGGGCCGGCACGGCGTGCCCCACACGGTGATCGCCGACAATGTCGGCGGCCATCTGATGCAGCATGGCATGGTCGATCTGTGCATTACCGGAACCGACCGCACCACGGCGACCGGCGACGTCGCCAACAAGATCGGCACCTATTTGAAGGCGTTGGCCGCGATGGACAATGGCGTTCCGTTCTATGTGGCCCTGCCGTCGCCGACCATCGACTGGACGATCGAGGATGGCGTCGCGGAAATCCCGATCGAACAGCGCGGCCGCGACGAAGTCTCGAAAATGACCGGCCGCGCGCCCGACGGCCGGATCGAAACGGTCGAAATCGTACCCGATGGCAGTGCGGTGGCGAACTACGCCTTCGACGTGACGCCGGCGCGCCTTGTCACCGGATTGATCACCGAACGCGGCGTCGCCGAGGCCAGCCGCGCCGGATTGGCCGGTTTGTTTCCGGAGCAGGCGTCATCATGACCGGCGGTGCGAAATGCGACGGCGATGCCCGGCAAGCGATCGTCGATGCCTGCCGCCGAATGAACGCGCTCGGGATCAATCAGGGACGATCCGGCAATATCAGTTGCCGCGCGGCTGGCGGCTTGTTGGTCACGCCGTCCGGCGTCGACTATGACGTCCTGCGGCCCGAAGACATCGTCTCGATGGATGCGGAGGGGGCGGTGGCGACGGGTCAAATGCGGCCCTCCAGCGAGTGGCGGTTTCACTGCGATATCCTTCGCGCGCGGCCGGAGATCGGCGCGGTAGTTCATACGCATGCGATGTTCGCGACGGTTCTGTCCTGCCATCGGCGGGATATTCCCGCTTTTCATTACATGGTGGCGGTCGCCGGGGGCGATTCGATCCGCTGCGCGCCCTACGCGACCTTCGGCACGCAGGAACTGTCGGCGCATGCAGTGACGGCGCTGGACGGCCGGCGCGCCTGCTTGCTCGCGAATCACGGGATGATCGCGCTGGGCGAGACATTGGAGGGCGCCCTGGCGCTGGCGGTCGAGGTGGAAACCCTGGCGGCGCAATATTGCCGCGCCCTGGCATTGGGTGAGCCGGTCCTGCTGCCGCCGCGGGAAATGGAAACGGTCTTGGAAAAATTCAAAACCTACGGAAAGCAGGATTCCTAGAGCAAATCCCGAGCGAACCGAAACGGTTCGCGACGACGTATTTGCCAAAAAAAACCAGGAGATAGACCATTTCATACGAGTCAATTTAATCACGAAATGGTCTAACCCCCACCGCCGTTTTTCCGTTCCACCTTTCCCAGAATCTCTGCGACGAGCTCGTTGAACCGGTCGGCCATTTCCACATTCGGCATGTGGCCGCACGCGTCGAAGATATGCACCGGCCGCGCGTCGGCCAGGGCTTCGCCGTGCTCCACGGGAATGATCCGATCCTGCCGTCCCCAGATGACATGGACGGGTACGGACAGGTTGCGCGCCGTGCCGGTATAGTCGAAGCGTTGCCGCTGCCCGGTGAAATTCGCCGTAATCATCGTTTCGATGCCGTCGCGAAACGCCGGATCGGCGCGGCCCAGCAAGCCGTAATAAACCATCGCGTCGTTCACCATGCGCTCGTCGTGAAAGACCTGCGACAGCGCTGCGTACATCGCCTCCGTCGTCTCCGCCCGCAGATAGGCATAGATGAAGTCGGTGTTCACGGATGTGCCGAGCCCGCCGGCGCTGAGGCAGGTCAGCGATTCCAGACGCCGGTCGGACCGGTCGGCGAAGGTCTTCGCGAGGTCGAGCGCAATCGCGCCGCCGAAGGACAGCCCCAACAGATGAAACCGTTCGAGACCCAATGCATCCGGCAGCTCCGTCAACATGGCCGCCAGCACTGGCGCGGTGCCGTCGCCGATATCCCGCGTCGATCGTCCGTGCCCCGGCAAATCGATCGCTATCACCCGCCGGTTGGCGGCGAGGACGCGCTGGTTCAGGGCCCAACCGTTGAGGTCGCCGCTGAGCCCGTGCAGGAGGATCAACGCCGGTTCGCCGGTTCCCATTTCCTTGTACCCAATGTCCCGATCGGCGAGGCGGATCGTCTGCCGCGCCGTCGACGTTTTGCCGTTTTCTGTCATGCCACCATCATTTCGGTCGATTGGACCGTTGAGCGTAAAGAGGGGTGCGCCCGAAGGTTGGATCGCGTAAAGTTGCCGCCGAATCGACGACGAAGACATACGGAGTCACCATGAAATTGCTGCGTCATCTCACGATACTGCTTGGTTTGACCGCGTTGAGCATAGGTCAGGTCGCGGCAGCGGATAAGGAAAACATGATTTATTTGGACTTGAAAGACGGGCGGGTCACGATCGAACTCTTTCCCGACAAAGCACCGAACCACGTCAAACGCATCAAACAGCTGGCGCGCGATGGATTTTACGATGGAATCGTATTTCACCGCGTCATAGAAGGCTTCATGGCCCAGACCGGCGACCCGACGGGAACCGGCAGCGGCGGGTCGGAAAAGCCCGACCTGAAAGCGGAATTCAACGATGTGAAACACGTTGAAGGCGTCCTCTCGATGGCCCGCACGTCCTATCCGCATAGCGCCAACAGTCAGTTCTTCATCATGCTGGCGAATGCAACGCATCTCGATGGCCAATATACCGCGTGGGGCCGTGTGGTTTCCGGCATGGAGCATGTCCACAGCATCAAGAAGGGCTCCAGGGTCGCCAATGGCCAGGTCGACGATCCCGACAAGATCATCAAAATGCAGGTTGCCGCCGACGCCGACAAATAGGCGGCGGTGGGCCGGCGACCGTTCGGGCGCGCCGGCGTAACCGGATGTTAATCACACCGGCGTATTGACTGCGTTCCCGGGTCTGCCGCGGAAAGGCGCGAATTTATGTCGGATATTTCAGCGACATCCCTGCTCAACCGGCAGCAGGCCAATGTCGCATTCCTGAAACAGGCGTTCCAGCAGGAAGCACAGACGGCTGCCCTGGTCGAACGGGCCGTTCAAAGCGTCGAGGATTCCGGAAAAGCGTCTGCGGGCAATGGCCGCTTGGTCGACATCGTGATATAGGCGCCCCGTGCCCGAGGCATGCGGAGAGATATCGCACCACCGCACCGCGGCGAAGTATCGCGGTCGCCGCCGCCGGGCCGAGTGCCAGGGAGCCGGCTAGAGCCAGGACGCATGACACCCGCCAAAATAAAAAAATTAGCGCTGTTCGCGCTGAAGGCATCGGTCACGGTGTTCCTCATTTGGCTGGTCGTTCGCAATATCGATCTCGCGGACACGGTTCGACGGGTGCGATCCGTTCCGCTGTGGGTAATCCCGGTCACGCTTGGATTGATATTCATTCAATTCGCGATGGGAATTTGGCGTTGGCGGATCATCATTGCGCAATTTGGCGAAACTCTGCCGGTGCGGCCGGCCATGCGGTATTTTTTTGAAGGCCAGTTCTTCAACCAGGCGCTTCCGTCGACGGTCGGCGGCGACGGGGTGCGAATGTTTCGGGCTTTTCGCGGCGGTTTGCGGCTGGAAACGGCGGTCAACGGTGTCATCCTCGACAGGGTGGTCGGATTGGCCAGCCTGATCCTGCTCGTCGCGCTGGCGCAACCCTTGTTCTACGACCGCATCGAGGATCAGGCGGCGCGCGGGGCGTTCACGGGCATTTTTGCAGCCGCCGCCGCCGCGGTGATCGCACTGCTGTTCATGTCCCGGCTTCCCGAGAGGTGGCATCGCTGGGCCATCATACGGGGGGTCGTTGCGCTCTCCCGCGCCGCTCGGCAGGCCTTCTTGCGGCCGGCGGTGCTCGCGCCGGTCGTGGCGGTTTCCCTGATCGGGCATACACTGGTTATCGGCGTGTTCTACTTCCTTGCGATGGGCCTGGGTCTTGCGGTGACGTTTCTCGATTGTTTCACACTTGTGCCGGCGGTGCTGTTGCTGGCCACGATTCCGATTTCGATCGCCGGGTGGGGTTTGCGCGAAGGGGCGATGGTCGCCGGGTTCGCCCTGATCGGTGTGCCCGCCGGCGGCGCCGCGGCTCTGTCGATCCTGTTCGGGCTCGCGCTGGTGCTGGCCAGCCTGCCGGGCGGGGTGCTGTGGTTGATGAGCGCCGAACGGCCGTCCGGCGATATCGAGAGCGCGCCAAAATAGCGATTCCTCCGGTTCAGCGGTGACCGCTTGACCCCGAATGCCCGCACGGGTAGCACTGACCCGGGGGTCAGCACTCATGAAACGTGCGTTGATAACGGGCATTACCGGCCAGGACGGATCGTACCTCGCCGAATTTCTCCTGGAGAAGGGCTATCAGGTGCACGGCATTATCCGCCGCGCCAGCACCTTCAACACGCGCCGCCTGGATCATCTTTACCGCGATCCGCATGACAAGACGGCGCGATTGTTCCTGCATTACGGCGATATGTCGGACGGCACCGGATTACGCCGTATCCTAGAAGAGTCGCGGCCGCAGGAAGTCTACAATCTCGCCGCCCAGAGCCATGTGATGGTGTCCTTCGAGCAGCCCGAATACACCGCCGATATCGACGCGACCGGCACGCTTCGGCTACTCGAGGCGCTGCGCGATCATTCGACGGGCGCGGCGGCCGAGATCAGACTCTATCAGGCCGGGTCGTCGGAGATGTTCGGCGACGCGCCGGCGCCCCAGAGCGAGGCAAGTCCCTTCCGGCCGCGCAGCCCCTATGCGGTCAGCAAGGTCGCGGCCCATTGGTATGCCCGCAACTATCGCGAAGCCTACGGCATGTTCATCGCGAACGGCATTCTGTTCAATCACGAGAGTCCGCGCCGGGGCGAAACCTTCGTCACGCGAAAGATTTCCCGCGCGGTCGGCCGCATCAAGCTGGGGTTGCAGGACCATCTGTATCTCGGAAATCTCGATGCCCGGCGCGATTGGGGATACACCGGCGACTATGTCGAAGCGATGTGGCGGATGTTGCAGCAGGATGCGCCGGATGACTATGTCGTGGCGAGCGGCGAGGCTCATTCCGTGCGGCAATTCCTGGAGACGGCGTTCGGCCATGCGGGGCTGGATTGGCAAGATCACGTGCGGCTCGACGAACGGTATCTGCGGCCGACCGAGGTCGATCATCTAGTCGGCGACGCGACGAAGGCGCGCGAGTCATTGTCCTGGGCGCCGCGCGTCGGTTTCGAGGAATTGGTGCGAATGATGGTGGACCACGATCTGGATCTGGCGCGGCGGGAGCGGACCTTGCTGGACGCCGGGCACGATCCGGCAACGGGGGAAGCGTCCGATTACTGATTTGAACCCCGAATCGCGAATCTATGTCGCGGGCCATCGCGGGCTCGTCGGATCGGCCATCCTGCGTCTGTTGCGGGATGAGGGATACCGGCAGATCGTGACGCGGCCGCGCGCCGAGCTGGATTTGATGAGCCGAAAGGCGGTGGACCGATTCTTCGAGCGTCAGAATCCCGAATATGTCTTCCTGGCCGCGGCAAAGGTCGGCGGAATCCACGCGAACGCCACCTGCCCGGCGGATTTTCTGTACGAGAATCTGACGATCCAGAACAACGTGATCGACGCGGCGAAGGAGCACGGCGTCCGCAAGCTGATGTTTCTGGGGTCGTCCTGTATCTATCCCAAATTGGCGCCGCAGCCGATCAAGGAAGATTACCTGCTGACCGGGCCGCTGGAGCCGACCAATCAGGCCTATGCCCTCGCAAAGATCGCCGGGCTGGAAATGTGCCGGGCCTATCGGCGTCAGTACGATCTGAACGCGATTTGCCTAATGCCGACCAACCTGTACGGGCCGCGCGACACTTTCGATCTCGAATCCGGCCATGTCGTTCCGGCGCTGATGCGCCGCGCCCATGAAGCGAAACTGGACAATGCGACCGAGTTGGTGGTGTGGGGAACTGGCCGGCCGCGCCGCGAATTTTTGCATGTGGATGACCTTGCCGACGCGGCGCTCTTTCTGATGCGGGAATATGACGATGAGGCGCCGATCAATGTCGGCGTCGGCGCCGATGTGACCATTCGCGAGTTGGCGCAGACGGTGTGCGACATCGTCGGGTACACGGGGCGGCTGGCGTTCGATCTCGCCAAACCGGACGGCACGCCGCAAAAACTGCTCGATGTCTCACGGCTCACCGATTTGGGCTGGACGGCAAAGACTGCCCTGCGCGACGGGCTGGCGGAGACCTATGCATGGTACGTGCAGGAGGGGGGCGCCCGGGCCGCCTGAGTCGGACCGGTGCTGGGCGGCAGGATTTGGGGTCTATGACGGCAATCGGTTAAGCTTTCTATCCATTTGCCAGGGGAGAGCCGGACCATGAAGCCACAGCGCGTTCGCGAGATCGTTAACAAGTGGATGTTTCCCACCGAGGGCGGCAGCTATATGGGGGGATTGGAGGATCGTCCGGTCCTGCAATATTCGCGCGGCAGCACGGTCGTCGACACCAACGGAAAATCCTATCTCGATTTCCAGTCGGGCCAGATGGGCGGCGCGATCGGCCACCAGCATCCCCGGATCGTCGCGGTGATCGAAAAAACCATGCAGTCGATGATGCATTCGACGAACACCATGCTCAACGTCCCCCGGCTGCGGCTGCATGAAAGACTGGGCAAGCTCTTGCCGAAGCCGCTCGAGAAATCGCTGTTCCTGGTCAGCGGCAGCGATTCGGTCGAAGGCGCGCTCGACCTCGCGCGCAAGGCGACCGGCGGAACCGACATCATCGGACTCCATGCGGGGCTGCACGGGTCGACGTCGTACCTGACGCGCTCGGTCTCCTTCAACTGGGACCGCCACAAGCACAGCATCGTCGCCCCGGCGACCGCCTCGATTCTGACGCCGTATTGTTACCGGTGTCCGCTCAACCTCAAATTTCCCAAATGCGAACTGCAATGCCTCAAGACCAGCCTCGAATTGGCGGATGCGAATTTCACGACCAAACCGGCCGGCTTCATCGGGGAACCCATCCTCAGCGCTGGCGGCGTTATCGTGCCGCCCGAAGGGTATTACAAGGCGGTCCGCAAGGCCTGCGACGATCGCGGCATGATGCTGATCTTCGACGAGGCGCAGACCGGCCTCGGCAAGACCGGCAAACTGTTCGGATACCAGCACGAGAAGGGCGTGAACCCGGACATCATCGCGATCTCCAAGCATTTCGGCGGCGGGCTGCCGATCAGCGCCGTGTGTGCGACCGCGCCGGTGGCCGAGCGCGCGGTGGCCAATGGCTATTTCGCGACGCGCAGCCACGCCACCGACCCGCTGCTCTGTGCGGCCGGCGAGGAGAGCCTCAAGATCGTTGTGGACGAGGACATGCCCGGCCGGGCGGCGCGGATCGAACGCCGCATCAAGCGCGCGGTGCGAAAAATGGCCAAGGAATTCGGTCTGATCGGCGATGTCCGGGGCCGCGGCGTCCTGCTCGGCATCGAGCTGGTCACCGACCGCAAGACCAAGACGCCGGCCAACCTCGAAACGCAGGCGATCTATGATTATTGTCTCGACCATGGCCTGATCTTCCAGGTGCGGGGCGTGCGGGCGCTGAAGAACGTGATCCGCCTGGTGCCGCCGATGACGACCACCGATGCCGAGGTGGACCAGGCGATGTCGATCCTTTATGACGCCTTCAAGGCGGTGAACCGGACGCGCCGGCGGTCGGCGGCGCGGATGGCCGCCGAATGACCAAGCGCCGGCGCAGCCGATGCGGACCGGCGGGGAGCAGGATATCGTGCAAATAGACACCCCCTACCTGATGTTCTTGGGCGATGCGCCCGATCAACTCGCGGCCAAGACCGCTTTCGGCGTGGCCTATTGGCGGCCGGAAATCTGCGTCGGCCAGTTGCGGCTCGACGGCTGCAATGCTGATGTCGGATTGCCGGATATGACCCTGGAGGAAGGCGTCGCGGCCGGCGCGCGCACGCTGATCGTCGGCGTCGTCAATCAAGGCGGCGTGTTCGGCGACGATTGGGCGACGACGCTCCACGCGGCGGTGGAGATGGGCATGTCGATCGCCAGCGGGCTGCACGCCAGTCTCACCGAGATTCCCGGCCTTGCCGAAGCCGCCGCGGCCAAGGGGGTGCAATTGCTGGATGTGCGCCATCCGACGCAGTCTTTCCAGACGGGAAAGGGGCACAAGCGCAGCGGCAAGCGGCTGCTTACCGTCGGCACGGATGTCTCTGTGGGCAAGATGTTCACCTCCCTGTCGCTCGAACGCGAATTGCGTGGCCGCGGCATCAAGGCGGATTTCCGGGCGACCGGCCAGACCGGGATCTTCATCGCCGGCGAGGGAGTTTCCGTGGATGCGGTGGTGTCCGATTTCATCTCCGGCGCCACCGAGTGGCTGTGCCCGGACAACGATCCGGACCATTGGGATATCGTCGAGGGACAGGGCTCGTTGTTCCATGCGGCCTATGCCGGGGTCACTCTGGGATTGCTGCATGGCGCGCAGCCGGACGCGATCGTGCTGTGCCATGCGCCCGGCCGCCCGCACATGCGTGGCACGCCGTCGATTCAGACCCCGAGCCTGACCGCGACCATGGAGGCCAACCTTACCGGCGGTCGACTGACCAATCCGGATATCCGCTGCATCGGCGTTTCGATCAACACGTCGGGTCTCTCGGAAGACGAGACCGCCCGTGTTCTGCAGGCGGCGGAGGAGGAGACCGGACTGCCGGCGGTCGACCCGGTGAAGCACGGGGTCGGCCGGCTGGCGGACGCGCTGCTGGCATGATCCGGCTGTCATGAAACTGACCGCCAAGCGCGAGATCTGGCCGCTCGCCAACCCGTTCACGATTTCCCGCGGCAGCCGGACCGAAACCGAAATCGTTGTTGCGACGGTGACCGACGGCGGCGATACCGGACAGGGCGAGTGCATGGCGAATGCCCGCTATGAGGAAACGCTGGAGTCGGTTCTCGCCGAATTGCAAGCGATCGCGCCGCGTGTCGCCGATGGCGCGCTCGACCGGGCGGCCCTGCAATCCGCCATGCCGGCGGGGGCGGCCCGCAATGCGCTCGATTGCGCGCTTTGGGATTTGGAGGCGAAAAAATCCGGCCGGCCGGTATGGGCGCTCGCGGGCCTGTCTGAGCCGCATCCGGTCGAGACAGCGTACACGTTGAGCCTGGATTCGGCGGAGAACATGGGCGTGGCGGCGCGCACGCACGCGTACCGTCCGGTGTTGAAGCTGAAACTGACCGGCGAAGGGGACCTCGAGCGCGTCGCTGCCGTACGCGAAAACGCGCCGAATGCCCGGTTGATCGTCGATGCCAATGAAGGATGGCGCCCCGAAATGGTTGTGCCGTTCTCCCGCGCACTGGAAAAACTGCATGTGCAGTTGATCGAGCAGCCGCTCCCGGCGGGGGCGGATGCGGCGCTCGCCGAGATGGCGCATCCGATCCCGATTTGCGCCGATGAATCCTGCCACACGCGCGACGATATCGGCCGGTTGGCCGGTCTCTACGATGTCGTGAACATCAAGCTGGACAAGAGCGGCGGGCTGACCGAGGCGCTGGCGCTGCGGGATGCGGCTCTCCGCGCCGGTCTCGGTGTCATGGTTGGCTGCATGGTCTCGACCTCGCTCGCCATGGCGCCCGCCTTGCTGGTCGCGCAAGAGGCTGAATTCGTCGATCTGGACGGCCCGCTGCTCCTGGCGCGCGACCGCGAGCCGCCGATGCGCTTCGACGGCAGTACGATTCATCCCGCCGACCCGGCGTTGTGGGGCTGACCGCGCGTCCGATGCCGATTCTGACGGGTGCGTATGCATACGCCCCGGTCGGATGGATCGCTATTTCCGTCGATTGTACGCCCAGGACCGGGCCAGGTTTTGCGCCCGTCGTTGCGCTTTGACGCCGCGGGGCGGCCATTTCGACAGGAATTTCGCGGGCGGCTTGCTTGAACCGTTTGTCGCGCGGAGGCGCCGGCCTGTGTTGCGCGCCTTGTTGCGATAGGCGCTCAATTTCATCTTATGCGCCCGGTCGATCCGGTGCCCGGCGCGTTTCAATTTCCGGCTCTTGTCGGTGTTCGTCGCCGGGTACGTCGCGGGACGTACGGCGGTATGCGCAAGCTGCGGCGCGGTTTTCCGCCATTCGTCATAGACTTTTCGAACATAGGGTTTCTGCCGCATCGGCGTTGTCGAGTGGTAGCGCTCCACCGCCGCTTTCCAGGATCCGTGTGCGCGTTTCAGCGAAGCGAGGAATTCCGCGGCGTAGGCGGCGTTGTGCCCCGGGTCGAGCGCTTGCTGCAGGTTCCGGAACGCCTTCGGATGATGCATCAAATTCACCTGCATGCAGCCGACATCGATGCTGCGGACACCTTGCCGCTGCAAGCGCCTGATTTCGGCGGCCGCCGCGCCTTTGGTCGGGAGATAGAGTCCCTTTCCTTCGGCATTAAGGGTCCATGGCCAGGCAACCTTTGCCCGGCGCCGACTTTCCCATTGTCCCGATTCGACCCGGGAAATGGCATGCATCAGGCCACGGGTGATGTTGAGGCGGGCTTCCTGGCGTGCCACGGCGGCTTCGCACAAGCCCCAGCCGGGGTTTGTGGCCGAAACTTTGCCCGGCATAGCGGTTGCGGGTGTGCCGGACAGGGCGGCGGTGAGCCCGAATATCGAAACGATGGTTCGTCGGTGACGCAGCATGAAAAAACCTCCCGCCGCGTCTCACGCAAGCGTCATGCCAATCGCCGTCCGGCGGCTAGATCATTCCTTGTTTAAATTGCCTCATATGAAATGGTCTATCTCTTGGTTTTTACGCAAATACGTCGTCGCGAACCGTTTCGGCTCGCTCGGGATTTGCTCTATCTTTATAGAATCGATCAACTTTTCTGCCTTTAATTGATTTCAATTAATGGCAGGTTGATCTAGGGATGTGTTTCGGCGCCCCTGCCGAGCGCCCGCTGCATCACCACCACGTCGACCCAGTCGCCAAATTTATAGCCGACCGCCGGAAGGCACCCGACCCGGTCAAAGCCGAGGCTGGCATGCAGACCGATCGAACCGTGGTTCTGGCTGTCGCCGATCACGGCGAGCATCTGCCGCATGCCGAGCCGGGTGCAGCGCTCGATCAGCGCCGTGAGCAGGAGCCGTCCGATACCCCGCCGGGGCAGCGCCGGATCCACATAGACCGAATCCTCGACGGAGAAACGATAGGCCGGGCGGGGCCGGTACGCGGCGGCATAGGCAAAGCCCACGACCGCACCGCCGGTTTCATCCGAGACGCATACCAGATACGGCAGGTCGGCATCCCGGACGACGCGCCAGCGCCGGAGCATTTCGGCGGTTTCCGGCGGGCTTTCCTCGAAGGAGCCGAGACCGTGCAGGACGTGGTGCGCATAGACTCCCTGGATCGCGGAAAAGTCCGCTTCTTCCGCGTCGCGCAACCGCAAGTTGGGCATTGTGCCGTCTAGCTCCCGTGCATCGAATAAAAGCGACTGAATTCCAGTTTGATTGCCTTGGAAGGTATGGAAATGCCGTTCTTTTTTACCCTTTGGAAAGATAAGCGACGGTAAAACTAACACAGGACGAAACCAAGCAATTTGTCCGGCGGGCGACCCTGTCGGATCGAAGCAGTCGAGCGACCGTAAATGCGCGAAAATGTGGCCCAATGCCGGGTGCCTCAGATCCTCATCGTCGAGGATGACGAGGCGATGCGGGAATTCCTCCTCGAGGCGATCTCGCGCTCCGGCTATTACGTCGAGGCGGTGCCGGATGGCACGGAAGCCCTGCTGCGTGTCGAATCGGGCCAGTTCGACCTGCTGCTGACGGATATCCGCATGCCCGGCCTCGATGGCCTCGAACTGGTGCGCCAGGCCCGGCGGCACGACCCGGCATTGGGCGTCCTGCTGGTCACGGCTTACGCCCAGGATGCGCTCGACATCAACGATCTCGAAGGCAGCAAGACGGACGTATTGTCCAAGCCCTTCAACCTCAACGAACTGATTCACCGGGTCGAGACGTTTCTGGCCGCCTGATCCGCCGCGCGGCACCGCATTACCGGGCCCGTCATTCGGACCCTTGCGCGGTGCGGCCGTTTGGTGCTAATTCCGGTGCGCCTTGCTTGGGTTCCCGACAGGCGCTGTTGTGGCAGATTTCCGTATCGGATGGGCGCGTAGCTCAGCGGGAGAGCACTACGTTGACATCGTAGGGGTCACTGGTTCAATCCCAGTCGCGCCCACCATCCAAACTCCAGAAAAATATGAGGTTTTGCCTGCTGGACGGCGGTTTTAGCGGCGCAGAACCTTACCAGAACAGACCAAACATGACCCGCGTTTACCTGTTCCGATACGGCAAAATCTCGGCAATTTGTTCAGGATGTGTTCCGGCCGACGACGCGACGAAGGCTAGTAAACCCGTTTGGAATCGACTGCTACTGAGCGACCAGGTGCTATCGTTAGGTGCGGTGGCGTCTAAGGTCTGCTTGCGGATCCAAAAGCGGTCGCACCCCAACGCGCCTCATGACGCCGGTTTTGACCGATATTGTTGATAAAGTATTTTCGAGCGGCCGTTACGAAACTTTGATTCGTAGAACGGTTCCGAACAGCAACAATGATTCATTGCAGGCCGTAATCTGTTTCGAAAAATGCACAGGCGATGGCGCGAACCGACTTTATCAACAGTATCGACCCAAAGCGGAAGAACCTACTCCCGGAACCGCCCTCGAAAATTACCCCTACAGGAAGCGAGCTGCGTCAATGATGATCCCTCTGCAGGCAATGGTCGTGCGAGTGATCGGCAAGTGTTTCGATAATTCGACAGTCCGCAATTCGACCGCCACTGCAAACCTCAACCATTCGCTCAAGCTCTGACTTCAACGCCAGGAGGCGCGCTATGCGCTGGTTCACTTCGTTCAGGTGCTTGCGCGCAATCTCAGTGACCGCTTCACAACTCTGACTAGGATTGCTCTTCAAATCCAGTAATTCGCGGACGGTTTGCTGACGGAACCCCAGTTCACGGCAATGCTGGATGAAGCCAAGCCGCGCAACATGTTCGAGGCCGTATCGGCGCTGGTTGCCTGCAGTGCGTGACGGCGCTGGCATCAGGCCAATTTCCTCGTAGTAACGGATTGTCGGCACCTTGCAGCGGGTTTCCCTCGAAAGCCGGCCGATTGTAAGGACGTGGGGCATGCCTTTTCCCCTTAAACCTATAGTCAATAGAGAACCTATTCTCTTAGGAGGTTGGATGGAAGCGAGGAAACTGGCAGACATGAGCACCGGGTGCTGCGGCCAAGAAGTGAAATTTGACGGCCTCTCGACGGCTTACAAACGGGCGCTCTGGGCCGTGATCGCCATCAACGGAACGATGTTCTTTGTCGAGTTGGTCGCTGGCATTTTCACGGGGTCGCAGGCCCTCAAGGCGGACGCGCTCGACTTCCTGGGCGACACCGCGACCTATTGCATTACGATGTTCGTCATTGGCATGCCCTTGGTCTGGAGAGCGCGCGCGGCACTCCTCAAGGGCTTGAGCCTGGGGGCCATGGGGCTGTGGGTCCTGGGCTCGACACTGTACCACGTTCTTGTCCTTGGCGTTCCGCAGGTGGCGGTGATGGGTGCAATTGGGTTTCTGGCATTGGCTGCTAACCTCTCCAGCGTTCTGTTTTTGCTGAAATATCGGGGCGGTGACGCGAACGTCCGGTCGGTCTGGCTATGCAGCCGCAACGACGCCATTGGCAACGTGGCCGTGATCCTCGCAGCCAGCGGTGTCTGGGCGAGCGGGACGGCGTGGCCGGACCTGATCGTGGCCGGGATCATGGCGAGCCTGTTCCTCTGGTCATCGGCGCAGATCGTCCGGCAGGCGCTTGCCGAGCTGCGCCGGACACCGTGAGGTTCAATGTTTCTGGTTTCCGAATGACGGTATTGGAGCAAGGAGGCCATGGATAAGGATTCACCGGAAGACCAAGACAAGGAGGGCTGGCTTGTCAAATTGCAGTACTGGGGGGCCATATTGTTGGTGATTTTTATGGTTTTGCTTTTGTTCGTTATGCTGGGTTACGGAGCCTATTTCAGCTCCGACTGCGATTTTGGCTGCTTCATACTCTTCAAATGTTCATTTGCTTCCGACGGTTAATCGGCGTGAGGTAAATGTTTGATTTGCGTCAATGTGCCGGTGAGAAAATTGATTGAATGTCCGTGCCGAACGTTCAACACGTGGCCGCAAGGAGTACCGCTATGACACTTACGAGGATGCTTTTGGCTGTTGGCATAGCTGCCGCAGTCAGCCTTGGGACTTCACCTTTGGTATCGGCGCACGGACCTGGTGCAAATTCTGGGAATCAGCCTGGCAGTTCGAACATGGGACCCGGAATGATGGGACCAGGCATGGGACCAGGCATGATGGGTCAGGGCATGGGGCCCGGCATGATGGGACCTGGCATGGGACACGGGATGATGGGTTACGGCATGGGACACGGGATGATGGGTTACGGCATGGGGCACGGGATGATGGGACCCGGCATGGGACACGGGATGATGGGTTACGGCATGGGACACGGGATGATGGGTTACGGCATGGGACACGGGATGATGCAGCCGCTCCGTCAGGACCTGTCCGCTAAAGATGTTAAACATATGATGGAGCACCGACTTGCGTGGAACGGCAATCCGAATGTCAAGGTCGGTAAGGTAGAAGAGAAAGACGATGATACCATCGTTGCCGAAATCGTTACGCAGAACGGTTCACTCGTGCAAAAACTGGAAGTGGACCGCCACACGGGCTGGATGAAGCGTGCGCAATAACGAGGACACTTGATGAACCGATCAATTCTCTGTCTTGCGCCACTGCTGTGACTCGAAACACCAGCCGTAGCCTTGGCACAACAAGCCCAAGGCCCTGGTTACGGTTCCCACATGTGGAACGGAGGTTGGCACGGCTGGTTCTTTGGCCCGGCTATGATGATCGTGTTCATCGCCGTCGTGGTCGTGGTGCTGCTGGTGTGATGGCTCGGTGCGCCAGGACATCGTAGGGATCACTGGTTCAATCCCAGTCGCGCCCACCATCCAAAGTTCGAAAAACCGATCGCTCTAATGCACCGGCTCAGGACCCGACATAAATGCGGCGAAAACAGGCATCGCAGCTCGGATGTTCGCTTTTGGGGGGATTCTGTTGCAAAACTCCTCCTTGCTTGGGTTTTGAAGTTGTGATTCCGTCTTCCTCGTGATTTTGAGGAGGAGGGATCGATGATGGGTCGGTTGGAGACGGATCAGGATCAGTTTTTCTATTCCTACC
>JBFFGE010000039.1:0-29013 GCA_041557595.1 Alphaproteobacteria bacterium
ATACGCCGCGCCGCTCGCCGCGAACTATTTCAACATGCGCAAGACCTCGATCTACGGCGGCACCAACGAAATCCAGCGCAACATCATCGCGAAGATGGTGTTGGGTCTCTAGTCTCCAAGGGAAAGCACGCAAGGCAATGGACTTCACGCTTAACGAAGAACAACAGCTCCTCAAGGACAGCGTCGACCGTTTCGTCCGCGAGAACTACGACCTCTCGCAGCGACGCGACCTGGTTGCAAAGCCGGAGGGCTTCAGCCGCGATCAATGGGCTACGATGGCGGAGCTCGGCTGGCTGGGCGCCGCCCTGCCCGAAGCCTATGGAGGCATCGGCGGCGGCGCGGTCGAAACCATGATCATCATGGAAGGCTTCGGCAGCCGGCTGGTTGTCGAGCCGTATTTTTCCAGCGTCGTGCTCGGCGGCAATCTGCTGCTCAAGGGCGGCAGCGAGGAGCAGCGAAACACGATCCTGCCGGCGCTGGTCGCGGGCGAAACGATGCTGACCTTCGGCTATGCCGAACGGCAGTCGCGCTACGATCTGCACGATGTCGAAACCAAGGCCACGAAAAAGGGCGGCGGCTACCGGCTTGACGGCCACAAGGGCGTGGTGCTGCACGGCGGCACCGCCGACAAGATCATCGTGTCGGCCCGCACCGCCGGCAAGAGCCGCGACCGCGAAGGCATTACCCTGTTCCTGGTCGATCGAAACGCGGACGGCGTCGGAATCCGGGAATACCAGACGATCGACGGGCTGCGCGCCGCGGAAGTCGAATTGAGCGGCGTCTCGGTCGGCGCGGACGCGATGATCGGCGATCTCGACCAGGGCCTGCCGTTGATCGAAGATGTGGCGCGCCGCGCCATCGCCGCGCTGAGCGCCGAGGCGGTCGGCGTCATGGACACGATGAAGACCCTCACCAACGAATATCTTCAGACCCGCGAGCAGTTCGGCCGCCCGATCGGCAAATTCCAGGCGTTGCAGCACCGCATGGTCGACATCATGATGGCGGCCGAGGAATCCCGCTCGATCATGTATGTCGCCACGCTGAAGCTCGACCACGAGCCTGCCGAAAGCGAGCGCGCGGCAACCGCGGCCAAGGTGAAGATCGGCCAATGCGGCCGCTTCGTCGGACAGAATTCGATCCAGCTGCATGGCGGCATGGGCATGACCGACGAAATGCAAATCGGCCATTACTTCAAGCGGCTGACCATGATCGACACGATGTTCGGCAACCACGCCCACCATCTGAAACGCTACGCCGCGATGTCGTGAGGGTAGTGCCGTTAGGAACGCGCTTTACCCGTCCCTCAGCATTTCGCGTGCGATCACAAGTTGCATGATCTGGCTGGTGCCTTCGTAGATCCGCAGCAATCGGGCGTCGCGGAACAGGCGTTCCACCGGAGTGTCGGACATGTAGCCGTAGCCGCCATGGATCTGCACGGCGCGGTCGGCGATGCGCCACACCGCTTCGGTCGCGAAATATTTGCAGCTGGCCGCTTCCTTGGTGATCGGCTGCCCGCGGTCGCGCAGCCGGGCCGTGCGCTCGGTCATCGCGCGGGCCGCGTAGCATTCCGCCTCGCTGTCGGCGAGCATGCCCTGAATAAGCTGAAAATCGCCGATCGGCTGGCCGAATTGCCGGCGGTCGCGGGCGTAGCGCACCGACTCCTCGATCAACCGCGTGGCCAGCCCGACCGCGACCGCGCTCATGTGCAGCCGGCCGTCGTCCAGCACCTTCATTGCGGTGCGGAAGCCCTGCCCCTCCTTGCCCCCAAGCAGTGCCGCCGACGGCACCCGGCACTCCTCGAACATCACATCGGCGACATGGCCGCCCTTCTGTCCCATCTTGCGCGGCGGCGGCCCGACGCTCAGCCCCGGCGTCCCCGCCTCGACCAGAAAGGCCGAGACCCCGGACGCCCGCTTCTGCGCCGGATCGGTCCGCGCCATCACGCAAAATAGCCCGGCATCCGGCGCGTTGGAGATAAACCGTTTGGTGCCGTTAAGGACGTAATCGTCGCCGTCGCGGCGCGCACTGGTCTTCAAGGCGGCTGCATCGGAGCCGCTGTCGGGCTCGGTCAGGCAGAAGGAAACGATGATCTCGCCGGCGGCGATCCGCGGCAGGTAGGCGGCTCGCTGCGCATCGGTACCGTCCAGCACGATCGACTTGCCGCCCACGCCCACGGTCGTGCCGATCAGCGCCCGGTAGCTCGGCGAGGCGCGGCACAATTCGAACAGGATTTGCGTCTCCTCGTCCATATTGAGGCCGAGCCCGCCATGGGTTTCCGGTACCGAGATGCCGAACAGCCCCATTCCGCGGAGCGCATCGACAATTTCATCGGGGACCCGCGCGTCCTCATCCACCGCCGCTTCCGCCGGAATCAGGACGTCGTCGACGAGACGGCGCACGCTCTCCAGCAGCAGTTTCAGGGTCTCGGGATCGCGGCCGGAGTCGATGTCCGGGATCGAGGGTGCGTCTGTCATCGAGGGAACGAATCTTCGAAAATGCCAAGTGCGGGGAATAGACCTGCCGTGTCCAACGCGGTACTGTCAAGGCGACCCGAATAACCGGCGTCACCGCCGTCCCACAAACCGTTCAGCAAGCGCGGCCGCCAAGCCTGAGCAGCATGCCTTGACGCAATCGCACGAGGCTGAACAATAACCCCAAAATACAGGGAGGAACGATATGGCCGACGCGCCCGCATGGCAGGATCAACTCTATGATCTGCTGCGACAAGAAAACATAACGCAATTTTCCTACGTCCCGGATGCCGGACATCGGATCCTCATCAACCGGTCGATCGCCGATCCGGACGTACACTCGGTTTCGGTCACGACGGAAGAGGAAGGCGTGGCCCTGCAAGCCGGCGCCCATCTCGGTGGCGCCCGCAGCGTCCTGTTGATGCAAAGCAGCGGCGTCGGCAACTGCGTAAACTTCTTCTCCCTGATCCAGCACGGTCGATTTCCTTTCCTAACATTCGTCAGCATGCGCGGCGATTTCGGCGAGGGAAATCCCTGGCAATTCGCGATGGGTCAAGCGACGCAGCCGGTTCTCGAAGCGTCCGGCATCACCTGCGTCCGTGTCGATTCTCCGGAAGACGTGATCCCCACCGCCAAGGCCGCGTGCACCATGGCCTACCAGTCCGAACAAGCCGTCGCCGTCCTGCTGACGCAAAAGCTGCTCGGCGCAAAAGCATTTTCCACGGGAGGCGCATAAGATGTCCAAGATGTCCAGCAAACCAGGGTTACGTACGGGGCCGGAAGAAAAGGTCCAAGACGGCATGTTGGAGCGCCGCCATGCCGTCAAGACGCTGTTGGGCGATACCAGCGATATTCTGATCGTGACCGGCCTCGCCGGCGCGAAAGACGATGTGCTGGCGGCCGCCGGCGACGTCCCCAATGCCTATACGTTGAGCGGCGCCATGGGCGCGGCGACGGCGATGGGTCTCGGCCTCGCCTTGGCGCAGCCGAAAAAGCGCGTCTTCGTGGTGACCGGCGAAGGCGAGCTGCTGATGAATGTGGGCACGCTCGCAACCGTCGGCGTGCTCAACCCGCCGAACCTCAGCATCGTCTGCGTCGACAACGAGCGGTATGGCGAAACCGGCTGGCAGGAAAGCCACACCGGCCGCGGCGTCGATATGGCCAAGATGGCGGAAGGCGGTTGCATCCCCAATGTGCGGACGGTGACCAAGGAATCCGAGCTGAAGGACGCGGGTCAGATGCTGCGGGAGTCAAACGGGACGTCGTTCGTCCTGGTCAAGGTCGCACCGACGGACGCGCCCTCGATCCATCGGTCGCGCGACGCGTCATGGCACAAGGGACGGTTCCGCGAGGCGCTGCTCGGTTCGAACTAAGACCAAATTCCTTCAGGAGGCACGACTATGGCCGACACGGCGATCGACAGCGGCATTCACGTACACCCAATCGGCGCGGCGCTGGGTGCGGAGATCGCCGGCGTCGACCTGTCGCGCCCCCTGAGCGATATGGATTTCGCGATCATCGAACAGGCGTTTAACACCCATTCGGTGATTTGCCTGCGCGATCAGCATATCGACGAGGAACAGTTTCTGGCCTATTGCCGGCGCTTCGGCGAGGTCGAAATCAATTTCCTCACCCATTACGGCCATCCCGACTATCCGGAGATCATGCAGGTCTCCAACATTCAGGAAAACGGCAAGAATATCGGCCATGCGGACGCCGGCCGCGTCTGGCATTCCGACATGTCCTATATGGACACGCCGCCACGGGCGACCATCCTGCATGCGCGCGAAGTGCCCGTCGACGCGGAGCGCGGCATCGTCGGCGACACGCTGTTCACCAGCGCCGTGGCCGCCTATGATGATCTGCCGCAAGCGACGAAGGACCGGCTCGACGGGCTGGTCGCGGTGCACCGCGTTTCCGAACGCCGCAAGAAAACCGGCACCGGTGCGCAGGACAACAAATACCGCGACGCGATGCCGGACGTCTTCCATCCGGTGGTCCGCACCCACCCCTTCACCGGCCGCAAGAGTATCTATGTCAGCGAGGGGGAATGCGTCGGCATTCTGGAAATGCCCGACAAGGAGGCGGCCCCGCTGTTGGCCGAACTCACCAAGCGGGTAATCGAAAAGCGCTATCGATATCGGCACAAATGGCGCAAGGGCGACGTCTTGATGTGGGACAACTGCGCGGTCCAGCATGTCGCTATCCACGACTACGAATGGCCGACGCATCGCCGCATGATGCATCGGGTTACCGTCGGCGGCTCGACGACCTATTGAGCGGCCGCCCGGCGGCCAATTCGGCTTGATTCTCCTTTCAAGCGCAGATTCAGGGTGGGAATGCGTCAATCAATCGCGGTCTATGACAGTCTCTGCCCGGTCTGCGGCGGAAGCGGAAAATTTCAGGAAAACCTGCCCCGGGACGTGACGCGCAGCCGATTGGGCGCAGTCTTCGGCGCGCCACCGCCCGAAAGCGTTGAAATCGTCGACTATACGCTGCAGGGGTGCGAAGACTGCGGCCTGGTTTTTTCATGCCCGATGCAATCCGGCGATCATCGTTTTTATGAGTGGATCACCGGTTTTCCGCGCTATCACGCAAAACGCCGATGGGAATGGCGCGCCATCTATTCGATCCTCGCAAAGGACAAACGCCCCTTACGGCTGTTGGAAGTCGGCTGCGGCTCGGGCGCGTTCCTGGAATATGCGGCCCGGCTCGATCACGTCACCGCGGTCGGCATCGACCACAGCACACAATCCGTGCAAACGGCGCGCGACCGCGGCGCCACCGCACACGTATCGTCGGTCGAAGACTTTCGGGACAATCATCCGGACATAGGCCTCTTTGACGTGGTCGTCGCAACGCACCTTCTGGAACACATGGCGGACCCGCGGGGCTTCGTGGATCAATGCGTAAGCCATCTCGCCGACGGCGGATACCTGTTGAGCAGCACGCCCTATTCGCCCCTGTCGCGTGAATTGCTGAGCAATGACGTCATGAACCTGCCGCCGCATCACATGACACGATGGAATGCCCGCGCGTATCGGTCCCTTGCGGAGGTTACAAATTTGCACCTGGAGTTCTTCGCACCGCGCGCGAAACCGGCCGTCAAACGGGCCCTGCGGCAAACCTGTATCCGGGTTGCGGGAGAAGACCGGCATTTCCCATTGATCGAACGTGTGATGATCCTTGCATCGAACATGGGCATCTTTGTCGAGACCCTGGCCAAGACCCGCGCTCGCGAGCGGATAAACGGCCGGCCATCGCCCGACAAAATATTGGTCAAACTTACAAAACGGGCCGATGGGCAGTCCTGAACCCGCCGCTCGCGCGCACCGGTCCGGCGTTCACACTCTCGCCGCGGCATTTCCTCCACCCTTGGCCGCCAGCAAGACCACAAGCCCGGCAACCATGAATTCGGCGCTGAGCCACCAGCTTTGCCATACGCTGAAGCTCAGCTGGCTGGTAATGAAGACGGAAACCAGCGCGGCCGCGCCTGCCGCGCGCACCACCGTGCCGCCGGACGCGCGATGCAACCCAGCGGTCAACAACAACCAAATCGCGCCATACAACACGAGACCCGGAAGTCCCAGCTCGAGCCGCAAATGAAAGCTCGCATTGTGCGGGTGCAGTGGCAGAGCCTGAACATATTTCCGCTTCGGGCGCTTACCGACCGACAGAATATCGCTGTAGCGACTATCGCCGCGCAGGTTCGCCTCACCCTCTGGCATGATCCGGGAGGTATAAAGGCCCCATCCCAAATAGGGCCGTTCGTCGATGCGGTCCTGCACGAATCGCCAAATCGCCAACCGGTGCGCCAACGAATTCGGCAGCCCTACCTTGACGCTTTTCGCGCGGGCCGGCAGATCCAGCGACTGGATCGCGGTCGGCGCCGCGATCGCCAGCAGCGGCAGGATGATCATCAACCCGAGCGTAACGAAGCGTGGCAGCCGCAGCGCCACGAGAAACACCAGCGCGGCGCATCCGACGGCGACGGCCGCGGTGTTGGCGCCGGTCAGCAGAATCACGCCGCCCGCCAGGACGGTGATGCCTAAACTCCAGAGAAACTTCTTTTCCGCCAAGAACCAGCCGGCAATTGGCGCCAGCATCGCCGCGATGACCGAGCTAAAGGGACCATACGCAAACGAATAGGATTGGGCGGCGGCATTGTCCCGCCAGGACAGGTTGGTGCCGATCGAATACCAAATGCGCCCGGTGAGCGACAGCGCCAACGCCACCAGGACGCCCGCGCCGAGGCCGATGAACACGCTTCGGCGCTCCGACTGCGAGAGACGGGGCATCGCCGCACACAGCAACAACCCGGCGAGAAACAAACCCGCCAACCGGCCGGCACGCGACAGGGACAGCGACGCATCCAGCGACCAAAACGACGACACGAGTCCCAACGCCAACGCGGCGCACGCCGCCGCAGCATAGGGAACCACACCGTGCCAGCTTACCGGCCGCCGCCAGATAATGGCGGCAACGCCGAGCAGCAACAGCAGAACGGCGAGCCCCTTGTTCGCCGTCAATGCCACGACGGGTACTGCAAAGGCGGCAACGCCCGGCACAAGGCAGTTAGGCCGCAACCAGGCCCGCTCCGAGACCGTATCGTTCAATGGAGACTCCCAGACATCACGTGACGCGGTGCGAGCGAAGCCGTGGTCGCGCCAAATTCCGTTCCGTCTATAGCTCGAATGACGCCAAGACAGAATGGATTTTCACGCTCGGACAAAGGACGAGTGGATACGGATTTGCGGCTTCAGGCCAACTCCGACCAGAGGATCGAGGGCGGACCTACTCCGCCGGGCCGCGCAAATCCGCCATTATTTTCGTAATTTTCGCGTTGGTTGCATCGTCGAGTTTTTCAAACTGCGCGGCAAGCCCATCGCCTTCGATGCGGACCGTCTTGGCGCGCCCCTGAAACTCAATCGTCTCGTCGGGAAGTTCCAACATGAAATGAAACTCGAATTCGCGCATCCCGATTCGATTTGCGTCGCGCACCTTGATCAGGAAGCCCTTCGTGCTCCAATTGATCACGTCGTACGGACGGTCGTTGATGAACACGCGGGCATCCTGGCCGGATACCCGAAGTGCATCGCGACGGTCGATGCCGCCGGACCAACTGCGCCGTTGCAGGACATTGACGAGTTGCCCGACCGCCTGCGTCAGGGATGCGAGCTTCTTGTCGCGCGTGGCGAGCTGTTCTTCCAGCCCGTGGTGCGACGATGGCGCCGCTTCGGTACCGCCAGCGGCCATCCCGTGATTTGCATCGGCCGTTTTTCGTGCGGTGCCGGGACCGGCTTCAGGCTCGCTTTCCACGGCGGGCGCCGGTTCCGACGGTCCGTTCTCCGTCGCCGATCGGGCCGGTTCCGCGGCCTCGCCGTCCCCGCCCGGCGCCGAAGATCGGAGCACGCGCACGCGGGTGATCAACGCGGAGACCAAGGGAACGAGCGCCGGCGACTTGAAACCCTGCCGGCTCGTTACAAGGTCGAGCGCTTCGCCCAGCAGCAGCATTTCCCGCTGCGGGTTCGTTTCTCCCTTGGGATCTTCAAGACCGTCCGTCACTTACTCTACCGGGTGCCGGCCTCGCCGGCAGTCCGCCTCAACCACGAAATGCAAAATATACGGCGAACATCCACGCCGGCGACGTTACGATTATCGTAAAACATGCCAGCCGCGTCATGATGACGATCGACTCCGACCAGTGCATCCTTGTTCCTCCGCGATTCTTATTCCTTGTTTTTCAAACGTATAAGATACGAAAGGATGGGATCAAACATCCAATCGGGCAGCGCGCCTGCGAAGGCGGAGTACTCTTAATGGACGCGCCTGTTGGTGCTACCTCGCAGGTGCGGGAGCGGCGAAAGCGGGCGAGAAATATGACGGTGCGGGTCGCGATGCCCGCTCAACTCTTTATACGCAGGCCCCGGGGGATTCCGCCAACCCGGCCGGGCAGGGTGTCGCCAATATTCGTTGCATAGTCGCGCCGCCATCCCGCCCGCCCGGAATCGTCGGCATGCCGAAGCGCCGCGAGATCGGCGGATTGCAGCCCGTATACGCCGCTCGGCGCGTGTACCGCACCGGCGTGGCTGGGAGAGACGATACGCACACGTCGGGTCCGCCGCCGCCACAACATTGCGAAAACAAGCGAACCGATGACACATCCCAACGAAAGGGCAATTACGACCCAGGTCATTTGCTACTCCACAGCCAGTCATATTTGCGTTTCTCGCCCGTATTCTCGCTGGCCGGGTGAGGCCAGCAAAGTAGCGCCTCCGCACTACTCCATTCGGACGATCTCATTCGAAATAATGCGCCGGCCACGCAATTCGCGGGCCAATGGCGGGGCTTCCCAATCGCACACCGCCCCAAATCACCCCGCCGGGTCGAATTTGTGCCGCGCGGCAAAGCGATGGCAATATCCATCGTACTCAGTGGCGTAGGGTTTCGCCCCTCGAAAGGCCGCCGGTCGATCCTGGGGGGACCGCCACACGGGACCGGAGAATGCGCGAGATGGGAAACGACATGGCAGACCTCGTCACCGGGCCATCCGTCTGGCGCGGCGCCGATTTCACCGGGGACGATCGCTGGATCCATGTCCTGACCGCCCCGGAACGGACCGAATTGATCGGAGCTGTGGCGCGGGTAAAGGCCAATCGGCAGCAATGCTACGAATTCGGCAAATGCGATTTCCCGCTCCCGCTCCTGGAATCCGCAATTACCCGATTTCTGGACGAATTGGAGGATGGCCGCGGATTCGTGATGCTGCGGGGTCTACCGGTCGCCGACCTGTCGGACGAGGAGCTTTACCTCTTGTATTGGGGGCTCGGTGTGCATTTGGGCACGCCCCTCACGCAAAACCGCAAGGGCGAAAGGATCGTCGAAATCGCGGATCGCGGCATACGCTACGGCAAGCAGGTCCGGGGATATACGACCGATGCCCAACTCATGCCGCACAGCGACGCCGCCGACCTCGTGGCCTTGCTCTGCGTCCATCCGGCGCAAACCGGCGGTGCGAGCTGCATTACCAGCGCCATGACCATTTATAATGAAATCCTGCGCCATCATCCCGAGTACTTGCCCGTGCTTCACCGGGGCTTCCGCCACAATATGCGCGGCGAAGGCGCGACGGGCGACCCGAACGAGGTGACAAACAATACAATTCCCGTGTTCAGCCATTTCGCGGGCAAGCTAAGCTGCCATTTCAACCGCCGCCTTATCGAACAAGGAGCCGACAAACTCGGACACGCTTTGACGACGCTTGAAAAGGCGGCGATCGATCATGTGAACGCGCTCGCCTTGTCGCCGGAAATCCGCTTCGACATGGAATTCAAAACCGGTGACGTACAGATTCTGAATAATCACCTCGTGCTGCATTCGCGCCAGGCCTTCAAAGACGATCCGGCGGCGCCGCACGGGCGGCGGCTGTTGCGGCTTTGGACCAACGCGCCGAACGGACGGCCGCTCGCGCCGGAATTTGCGGACAGGACCAATGGCGGGCCGCGCGGCGGCATGCCGGTCGCCGCCGAAAACGTTTGAGCCCCGAATGCTCGTTCAAAGTTAACTTTCCTGTGCATTCTTAAAGTCCTGCTAATGTCTCTACGAATGTCAGGACATTAATCTCACAGCGAATTTTGTGGTTGTATTTGGTGTATTTTCAAATATTCTTGATCAATACTAATTGTTACCTTGAATCCTACGGCGGCACGATACGAATACGAAATACAAGAATTATCGATGGATAAACCCGGACACCGCGCCAATTCCCCTACAACCAAGCCGTCAGCGTGAAAGTCGTTAATTGGATGACTGCGATTCGAAATCTTGTCCTGATCGCTCTGTTGAGTATCGCTCTTTCCCAATCTGCCTTCGCAGCAGGTCAAACCTCGCCCGATGCGGCGAAGGAATTTATCCAGCGTCTCGGAAATGAAGCGGTGAAACTGCTCGCCGACAAGCAGCTCCCCCTGGCGCAGCGCGAAGCGAAAATTCGCCGATTGTTGCGCGGCAATTTCGACTTCCGGACGATCGGTCAATTCGTACTCGGCAGATCGTGGCGACAGGCAACGCCGGAACAACGGGCCGACTATCTGAGCCTGTTCAGCGAATTCGTGCTGCGCACCTATGCGCGCCGGATTGGTGGATATGCAAACGATGCCTTTGAAATCACCGACGCGTCTCCGCTTGGACAGAGCGACGCCATCGTCGTCACCGCCATCGCCCAGCCGGCCGGACCGTCGATTCGCGCCGGCTGGCGCGTCCGCAATGTCGGAAATAACGACTATAAAATTATCGATGTCATGGTCGAAAAAGTGAGCATGGCCGCAACGCAACGCTCCGAATATGACGCGATTGTGCGCCAACGAGGCGTGGATGGTTTGATCGAGATGCTGCGCGCCAAGGTCGGCAGCTACTCGGCGCAACCGTCCTGACCTCGTGATCGGGAGAAACGCTATGCCAGGTCCTTACGACATCATTCGGCGGCAACGGAAACCCGGTCGCGTTCCGGTCCCTCGTCCGGCGCTCACAATCGCAATGCTGGGCATTATGCTCGGTCTGGTCCCGCTTCGGACCGTTTCGGCTGCCGATTTCAACGCGGGATGGCAGGCCTACGAGCAAGGCGATTTCCTGCGCGCGTTCAATGAATGGCAGCCCCTTGCCGAAAAAGGCGACAAACGCGCCCAATTCAACATTGGCGTGATGTACGACGAAGGGAAGGGCCTGCGGCAGGATCGCAGCAAGGCGATCGATTGGTGGACCAAGGCCGCCGATCAGGGCGATCCGGAAGCGCAGCACAATATCGGTCTCGCCTATTTGGCCGGAACCGGCGTAAGCCAGAACTACGAGCAGGCCGTATCGTGGCTCCGCAAGGCCGCCGATCAGGATTTGGCCCGCTCGCAATATGCCCTTGGACGCATGTACGACTATGGTTTCGGCGTCGAAAAGGATCCGGAAATCGCCGCGCAATGGGTGCGCGAGGCAGCGGAAGCCGGATTCGACAAGGCGCAATACAATCTGGGCAAACGATATCGCGACGGCCTGGGCCTGCCCAAGGATTCCATGGTCGCCACGCAATGGTTCCGGAAAGCCGCAGTCCAGGGACATGCGCGCGCGCAACAACACCTCGCAACGCGATACCTGACCGGCGACGGCGTCGAAAAGAGCCCGACCCAGGCCTATATGTGGTACATCCTTGCAATCCGCGGCGGTAACAAGGCCGCGCAGAAGCAGAAAGACGCCGTCGCGACGGAATTGACGCCGGCGCAGCGCCTGCAGGCCGAGCAGATGGCCAAAGACTGGCGCCCGCCCACTCTACCCGGCAAGAAGGGCTAATCGAACAAGCGAGCCCTGCAGGCTCGGCGCGAGAGATAGCAAATCGCGAGCGAACCGAAACGGTTCGCGGCGACGTAGTTGCGTAAAAGCCAAGCGATAGACCATTTCATAGGAATCACTTTAAACAGGAAATGGTCTCGCTCCGGCCGTCAGCCCTTGACGACCGTCAGGATGCTCGTGGTTTCCTTGATGACGTTCTGGTAATGCCGCATGGCGAAGGCGAGATCTTGCTCGCTGATCGTCCCATCGGTGTGCTGCTTGCCCCACGGGTCATCGAGCACGATTTGCGTCCCGACGATTTCAAAATCGACATCGAGATAGAGCGCTAGCGGTGTGTTGCCGATGCCCTTTTCCTGCCAGTCGCGGCAATTCGACTTGGACAGGAGTTGAAACGAATCGACCGTAACCGGCCGGACATGCGTCGGATCGGTCGTGTAATCGTCGTGGCTGGGATGGGGGACGGTTATTGTGACGCGCGCGCCGGGCCGACATATTCGATACAATTCCTTGAGGATCCCGAGATAAATCTCGTTCCGTTCGCCCAAATGTTCGAGGACGTGGCGCAAGACGACCTCCTCCCCGGAATCTTCCGGCCACGGCCAGGGCAGATGCTCCAAATCCGCAACGATATCGGGTTCGCAGGCGTCGAATTTGTCCACGTTGACGTAACCGTCCAGCTTCCGTAATCCGCAGCCGAGATTCAACTTCATGACCTATGATCCCCTCAATCGGCCGAGCCCCGCGGGTATGGCGGCTTCGTCGCCGTCGGCGCGCCGTGGGCGGCCAAACCCTATTTTCCGCGGATATCGACGCGGACCTCGACCATCATGCCCGGGCGCAATTTATGCTCCTTTTGACGGATGGCGATCCGCACCGGCAATCGTTGCGTGATCTTGGTGAAATTACCGCTCGGGTTGGGCGTCGGCAGAAGCGCGTATTCGCTGGTCGTCGAATTGCCGATGGTGGCGATCGTGCCGATAAACTCATCGTCCGGATAGGCGTCAATGAAGACTTCGACCGATTGGCCGACCTGCAGCTTCCGGACTTCCGTTTCCTTGATGTTGGCGTCGATCCAAATCTGATTGGGGTCATGGACGATCGCGAGGCGCTGCCCCGGCGTCACGTATTGACCTTCCTCGACAAAGGTCTTGTCGACGACACCGTTGATCGGCGCGCGAATGGTCCGGTCCGACAGATCCAGCTTCTGTCGTTCCACCTTGGCTTCCAGTTCGCTCTCCTGATGGCGCAGCATCTCGATTTCGCCTTCGATCACCTCGAGCCGCGCGCGATCCGCGTTCGCTTCCTGAAGCTCCGCCTGCGCCTGCTGCAACTGAGCGATCGCCCCGCGGTGGTCGCTCTGGACCTTGCGGACGGTCGTGCGCGCCTCATCTATCTGCCGGCGGGGAATGACTTTTTTCGCGAACAGCGATTCCGCGCGCGCGAGATTGGCGCGTGCGAGATCGAGTTGCGGCTTCAGGGACGCCACCGCCGCCCGCGCCGCATTGAGCGCCGATTGCCGCGTCTTGTAGCGGCTCGACGTCTGACTATCCGCCAGCGATTTTTCCATGCGCAGACGCACTCGATCCGCCTGGATGCGCAGCCGTTGCGCCTCGAGTTCGCGAACCACCAATTCCGACTCGCGCAAATCGATCTGGAGCATGACCTGGCCGGTTTTGATTTGGTCGCCTTCGCTCACCAGGATCTTGGTCACCCAACCGGCCACCCGGCTGCTGATTGGAATGAGCTTGGCCGAAATGCGCGCATCATTTTCGGACACATGCGTCATACGGCTGTGAATTTCGATCGCCGCCCACGTGCCCGCGACGACGACCAACACGGCGATCGCGATGTGTTGCGGCTTCAAATGTCCGCGACGGCCGACATCGTGCGACAATCCCCGTATGAAACGCCGGATACTGAACGGCAGCTTTTGGCGGCCGCCATCCGTTTGTTCCTTCCTTAATGTCGCATCGTTCGAGTCTGGCAAATCTAGGCCTCCAACGGCCCTTCAAGCACCGCGGCGTGTGGTTTTTGCAAGCAGGCAGCACCCCGGACGACGTGCTGCAAGTCCCTCACCGACGCTGGCGTGCCCCCGTTCAACCGCCAGCGCGGTCATCGTCGCAATTGCTCCAATTTAGCATTTGAAGTGCGCTGATGGAGGAATTATTAGGGCAATTAGGGTCGCAGCGCCATGGCATCTTGCATATTTGGATATCGCCCGGACGGCGGCATTTGTTAACGAAACGCTAACCATTCTCGATTACCAAGGCAGTATCCCGCACGCACGGCGGCAATAACGCCTGCGTAAGTTTGGACGACCTGTGAAACCGCATAGAGATTGTCGCGATGCCTGAAGGCGAAAGCAAACTTCGCGATTTACAGGAGCGGGTGCGAAACAGCAACATTAGCGATTACACCCTCCTTTCAACGGACTACCTGAACCATCTGAACGGCCCGATCATGCTCTTCGATATGGTCGGCGACATGCCGCACATGCTGGAAGAGCTGACCGCGTGGCGTCCCAAAACCTATGTCGAGCACTTTCGCGAAAGCGGCTTTCCGGATAGGGACCTTGCCATCGAGGCCTATGCATTGGCGCCCAAACGATTCCGCGAACCGCTCGAGGAAATAATCGATCGCGCCAACAAGCGCATCATGGATACGATCGATGTCGTGCAACTGCATATTTCGCAGGAAGATCTCCAGGGTATTCGCACCGTGGCCCGCGATGCGGGAATCCAGCTCAGGGAAATCGTGTGGCAAGCCAACGCGATCATACATGGCCACAAAGATCATCTGCGCCAGGATCAGATCGACGAAATCATGGCGGAGAATGCCCGTCGGAAGCGCAGAAACGCCAGCGACTGGGCCGAATGAGCCACGCACGCGGGCAAACGCACCGGCGCGATTACACGAACCCCTGCCACAGGACGAACGCACCGCCGACCATGATCGCGCCTTCGATAATGAAGGTATGTACGTGCAGCCCCATGCGCTCGACCAGCCATTTGGCCGTGTAGGCGCCGGGCAGCGTACAGACGCCGATCAGGGCGGCGGCCAGTATCAACTCGAGATTCAGCAACCCGAACGCGCCGAAGGCGAGCGTCTTCACCGAATGCATCACGATGCTGATGCCCGCCTTGGTACCGACCACGCCGGCGCCCTTTATGCCCATTCCCAGCAGGATTGCGACCAGGATCGGACCGCCGCCGGACAGGCTGCCCGAGATCACGCCATAGCCGAGGCCAAGGCCGGCCGTCGTCTTCGGCCCGCTGGCTAGGCGCCGGTTGTTGCGCTCGAAGATCCGGCGTGCCGGCACCGCCAGAAGGATGAATCCGCCGAGCAAAAAATAGAGCGCCTTCGCCGGCAGCCAGTCGTATATCGCGGCGCCGATCAGCGCGCCCGCAATCGAGCCGGTGAGTATGCGGCCGACCACACGCCAATCTACGCTGTGGCGAAAGACCCAGAGCCGTGACGTGCTGCCGGCCAGCATGGCCACCGAGATGACAGGCACGATTCCCTTGATGCCAACCAGCGGCACCAACAGCGGCATCATCAGCATGCTGACACCCGATCCCGCGAGCCCGCCGACGATCGAGCTGAAATAGGCCACCAGCGCGACCAGGATCAGGGTCGAGGTGCTGACATCTGCAAGGGAGAACGCGGCGTGTTCCGGCATCGATATTTCCCGTTTTCTTATTGTGTTTGAACCGGAGCGGGCGGAGCCCTCGCCGACCCGCCGAGGACCCGTCAGGGTTCCTGGACGATGGCAAGGATACGTTGCAATTTATCGGCCGCGCGCCGTTTGACGGCGTCGACATCGCGCCCTTCCCAATCGAAAAGACCTTTTCCGGTCTTTGCGCCGAGATCGCCGCGCGCCGCCAAATCCAGCAGCATCGGGCTCACCTGGTTATTGTGGAACAGCGTCGGCACGATACCGCTTTGCGCGGCCGCGGTCGTATCAAGGCCGCTGATGTCCTTTTGTTCGAGCAGACCGGTGGCGCACATGCGCGGGCCGAACATGTATCGGCAGAAATTATCCACGTCCTGGGCGGTGCAGATACCCTCCTGAACCAGATAAAAGGCCTCATGCAGGAGGGAATGCTGCAAGCGGTTGATGACAAAGCCATTTACCGGCCGGTTGACCTCGATCGTATCCTGGCCGTTCCGCTTAAGCGCCGCCCTGACACGCTGGAATGCGCCCTCGCCGGTTTCGGCGCAGCGAATTACCTCCACCATGGGAAACGCTTCCGCCGGCTGAAAGTAATGGATGCCGAGGAAATTTGCCGGATCCCGCCGCGGATTGGCCAGGTTCTGCAACGACAGACCCGACGTGTTGCTGGCGATCACCGGCCCGTCGCCATACGCCGTCTCGATCCGCTCGAAGAATGCCAGCTTGAGGTCCATGTCCTCCGGCACCGATTCTATGATCAGATCGGGCGCCGCCGCCGGCAACTCGGCGACCACCGAGACGCCTTCGGGAATATCGACCGCCTTCGACGGGTCGCGGCTCAGCACGATCGCCGTGTGGCCGCCCCGCGCGAAGGACAGTGCAATGCCGCGCCCCATCAGCCCATAACCGCCAATCAGGACGGTCTTGATCTCGGTGTCGATTTCGTTTCCCATTCACCCGCCTCCATCGCGTCTTCCGGCGTCGGTCCATTCAGTGCTGACCGGCGGTCCCGGCAGCCGCTACAATCCCATGCTAGAATATCGGCCGATAGGCAACCCGTAACGGAAAACCGCGATGACCCCGGAACAAGTCCTCGACCACGCCCCGATCCGCCTGAGTCAGGCGCAACGAAAATCTTATTTTGAGAAGGGATTCCTGACCGTCGAAGGATTGATCTCCCGGGACTGGTTAGACCGGCTGCGGGCGGCCACTGACGCCCTGGTCGCCGAAAGCCGCGCCGTACCCCAGTCAAACGACCGATATGATTTTGCCCCGGAACATGCGCCGGACGATCCGCGGCCTCGGCGGATCCGCGCCGCCGTCGATCAGCGCCCCGACTATTGGGCCTTCGCCAGCGCACCGGAAATAACCGACATCGTTGCCGATCTGGTCGGACCCGACGTGAAGTTTCACAGTTCCAAACTGAACTTCAAATGGCCCGGCGGCGATGAGGAGGTGAAGTGGCATCAGGACATTCCCGCCTGGCCGCACTCGAATTACAGCCCGGTCACCGTCGGCGTCTATCTGGAGGATGTGGACACGGCGGAAGGGCCGCTCACCGCGATCCCCGGCAGCCATGAGGGCGAGCTGTTCGATCATTTCGGGGAGAACGGCAAGTGGACGGGATTCCTGGCCGACCGCGATCTCGCCCATGTCGCGCTGGAAACGGCCGAGGAAATGAAAGGCCCGGCCGGCTCCCTGATCATGATCAACTGCCGCACCATTCATAGCTCGCAGCGCAATCGATCGGACAAGGTTCGGCCATTGCTGCTCAATGTCTATTCATCGGCCGACGCGTTCACCTTCGGCCGGCCGCCGACGCCGACCCGCCATACCGGGGAGATCGTGCGCGGCCGCCCCGCGCAATGGTCCCATAACGATCCCCGGCCCTGCCGCATCCCCCCCGATTGGGAAAAGGAAGGCTATGTCTCGATTTATGCGGCGCAGAAACAGGAAAACCTGAAAAAGGCGGGATAGCCCGCACGCAATCGAATCAGGAGGAGACGACAAGAAATGGACCTCGGCTATACGGACAAGGTCGTGATGGTTACCGGCGGCGGCAGCGGCATCGGCCAGGACATGGCCGTCGCCTTCGCCCGCGAAGGCGCGCGCGTCGCGGTCAACGACATTTCCCAGGACGGCATCGACGAAACCTTGAAGATGATCGACGCGGCCGGCGGCACGGGTCTGCCTGCCCGCTTCGACATCACCGACAACGCCGCCGTGACCGCGGCGATCGGCGCGATCGAAAAGGAATGCGGCCGCATCGACGTATTGGTCAACAACGCGGCCGTGCTGGCGCAGCACGCGCCCTTCCTGGAAAAAACGCCGGAACAATGCGATCAGGAAATCAAGGTCACCCTGTATGGGACAATCAATTGCATGCGCGCCGTACTACCCGGCATGGTTGACCGCGAATACGGCAAAATCGTCAACATCGCGACCGATGCCGCCCGCGTCGGACAGGAACGCGAATCCGTCTATTCCGCCGCCAAGGGTGGCGTCATCGCCTTCACAAAATCGGTCGCCAAGGAAGTCGGGCGCCACAACATCAACGTCAACGTGGTTTCGCCGGGTGCGACCAATTCGCCGATGCGCAACGCCATCCTCGACAAGATGCGTAAGAGCATGGGTGAGGAAAAGGTGGCGGAACGCGAGCAAAAGGTCCGCCGGGTCTATCCGCTGCGCCGCATCGGCGAGATGGAAGACATCAGCAATGCGGTCCTCTACCTCGCCTCCGACCGGGCGCGGCACGTCACCGGCCAGACCCTGAGCGTGAATGGCGGATTCGCGATGATTTGAGCCAAGATACGCGGCATTAACGTTTTGCAAATTAATAACGGCTAGACCGTTCGACATCGATTGACTCAATCAATGGGCCGAGAAACCGATGCGCGACGGAAAAATTGCCGAGTCCCTTTGGCCTTCCGCCAAGGAAATGCTGCTTCCGTATGACGGAACGGCGCGGCAATTGTACGTTTTGGACAATAAATCGCGCCACCTAAAAAAGGTGCTCGACCTGATCGCCGGCCAGTTGAAGATCGTCCAGGTGGTCGCCCTCGATGGCGACGGCCTGCTGGGCTCGGAAGATCCCGTCGAATTGGACGACACGGTGAAGCGCAAGATCGCCGCGAGCGTCGATTCGGACACCATGCACGGCATTTGCGGCCTTCTCCTGCCGAAAGCTCCGCTTTACGCCGATTTTTTTATCGACGGGTCGAATCAGAGCTTTGACGTCGAACTCTGGTTTCATGCCGACCTGTTGTTCCCGAACGATCTGGACGAATCCGCCCACCGCGAAATCTTCGACAAAATCGTCAATCTTGCCAATGCGATACGGGACGACGACTCGTCCCAGCGCTGTGTCCTTACGCCCTATGAATCGGGCGACCCACGCAAACAGCTGGACGACCCCCAGGTCATCGTCTGGTAGCCGCCCCGACGGCGGGTCAGTCCACCACGACCGGCGCGACCGATTCCACGATCCAGCGGGCGGCGGCGGTTATCCGGGCGTCCGATTGCTGCTGTCCCATCACCTGCACCCCTACCGGCATACCGCCGACGCCCAGCATCGGCACCGTCACCACCGGGGCGAACAGCATCGAGCTCGGGTAGTTGAAGATGGCATTGCCGGTCGGCCGCGGCGCCAGCGGCTCGCCCGGTTTGTCGCCGGGCCATAGCGGCGCGGGTCCCGGGCAGGCGAGCGTGATCGCCGCATCGGCAATCGGCGCGACCCGCGCATGGATGAGCTGCGCCGCCTCGCGCGCCAGCAAGGCCAGACGATAGTCCTCGACGGTCATCGCCTCCGCTTTCGCCAGGGTCGCCTTTGCGCGGTCGCTGACGCCGTCGGGGTGCTCGTCCACGAGATTGCGCTGCGCCCAGCGGTTTTCCCAGCCGGTGATGGCACTGCAAACGGCGCTTGCATCGCTGATCGCCTGCTCCAGCGCATCCACCGACGCGTTGTCGCGGCGGCGCAACAGCGTCACGCCGGCGCCCTGCAGCGTCTCCAGAAAGATCTCCAGGGCGGTCTTACTGGCATCGTCGAGGTTCGCCCAGCCTTCGGTCTCCAGCACCATCAGACGCTGCGGCTTCACGGCCGCAGGCGGTGTTGCGGGGCCGATCAAGCCCGGCGCGCCCCGGTCGCCCCCGGCCCGCTGTGCGATCTCGATCGCGACCTGCCACATATCCTCGATACAGCCCGCATGCACGCCATGGGTGCTCATGCTAGTCGCCTGGCGTTCGCCCCGGTTGATGCCGCCCTGGGAAGGCTTCAACGCAACGTTGCCGCAAAATCCCGCGGGACGGATGATCGAGCCGCCGACTTGCGTGCCGATCGCCGCCGGCACCATGCGGGACGCGACGGCGGCGGCCGAACCGGAAGAAGACCCCCCGGGTGTGCGCGCGGGGTCGAACGGATTGGTGGTCGCTCCCGGATGCGAACCGCCCAGCTCCGCCGTCACGGTCTTGCCGAACACCACGGCGCCGGCCTGGCGCAACGCCCAGACGGCGGCGTTGTCGCGCTTCGGAAAATTATCGCGATAGGCGTCGCATCCCATCTGCGTCGGCATGTCTTTCGTCTCGAGCAGATCCTTGATGGCGATCGGCAGCCCGTCGATGGCGGAGAGCGGCTTTCCGTCCTGCCAGCGCGGGGTGCTGGCGTCGGCGGCGTCGCGCGCGGCCGCCTCGTTCAGCGCGGCAAATGCCTTGACCCTCGGCTCGTGCATCTCAATCGTGTCGATGCACCGTTCCAGATAGGCGCGCGGCGTGTCGGACCCGTCGCGAAATGCGGGAATGGCATCGTGAAAGGTGAGCGCCCTGAAGTCGCGCGGATCGTATTTTTCCGGTTTCGTCGCGGTCATGTCGTCCTCTCCCTCTAACGTCTCGTCCGGGAACGATATCACCGCCGTGAAACCAGCGATACGGCGGCTTGGCCTGGGCCCGCACCCGCTGCATGATGCTCCCGATCAAGCAAGGCGAGGCAGCCATGAAGATTTGTGTATTCGGCGCGGGCGCCGTGGCCGGATTGGCGGGCGCGCGCATGGTGCGGGGCGGCGTGACGGATATATCCTTCGTCGCGCGCGGGGCGCATCTCGCTGCCATGCAGGCGAACGGCCTGACCGTGCGCGAGCCGTCCGACGAATGGACCGTCCCTGTCTATGCCACCGGCGATACGGCGGCACTGGGCGAACAAGACATCGTCATTCTCGGCCTGAAGGCGCACACGGTAAGCGCCGCCTTGCCGCAGATCGAGCCGCTGATCGGCGACAGCACCGTCGTCGTCCACACCGTAAACGGCATCCCCTGGTGGTATTCTCACGGGCTCGGCGGCGACGGACAGGATACCACCCTGGAATGCGTCGATCCGGGCGGCCGCATCCGGCGCACCATCGGTGCGGAAAAGGCGCTCGGCTGCGTCGTCTACATCGCGTGCAACATTCCCGAGCCGGGCGTCATCGAACATAACCGCGGCCGCGCCACCTATATCGTCGGCGAACCCGATGGCAGCCGCAGCGATCGTGCGGAACGTGTCGCCGCGCTGTTCGACGCCGCCGGCCTGGAACACGAGATTTCGGAGGACATCCGCGGCGTCGTCTGGGACAAGCTTTGGGGCAACCTGACCGGCAACCCGATGAGCATGCTGTGCGAAGCGCCTTGCGACGCCATGGTGCGAGATCCGGAGCTGCGGCGCGTGATGGGCGAAATGATCGCCGAGGCGCACAGGGCCGCGCGCGCCAGCGGCGCCGACGTGGCGGTGAATATCGACGCCAAGCTCAACACCTTCGAACGGCTCGGCCCGATCAAGACGTCGATGTTGCAGGATTACGAAGCCGGCAAGACGATCGAATTGGACGCCCTGCTCGGCGTGATCACCGAACTCGGCAGAAACACGGGCGTGGACACGCCCACATGCAACTTTGTCTACGCGCTGACGCGCATGAAGGCGTCGACCGCGGGATGTTACGCGCCGCCGGGCGGTTGATCGCGAAGCATGACACGCACCGCCTCAGCGGAAATCGAAACCCAGCTGCTTCAATTGCGCGCGCAGCTTCTCCCGCCGCGGCGGGAAGAATTTCTCGGCGATATCGTGAGTCCATGAATCCGGAGTGGTCTTGACGCCTTTGGATTGATAATGCGCGGCGAGTTCGGCGTCATAGGCGTCGAGCGCTCCGAGCGCCGCGTCCGGATCATAGCGTTCTCGGTGGACCATCGAGCTGTAGTCCATGCGCGGCTTTTGCGGCGGCGCCTGGTCGGGCCAACCGAGGCACATGCCATAGACGCAGTAGACCCGGCGCGGCAGGCCGAGAATACGCGAAATCTCAATCGGATCGTTGCGTACGGCACCGATCATGACACCCTTCAGGCCGAGCGAATCGGCGGCGAGATAGGCCGACATGCCGACCAGCGCCGCGTCGATCGAGGACACCAGACCGAGTTCCATATTGTTGTCGTCGATCGACTTGCCGTTGCGTTTCAGGGCCTCCTCGATGCGCGTGATATCCGCGCAGAATGTGAGGAACACCGGCGCCTCGGCGACGTGACGCTGGTTGCCCGTCGGGACCGATAGTTGCTTCTTGGTTTCCGGGTCGCGCACCAGGACAACGGTGTAGGCCTGGATGTTCGACGAGGTCGGCGCGCGGAACGCGGCCTCGAGCACCGCATCGATCGTGGCGTCGTCGACCGGCTTGTCGCTGTATTTCCGGACGCTGACGCGGTTGTGCAGAACCTCGATGGTTTCGCTGGTCACGGTCCGCCGGGCGGGAAGAGGCGAAGGATCATTCGGCATGGCGGTCGGTTCCTGATCTGTTTGATTGGCCGTTGAATTGTATCGACCGCGCACTCTCGGGCGCTTCGGCCCGCGGTTCGGTCATGACAGGAGCGCACATTAATGCGGATGGCGGTCTCAAGACAATGCCGCCGATGGCGCGGATCAGAACAGGCTGCCCTGCGCGGGCGGCGCCGGCGGCGCGTCTTTCACCGGCTCGGCGCGCTCCAGCACCGACGAATCGTCGTTGCGCACATTATTGACGCGCGTGGTCACCGGATAGAACTCCAACGCCCCCGCATACGGCCGCATCAGCGCCGTCGCCTCTTGCGGCGGATCGGCGGTCAGCCACCGGTCGTAGTCCGCCGGATCGAGGATGACCGGCATGCGGTGATGCAAGTCGGCGATCGCAGGGGCGGCCTCCGTGGTCACGATGGTGCAGCTTTCGACCTCGCTACCATCCGGCGACATCCAGTTCTCCCACAGTCCGGCAAAGGCGAAGGGGGCGCTATCCGGCAGCGAAATCCGCCACGGCTGCTTGCCGCCCTTGCCGGCTTTCGTCCACTCGTAGAATCCATCCGCGGCAATTAGACAGCGCCGGCGGCGAAATGCGGCGCGAAACGCCGGCTTTTCCGCCACCGTCTCGGCGCGCGCATTGATCATGCGGCTACCGATGGCGGGATCCTTGGCCCAGCTCGGAATCAGGCCCCAGCGGAACGCGGTGAACGACCGCTCGCTCTCGTTCGGCCCGATCCGGACCGCCAACACCGCCTGCGTCGGCGCGATGTTGTAGCGCGGCGGCAGGTTGGGCAGCGCGTCGATCTGAAACAGATCGCGCAGCGCATCGATCGGCGTGGTCAGGCTGTATCGTCCGCACATGCGATGCATAATGCCAGCAGGAGGCCGCTTGCCGCCACCCATTTGGACTGTCTACGCAATAGATCAGGCCGCCCCCAACCTGAGGAGACGCTTCGATGCAGCACCACGCCGTCCGTGTATGGCCGTCGGCCGAAAACCACCCGCGCGAAGAAGAACTCGCCTGGAAGCTGGCCAGTGTCGCGGTCGACGATGCCCCCCTCGACCCGGCAGTGGCCGAAATGGTCGGCAACCGGATCATCGACGATGCAGCGGTCGCCATCGCCGCGATCAACCGGGCCCCGGTCGTCGCGGCGCGCGCCCAGGCGCTGGCCCATCCGCGGCCCGGCGGCGCCACGGTCCTGGGAATGCCGCCGGAGACGCGGGTGCACGCGGAATGGGCGGCCTGGGCCAATGGCGTCGCGGTGCGCGAACTCGACTACCACGACACCTTCATCCTGCTCGAATACGGCCATCCGGGCGACAACATCCTGCCGCTGATCGCAGTCGCCCAGCAGATGGGATGCGACGGCGCCGCGCTGATCCGCGGCATCGCCGCCGCCTATGAAATCCACATCGACCTGATGAAGGCGATCGACCTGCATTCGCACCGGATCGACCACGTGACGCATACCGGCGCGGCGGCCGCCGCCGGGATCGGCGCAATGCTGGGCCTGCCGGTGCCGGTGATCTATCACGCGATCAACCACACGGTGCATGTCTGCTGCGCGACCCGGCAGTCCCGCAAGGGCCTGATTTCATCCTGGAAGGCGGCGGCGCCGGCGCATTCGAGCAAACTCGCCATCGAGGCCGTGGACCGGGCGATGCGCGGCGAGACCAGCCCGGCGCCGATCTACGAAGGCGAGGACGGCCTGATCGCCTGGCTGCTCGCCGGACCTGACGCCGAATACAGCGTGCCGCTGCCCGAACCCGGCGAGCCGAAGCGCGCCATGCTCGACAGTTTCCCGAAGGAGCATTCGGCGGAATATCAGGCCCAGTCGATGATCGATTTGTGTTTCCGGCTGCGCGACCGGGTGCCCGATCTCACCAAGATCGCGAAAATCGTCGTCCACACCAACAATCACAGCCACGCGGTGATCGGCAGCGGCGCCAACGACCCGCAGAAATATTCGCCCGATGCGTCGCGCGAGACGCTGGACCATTCGCTCCCCTATATGATGGCGGTGGCGCTGGAAGACGGCCGCTTTCACCACGAGGACTCCTACACCTCGGAACGCGCGCACCGTCCGGAAACGATCGCCCTGTGGCAAAAGATCAGCACCGTCGAGGACCCGGAATGGGAGCGCCGCTGCGTCACCATGGACCCGGCGGAAAAGGCCTATGGCGGCCGCGTCGAGATCACGTTGGACTCGGGCGAGACGATCGCCGACGAGATTGCCGTGGCCGACGCCCACCCGCTCGGCGCCCGGCCATTCCAGCGGCCCGACTACGTGAAGAAATTCGAGACGCTCAGCCAGGGCATCGTCGGCACCGCGGAGCGGCAGCGTTTCATCGCGACGGTCGAAGGCCTTGCCGACGCGCCCGCCGACGCGCTGGCAGGCCTCGCCGTAACGGTGGATGAGATCGCGCTCGAGGCGACGCAACGGGACGATAAGGGGATTTTCTGAAACCCGGGTTCGGTATTAGGCCTTCACCGCGCGAAGCACCGCCGTCGTCTCCTTGATCACGTTGTTGCGCTCGCGGATCGCCAGCAGCAGTTCGGTTTCCGTGATCGTCTTCATGTCCAGCTTGCTGCGCCAGATCGGTTCGAGCACGAGCTGCTTGGACTCGAGTTCGAAATCGACGCCGATCATCAGGGCGATCGGCGAATTCGCCTTCTTGTCGCGGACCCATTCCTCGCACTGGCGGCGCGACAGCATGGCCAGCCCCTCCAGCGTCACCGCGCGGACATGGGTCGGATCGTTGAGAAAATCGTCATGGCGCGGATGCGGCACGGTGATGGTGACCCGGGCATCGTGCCGGCACACCCGGTAGAGTTCGCCGATCACGCCGAAATAGGTTTCGGTCGCCGCGCCGAGATGTTCCAGCACGTGGATCATCTGGATTTCTTCCGCCGAGTCGTCCGGCCACGGCCAAGGAATTTTCTCCAAATCGACGATCTCGTCCGGCGCACAATCGGCGAAGCGATCGACGTTGACGAAGCCGTCGCGCTTGTTGAAGCCGCATCCGAGATTAAATCGCATGATGGTTCCGGCCCCGGATCGACCGGCAGTCGAACAGCAAATTCAACATGTTCATGTGCGTTTCCCCGGCGCCGCGCCGCATGGAGAGGGCCGATTCGGCCAACAGCATTAACGATTTATGACTAGACAGCATAACCCGATTTAGTTAGGCATATTTAGTATCACACAGACAAGCTAGACACGACATCTTGTGGTTATCCACATCGATATTTCCACAAGCGGTGGATAATCTGGCGACAGGAGGCGAATAGTGGACGGATCCGACGTATCGGCGCGGGAAAACGTGCCTGTGGATAAATTGTTGACGAACAGGCAATCGACTGTGGACGTTCTGCTGGACCCCGTGTCCGGCGAGTCTCAAAAAAGCTCGGATCTCAGTTACCGGCGACAAAATGAACGCGGCATCGAGGTCGTCATCGACCCGGCGCACGATTCCCGCCTGACCGATTTCGGCAAGAACACGCTGACCGACCGATATTTGATGCCGGAAGAAGACTATCAGGACCTGTTTGCCCGGGTGGCCATGCATTTCGCCGACGACTCGGCGCATGCGCAGCGGCTCTACGACTATATGAGCCGGCACTGGTTCATGCCGTCCACGCCGATCCTGTCGAATGGCGGCACCAACCGCGGCCTGCCCATTTCGTGCTTCCTCAACGAAGCGACCGACAGCCTGCGCGGCATCGTCGGCCTGTGGAACGAGAATGTCTGGCTTGCCGCGCGCGGCGGCGGAATCGGCAGCTATTGGGGCAATCTGCGCTCGATCGGCGAGCGGGTCGGCCACAACGGCAAGACATCGGGCGTGGTGCCGTTCATCCGCGTCATGGATTCGCTGACCCTGGCGATTTCGCAGGGCTCGCTCCGGCGCGGCAGCGCGGCGGTTTACCTGCCGATCGATCATCCGGAGATCGAGGAATTCATCGAGATCCGGCGGCCGACCGGCGGCGACCCGAACCGCAAGGCGCCCAACCTGCATCACGGCATTCTGATTTCCGACGCGTTCATGCGAGCCGTCGAGAACGAGGAGGAGTGGGCACTGGTCAGCCCGAAGGACCGCACGGTGCAGCGCAAGGTGTCCGCGCGCGACCTGTGGATTCGCATGCTGACGGCGCGGGTCGAAAATGGCGAGCCCTACATGATCTTCATCGATCACGTGAACCGGGCGATGCCGGAACACCACAAACTCGCCGGGTTGGAGGTCAAGACGTCGAACCTGTGCACCGAAATCACGCTGCCGACCGGCATCGACAAGGACGGCATGCACCGCACCGCCGTCTGCTGCATCACCTCGCTCAATCTCGAATCCTACCAGGAATGGGAAGACCATCCGCAGTTCATCGAGGACATCATGCGCTTCCTCGACAACGTGCTGCAGGACTTCATCGACAATGCGCCGGATGATTTCGAACGCGCGACCTATTCGGCGATGCGCGAACGATCCGTCGGCCTCGGCGTGATGGGCTTCCACTCCTTCCTGCAGAAGCTCGGCATCCCGATGGAAGGGGTGATGGCGAAGGTCTGGAACAAGCGGATGTTCAAGCATATCCGAAGCCAGGCGGATGCGGCCTCGGTAACGCTGGCCGAAGAGCGCGGCGCCTGCCCGGATGCCGCCGACTACAACATCATGGAGCGGTTTTCGAACAAGATGGCGGTCGCGCCGACCGCATCGGTCTCGATCATCTGCGGCGGCGCGTCGCCCGGCATCGAGCCGATCGCGGCGAACAGCTACACGCACAAGACGCTGTCCGGCTCCTTCAACGTGCGCAACAAATACCTGAAGGCGCTGCTGGCCGAAAAAGGCCGCGACGACGACGAGACATGGTCGTCGATCACGACAAAAGAAGGATCGGTGCAGCATCTCGATTTCCTCACCGACGAGGAGAAAGCCGTCTTCCGCACGGCGTTCGAAATCGATCAGCGGTGGATCATCGAACACGCCGCCGACCGCGCCGAATTCATCTGTCAGGCGCAATCGGTCAACGTGTTCCTGCCCGCCGACGTCCACAAACGCGATCTGCACCAGATCCACTACCAGGCCTGGAAGAAAGGCGTGAAGACGCTGTACTACTGCCGCTCCAAATCCCTGCAACGCGCCGAGATCGTCTCGGGCATGGGGGCGGAAGCGCCGGTCGCCACGCTACCGCATCTCGGCAAGGTCAACGCCACGGACCAGCCGGGCGGCGGAACCGACTATGAAGAATGCCTCGCCTGCCAATAGAGCAGCGAGCCCAAAGGAAATAAAAAAATGTCACTGTTGGACGCCGATCCGATCTACAAGCCGTTCCGCTACCCTTGGGCCTATGACGCCTGGCTGCAACAGCAGCGTATCCATTGGCTGCCGGAGGAAGTGCCGCTGGCCGACGATGTCAAGGACTGGCATCAGAAACTCACCGAGTCCGAGCGCAACCTGCTGACGCAGATCTTCCGCTTCTTCACGCAAGCGGATGTCGAGGTGAACAACTGCTACATGCGCCACTACAGCCGCGTATTCAAACCCACCGAAATCCAGATGATGCTGGCAGCCTTTTCCAATATGGAGACGGTCCACATTTCCGCTTATTCGCATTTGCTGGATACGCTGGGGATGCCCGAAGCCGAGTATCACGCCTTCCTCAAATACAAGGAGATGAAGGACAAATACGACTTCATGCAGCAATGGGGCGTGGAGACCAAACCCGATATCGCCAAGACGCTCGCGGTGTTCGGCGCCTTCACCGAAGGGCTGCAGCTCTTCGCCAGCTTCGCCATGCTGCTCAACTTCCCGCGCTTCAACAAGATGAAGGGCATGGGACAGATCGTCACCTGGTCGATCCGCGACGAGACGCTACACACCAACTCGATCCTGAAACTGTTCCAGACCTTCCGCAGCGAAAATCCGGAAATTTGGACCGAGGAATTGCAGCGCGACATCTACAAGGCGTGTTCGACCATCGTCGATCACGAGGACGCCTTCATCGACCTCGCGTTCGAAATGGGCGAGGTGGAAGGCCTGGATGCCGGTTCGGTCAAACAATACATCCGCTACATCGCCGACCATCGGCTCATGCAAATCGGCCTGCAGCCGATCTACCGCGTAGAGAAGAATCCGCTCACCTGGCTGGACGAAATTCTCAACGGCGTCGAACACACGAATTTCTTCGAGAATCGCGCGACGGAGTATTCCCGCGCCACCACGCGCGGCACCTGGGAGGATGCCTTCGACTAATTCGGTTTGCCCCTGAGTAGCCCGCAAGGGCTCCTGCCCCCCGCTCCGGTGTTCCGGGCGGGGGATTTTTTTTCGCCCGTATCCGGATTCGTTTCACAAGAACCGGGTGGCCGCGCCGCCCCATACCTGCGCCCATCAGGTGTCCGCGGCATTCGATGGCAACCAGGATTGTTCACCGTGAAACATCTCTCCGACCCGACGCTCGGCGCAAGCTGTATCGCGATCTTTGTCGTCTCGACCGCGTTTCGGGATGTCTATCTCGGCGGCGTCTTTCAATCGGTGAACGTCTTCGTCGTCCAGCTGGTCGCCTTCGGAATCGCAACCGCTGCGGGGCTCGGACTGGCGTGGGCGCGCGGCTGCAGCCTGAAACCGTTCTTTCGGGCGCCGGTCGACGTGCTGATGATGAATCTGACGACGGCGGGCGCCTGGATTTGCTATTTCTTCGCGCTGAAATTCCTCGATCCGTCGATCGTCAACACGCTGTTTGCCGGTGTCGGCCCCTTCGTCATCAT
>JBFFGE010000040.1:0-28762 GCA_041557595.1 Alphaproteobacteria bacterium
AAACCATCAAATCGGAGCTGGTGTGGCGAACCAGCTTCCAGACCCGGCGGCAGGCCGAGAAAGCCATTGGCCATTACATCGACGGCTTCTACAATCCCCGTCGACGCCACTCCGCGCTCGGCTATCAATCGCCGATCGCAGTCGAGGCCATGACGGCCAAAAATGAGACAATGTCTCTCTACTAAAACCGGGCAAGTCCATTGGCGCCGCCCTTCATATCCGAGCCGCGATAGGTGCGCGCACTATCCCAGGCGGTTGCGACCATCTCGCCGATCGTCAGGCCGCCGGCCGCGATCCTAGCCTTTACGGCCTCCACATCATAGCCTGTGCGTCCCGCGGGCACCGGATCCTGCCAGATCAGATCCTCTTGTGGCACGTCAGGACCGATGTAGCGCACCTTGGGTCCCATGTCGCGATGGGTCAGCTTGAACCACGCCCGTGCGAAGGCATTCCGGAATGCATCCGGGTCTTTTTGATACCGCAAGGAGATCTCGCGATAGATAGGGTCCATCTTCATCGCCATGTCGGCGTCGGTCATGATGGGGTTGTGGCGGATCGACGGGTCCTCGACATCGACCGGCTTGTCTTCTTCCGCGATATCGACCGGTTCCCATTGCCAGGCGCCCGCCGGGCTCTTCCTCAATTCCCATTCGTATTTGAAGAGAAGATCGAAATAGCCGTTATCGAACTTGGTCGGATGGGTCGTCCAGGCGCCTTCGATCCCGCTGGTGATGGCGTCCCGGCCCTTGCCCGACCCGGTCGGATTGCGCCAGCCGAAACCCTGCTCTTCGACATCGGCGGCTTCGGGTTCCGGACCCAACAGGCTCGCATCGCCATTGCCGTGGCACTTGCCGACGGTATGCCCGCCGGCGGTCAGCGCGACGGTTTCCGCGTCGTCCATGGCCATGCGGGCGAAAGTCTCGCGAACCTCCAGCGCGGTCTTGAGCGGATCCGGCTTGCCATCGACGCCTTCGGGATTCACATAGATGAGCCCCATCTGTACGGCAGCCAGCGGGTTCTCCAGCGATTGCGCATTGTCGTCGTTTTCATACCGATCGCGGCCCAGCCATTCCTTTTCGGATCCCCAGTAAATGTCTTCTTCAGGATGCCAGATGTCTTCCCGGCCGAAACCGAAGCCGAAGGTTTTCAGGCCCATGGACTCGTAGGCAATGGTGCCGGCGAGGACGATAAGGTCCGCCCAGCTGATCTTGTTGCCGTATTTTTTCTTGATCGGCCACAGCAGACGGCGCGCCTTGTCGAGGCTGACGTTATCGGGCCAGGAGTTCAATGGCGCGAAACGCTGGTTACCGGTGCCGCCGCCGCCGCGGCCATCGGCGATACGATACGACCCGGCGGCGTGCCACGACAGGCGGATCATCAGGCCGCCATAATGCCCCCAATCGGCCGGCCACCAATCCTGGCTGTCGGTCATGAGGGCGTGAAGGTCTTTCTTGAGCGCATCGAAATCGAGTTTCTTGAGCGCTTCACGATAGCTGAAATCCGTGCCCAGCGGATTGGTCTTGGTGTCGTGCTGATGCAGAATGTCGAGGTTAAGGGCGTTCGGCCACCACTCCATGACGTCTTTATCGAAGGTCGTGTTCCCGCCGTACATCACGGGACATTTGCCGGCATTCTTCTCATCGGCCTTGGACATCGGGGAGCCTCCTCTCAAAAGTGGAATTATTCTAATCTAGGAAGCCGGAACCTGCCCGTCAATAGTTTAGAATTATTCTAAATCAATAATGGGGTCGCTTCGGCTTGCCGAGTATATTGGGCGGAGCCCGCAGGCTGGGCAAACGCCGAGATTCGAATGGGTTTGGGCGAGCCGCATCAAAGAGCAGGCTAGCGCATTTTCCCGTCCGGCTGGTACCGCTGAAAGTCAGCGCGGCGGAGTCCGAGTTTCCGGGCGCTGCGCCTGGTTCATGGCCGGCGTTTGTTCATCCTCTGTCGCTACATCGACAGATTGAAGCTGATGCTGATCCGCTCTTCCGCCGTTGGGCTCGGCCGGACGCTGTGCTTCATCGAACTCTGGAAAAGCACCATCATGCCTTCGCGCACGGCCAACTCGGAAATCGTGCCGTTCAATTTGTTGATGGCTGTGAGCGGGGGTTCCAGCATCTGGTCGGCGCGCATGGAATGAAACATGAGGCCGGAACAGCCCGGCGGCGTTTTGACGTAATAGCTGCCGCTGATCATGTTGTTGGAGTGCAGGTGAATCTCTTGCCCGTCCATCGGACCATAGATATTGAGCCAGCAGGCCGACACCCGCAGCGGATAGTCGTGATGGTTGATCATCAGCGAATCGGCGAAGCTGGCGGATTCCCGCATGATGATCTCGTTCAATTCCGAAAACTCGGGCAGCTTGTGCAGCTCGTCGGCGCTGTTCAGCGTCGTGTAGACCGTTGATACCCAGGCTTCAGGCCGGCCGTTCGGCACCTCGGCCCGAATTTGTTCGATCTTGCGCATGAGGCGACGGTTAAGGGGTTCGAAATTATCGACCTCGGTAATCTGAACGGCGTCGGGGAACAGCGTCTCCAATTGGCGTGCCATAATACTCCCTGCCTATCAAAATTCGTGTCGTCGGTTGGCCTTGCAGTTTGGATAAAATCTTTGCCGTACCGTGCGTTCCAAAATTCGAGCGCGCGTCACTGCAGCAGCCTGTTCGCCGCGACCGAATCCTTGCCAGTCGGCGACGCAATCGGTGCGGCAAACATGTTACGGTAATCAGGTAGTGATTTCAATTGTCTGCGATTTGCGGGTAACGAGGCATCGCTCAGGTCCCCTGTTCCGGAGCAATGCGCCGCTCATCCCGAGGCGGTCCTAAGCAGGACCAACCTTGTCGGTTAGCGAAAAATTCACCAAAGCCGGCTTAACTGCGCCCGGATGCCGCCGCTCCGATTTGCGTTGTTGCGTCCGGCAATCGGTTACAACGAGTTCAAAGTGCCAAAAATTCCCACGTTGCTCACGCCCAAGCCCTTCGAACCAAGGGAATACACCGACGCAGCGGCCGCGGTAGCGCGGCTCGAGGAAATTTACGACCGCAACACGGCCTTCCTGCGAGGCAAATTCCAATCCTTTCTGAAGGGGACGCCGCCCAAGTCGCGGGTGCGGGCGACCTATCCGTTCGTTCGCATCACGACGGCAAGCCATTCGCGATTGGATTCGCGCCTGTCTTACGGGTTCGTTTCCGGCCCCGGTGTACACGAGACGACGATTACGCGGCCCGCGCTGTTCCGAAATTACCTGACCGAGCAGATCGAGCTGCTGCTCGAGAACCACAACGTCCCGGTCGAGGTCGGGGAATCGGATGAACCCATCGCGGTTCATTTCGCCTATGAGCGCGACATCAACAAGGAAACCGAATCGCTGCGGCGAGGGGCGCCGTCGGGGTCTGCCCCGGATATCCCGCTGCGGGATCTGTTCGACACGCCGGACCTGACGACGATGGACGATTCGATCGTCAACGGGACCGTCGAGCCGGCTCGCGACGTGCCCGCACCGCTCGCCCTGTACCGCGCGGCGCGGATCGATTATTCGCTGCACCGTCTGATGCATTATACCGGGACGAGCCCGGAGCATTTTCAGAACTTTGTGATCTTCACGAACTACCAATTCTATATCGATGCCTTTGCCGAGAGATATCGCGAACATTTGGCGGAAGAACGCTATACGGCATTTGTCGAGCCCGGCGATGTGGTAACGACCGCGGCGCGGGACGGGAAGGACCGGAGAAAGGGTGCCGCGCCGGATCGCCTGCCGCAGATGCCCGCGTACCATCTTGTTCGGCCCGCCAATAGCGGTATCACCATGATCAATATTGGCGCGGGGCCGTCCAATGCGCGCACCATAACCGATCACGTTGCGGTCCTGCGACCGCACGCCTGGCTGATGCTTGGCCATTGCGCCGGCCTGCGGAACACCCAAAAACTGGGCGACTACGTTCTGGCGCATGGCTATGTCCGCGAAGACCATGTGCTCGACGAGGAACTGCCGCCCTGGGTGCCGATTCCCGCGCTCGCGGAAATGCAGATTGCGCTGGAAAAAGCCGTGGAGGAGGTCACCGGCCTCGCCGGCTACGATCTTAAGGAAGTTATGCGGACGGGAACCGTGGCGAGCGTCGATAACCGGAACTGGGAGCTGGGCGAACAGATCGCCATCATACGCCGGCTCTCGCAATCGCGGGCGATCGCGCTCGACATGGAATCGGCGGCGATCGCCGCGAACGGCTTTCGCTGCCGGGTCCCCTATGGGACGCTTCTGTGCATCTCGGATAAGCCGCTCCATGGCGAAATCAAACTGGCCGGGATGGCCGACAAGTTCTACCGGGAGCGCGTTCGTCAGCACCTGGATATCGGGTTGAAGACCATGGTGGCGCTCAAATCCCAGGAGCGCGAGCGGATCCATTCGCGCAAGCTTCGGAGCTTCACCGAAGTCGCCTTTCAGTAATTTCCATCGCGCGCACGGCTATGCGCGGAATAGTCACAAAGAGGTAAAGAACCCGAACTCCGAATGTCATATTCCTGGGGTACCAACTGTGTTTGGCAGCGAGACGGAGGAGGCAATCGAATGAAAATCCATAAACAGGCCGCTTGGGTCGCGTGCGCCGGCTTGATGTTGCTGGGGGCAGCGGCCGCCCATGCAGAGTCATTGGCGCCCGGGCTTAAGCAAGTTGATAAATATACGATTTCCGGGCCGAAGAATTTTCTGACCGCCTATGCGCCGCGCAATGCCGACGGTACGATCAATGTCGTCGTGGAAATACCGACCGGGACGGTTGCGAAATGGGAAGTGACCAAGCCCGACGGCACATTGAAATGGGAATTCAAGAAGGGCGTTCCGCGCGAGGTCAAATATATCGGCTATCCCGGCAATTACGGGATGCTGCCGCGAACGCTTCTTTCGAAGGAAGGGGGCGGGGATGGCGATCCGCTCGACGTCATCGTCCTGGGGCAGGCGTTCCCCCGCGGAGCGGTCGTCAAGGCCAAGGTCATCGGTGTCCTGAAACTGCTGGACGGCGGGGAAATGGACGACAAGATCCTCGCGGTGGCAAGTTCGTCCCCCTTGGCCGCGGTCGATAATCCGGAGCAGATGGACAAGAAATTTCCCGGTGTGCTCTCCATCGTGAAAATCTGGTTCGAGAGCTACAAGGGACCGGGCAAGCTCAAGAGCGACGGTTACAAGGGGCCCGCCGACGCAAATAAAATTATCGATGCGGCGCGTTCCGAATTCAAATAGAGGGTATCGGTTCGATGTTCGGACCGGTCCCGACCACAGCATGCGTCAAGGCCGCACCTGGGAGCGGCTTTATCGATTCTGCGTCGATCAATACGGACCCGGCACGATTTCGCTGCCGTCGAAGAACCGCTCCGGACGGAAGCGGGTCACGTCGTGCCCGGGTCCCCGGCCCAGCATCAAATCCGCCATGACGCGCCCAATTGCCGGACCGATGCCGAAACCGTGTCCGCTGAGCCCCGTCGCGATGTAGAGGCCCGGCAGCCGGCGGTCCTCGCCCAGCGTCGGCACCGCGTCCGGCGTAACGTCGATCATGCCGGCCCAGGCCTCGGCCAGCTTCACGCCCTGCAAGGCGGGGTAGCGTTTCGGCAGACGTTCTTCGATGTGGCGGATCACGGCAGGGGACGGCTCCGGATTCAACACCCGCATCCGTTCGAACGGGCTGATGTCGTCCGCGCGCCAACGGCTGGGCGCGCCCCACGCGCCGGGATAGCCCTTGGGCGCCCCCGGCCGCAGCCGGACATCCTTCGCCGAGAGTCTCAGCAATTTGAGAAATTTGGTGAAGTATTTGAAAGATGCGGCGGACAGGTAGTGTTCCGCCAGATCGCCCGTCGCCACCGTATAGCCGCCGTCGTTTCGCCGCCGCAGCGCCAGGCCGGGCGTCGAGATATTGTGTGTGTAGGCCGCCGGCGCCACCTCGGTGCGCGCGACCGTCGAGCGAACCGTCAGTTGCGGCAACGCCACGCCCGCATTGGCCGCGAAATGGGTCGACCAGGCGCCGCCGGCCAAGAGCACCTGATCGCAGCGCACGCGGCCGGCTTCGGTCACGACGCCGGTCACGCGGCCCGCTTCGATGTCGAGGGTCCGGACGGCGCAGCCTTCGATGATGGATACGCCCAAACGGCGCGCCGCGCGGGCCAACGCGGGTATTGCGACGAAGGGCTCGCCGCGCCCATCCGATTCCGTTACCACGCCGGCGATCCAGTCGCCCGCGATATCCGGGAACCGCGCCGCGACCTCCGCCTTGGACAGTAATCGGGTGTCGAGCTGATGCTCCTTCGCCATCTCGTGCCATTCGGTGTATTTCCGCAGCCGCGCCTCGCTATCGATCAGGTGCAGGCAACCGGACTGCGTAAATACAAGATCCGCTTCGCCGGTCTTTTCCGCCAGGCCGCGCCAGATGCGGTTGGATTCCATCATGATTGGAAGTTCGGCCCAGTCGCGGCCCTGCTGGCGCACCCAGCCCCAATTCCGGCTCGATTGTTCGCCCGCCACCCGGCCCTTTTCGCAAAGCAGGACTTTCGCGCCCCGTTCGGCGAGAAAATAGGCGCTGGCGGTTCCGGCGACGCCCGCGCCGATGACGACAATATCGACCGCCGCCGGCAGCGGGTCGGCGAAGGCAATCGGGAATCGATCGGTGATCATCGGCATGACGGTGTCTCGCGCGGCGGTGACGTCGTAAGCTGACAATCGGTAGCGCACCGGACGGACTTTGTCGATGAGGCGGGGCGCGCCTGGAAAGAACGCAGTGCAGTGGCCAATTCGATGCGGGTACGAAAACGGCCCGGAACGCACGCGAGAGTACGACAAGGGATCGAAACAAGCTCATGCATATATCCCGAACGACGTCCATGGCGCGGTGCGCCGGCGGTGTGCGTCATTAGCCCCGGGTCGCCGGGGCTGGTGCTGTGGGCGCATGGCGGCGCGGCGCGCAGCGATGTGACCGACCGCCTCGCGGCACAACTTCGAGCGACCGGGCGGTATTCGGACGTCGTGTCATGCTCCTTGAAAGGGGGACTGTCGCTGGCCGATGCGCTGCGCGGTATGGCCGCCGATCCGGTGTGTCTCGTGCCGTTGCTGATGGCCGAAGGCTACACCTATCGCTCCGTGCTGCCGCGCCTGGTATCGGAAGCGGCGCCGGGGCGGCCGATCGTGCAATGTGCGCCGGTCGGCGTGGCGCCGGGGCTCGATGCGGTCGTTCTCGCCCAGGCGCTGGAAGCCTGCACTATGCGAAACTTCGTTCCGGGTGAAACCATTGTCGTGCTGGCGGCGCATGGAACGCGGCGGGATGCGGGTTCGGGTGGCGCGGCACGCCGGATGGCGGAACGCATTGCGGCGACACGACAGTTTCACGCGGTGCACGCAGCATTTCTGGAACAGCCGCCGGCGCTGGAGGACGTCCTGCGATCGATCGCGCCGCGGGCCTGCGTGGTCGTCGGGTTTTTCATGGATTACGGCGCTCACAGCACGGATGATATTCCCGGCGCCATCGCGGCGGCCCACCCCGATGCGGCGGATGCCGGCCCGGTCGGCGCCCGGCCGGAGATCGCCGGGATCGTTCAGGATCTCGTTCAGGCGGCAATCGCCCGGGAGACCTGATCGGCGCTCGCAACGATCGTGGCCGGCGGTTACAGCGGCTCGCCCGACTTTCTCGCGGCGCTAATCGATGCGACACTATCGCAAACGGGAAGAACGGCATTGGTTTCGAAAACGAGTCACCCTTCCGCGGGCATTGGCGCGGCGGTCCCCCGGTTTGAGGATGCGCGCCTGCTGTCGGGTCAGGGGCAGTATAGCGACGATCTCAATTCGCCGGGGCAGGCCTATGCGGCTTTCGCCCGGGCCGACCGGGCGCACGCGCGTATCCGGTCGATCGACGTCGGCGCAGCCGCGAAAATGCCGGGCGTATTGGCGGTCCTGACCGGCGCCGACTATCGCGCCGATGGGTTGAAGCCGTTGCCGGCGCGGGGCAATCCGCTGGATGTCGAGCTGAAGAATCGCGACGGATCGGAGATCTATTATCCCGGTATGAAACCACTGGCGACCGACAAGGTGCGCCGCGTCGGCGAGGCCATCGCGCTCGTCGTGGCGGAGACGGCGGATCGGGCCCGCGACGCCGCGGAACGGATCGCGGTCGACTATACGCCGCTGCCGCCGGTGGTCGATCCGGTTTCGGCGCTGCAATCCGATGCGCCCCGGTTGTGGGATGATCGGCCGAGCAACCTTGCGATCGAGGATCAAAAAGGCGATCCCGAGGCGGTCGCCGCGGCATTCGCCGAAGCGACGCATGTGGTGCGCCTGGAGTTGGTGAATAACCGGGTGACCGGCGTGCCGATGGAACCGCGGGCGGCGATCGGCGAATACGACGCGGACACCGGCCTCTATACGCTCCATGCGGGCAGTCAGGGCGTGAATCCCTTTCAGCGCCTGCTGGCTGCGGCCTTCGATTTGCCGCTCGAGCGCTTTCGCGTGATCTCCCGGGATGTCGGCGGCGGCTATGGCACGCGCAATTCGCTCTATCCCGAGTTCGCGCTGGTTGTTTGGGCGGCGTGGCGGCTGGGCCGGCCGGTCAAATGGACCGGCACGCGGAGCGAGATGGCGCTTGGCGATTACGCCGGCCGGGATCTCGTCACGCGCGCCGAACTGGCGCTCGACGCGGAAGGCCGCTTCCTCGCGATCCGGACCGAAAACATCGGCAATCTCGGCAGCCATGCCCTGTCTTTCGTGCCGATCGCCCGGGGTCCGACGGTGACGACCGGTCTTTACGATATCCCGATTGCCGATGTTCTCACCAAGGGCGTGTGGACCAATACCACGCCGGTGACCTCGTATCGCGGCGCCGGCCGGCCGGAAGCGACCTTCGTGCTGGAGCGGCTGATCGATCTTGCCGCCGATCGAACCGGCATCGACCGGATCGATCTGCGCCGGCGCAACCTGATAGCCGACGACGCGCTGCCCTACACCAATGCGCTCGGCGTGACCTATGACAGCGGCAAGTTTGCGCGCAGCATGGATATGGTGCTCGAGACGTCCGATTGGCAGGGCTTTGCCGCGCGCCGCAAGGCCGCCGCCGAACAGGGACGGTTGTTGGGCATCGGCCTTGCGAACTACGTCGAAACCGCGACCGGCTGGCCGCTCGAACGGGCGGTGATGGAAGTCCTTCCCGAAGGCCGGGTCGATATGGTGGTCGGATCGCAATCCAGCGGTCAGGGACATGAAACCACGTTCCGGCAGATCGGTTCGGAATTTCTGGGCGTGCCTTACGACTGCATCGATTTTCGCTTTGGCGATACCGCCTTCGTTCAGGAGGGTTCGGGATCGCACTCCGCCCGGACGATGCGCGTGGGCGGGCATCTGTTCAGCCAGACGCGGGACGCGATCATTGCCCGCGGCACGGCGATCGCCGCGCATGTGCTCGAATGCGCCGCGGGGGATGTGCGATTTGCCGAGGGGCGCTTCACCGTTTCGGGCACCGACCGGTCGATTTGCCTGTTCGACGTCGCGGCGGTCGCGCGGGACGAGAAAGCCGGTCTGCCGCCGGAACTTGCGGGACCGCTGCGGGAGAGTGCGCGGATCGACGTGCCGATGCCTGCCTATCCCAATGGCTGTCACGTCGCCGAGTTGGAGATCGATCCGGAGACCGGCGTCGCCACCCTGATGCGGTACACCGCGGTCGACGACGTGGGCAAAGTCGTCAATCCGGTCATCGTCGAAGGGCAGGTGCATGGCGGGGTCGTGCAAGGTGTCGGCCAGGCGCTGTGGGAACGCGTCGCCTACGACCCGCGTGACGGCCAGCTCATTACCGGCTCCTTCATGGATTACGTCATGCCGCGCGCCGCCGATTTTCCGTTGTTTACGGTCGATCACAACGAAGTGCCGACCGCAACGAACCTGATGGGGGCGAAGGGCGGCGGCGAAGGAGGCACGACCCCGGCGCCGGCGGCGGTCGTGAACGCCATCGTGGACGCGTTGTCAGCTTACGGCGTGAAGCATCTGCAAATGCCGGTGACGACGGAAAAAATCTGGCGCGCCATTGCGGGCGCCGATCCGACGACTTCCTGAACCGTCAGTCCTGCGGCCGCTTCGTGCGAAGGAATAAAACGAGCGGCAGCGAACAGAGCGTCGCAATCGTCATGATTTCGAAATTGTGCAAATAGGCGATGAATTCCGCCTGAAGCTCGATCATCCGGTCCAGTGTGACCATGCCCTGCACGCTGTCCATATTCCAGGTTTCCGGCAGGGCGAGATGGCGCAGCCGGTCGTTGTAGACGCTGACATTCTCGCTCAACGCGGAGCGCGCGTTTTGCGTGCTGGTGACAAGCTGGGTGATCAGCAGCGACACGCCGACGCTCGACGCGATGCGTCGGTTCGCGGTCATCACGCTGGCGGCGTCGGGCCGCAGCGAGGGCGGCATCGTCTGAAAGGCGGCGGTCTCGGTGGGCGTCGACATGAACCCGATGCCCAGGCCCTGCAGCAGGATGGCGAGGATGATCGGCGTGGTGTCGGTGCCCGGGGTTATGGTCGACAGCACCCAGGTGGAAATCGCAATGACCGCGATACCGACCGCGATCAGGGGGCGGGGACTGAAACGCATCAGCATGAATCCGGCCAGCAACGACGCCGCCATGGTGCCGATGCCGCGATAGATCAGCAAGAAACCGGTTTCGATCACGGGAAAGCCGAGGTGGCGCTGCAGAATCGGCGGCAGCAAGGCCATATATCCGAAAAAAATGAAGCTGATGAAGAAATCGAGCACGAGGCAAATCGAGAACTCCCGGTTCTTGAACACCCGCGGATTGAGGTAGGGCTGGCGTGCGGTCGTACAGTGGAGGGCAAAGACGTAAAACGCGCTCGCCGCGATCATGCAATAGATGACGATCTCTTCGGAATCGAACCAGTCGAGCTTGTGGCCTTGGTCGAGCATGAGCTGCATTGAGGCAATCGCGATGCTCAAGAATACGAAACCGAAAAAATCGAATTTCTTGGGTTCTTCGGGAATATCCTTCGGCACCACGCGAATGATCATGATCAAAGCCGCCAGGCCGAGCGGTACGTTCATCAGGAACACGGCGCGCCAATCGAGCAGCTCGGTCAACAGCCCGCCGATCACCGGGCCGACCACGACCGCGCTCATGCGGCCGGTCTGCAGCCAGCCGAAGGCGGGGCCCTGGTGGCTCTTGGGGAAGGTGGCGAGCACGATTTGGAAGGTCAGTGGATTGAGGCCGGCGCCGAAGAAGCCTTGCAGGAATCGGTACGCGACAAGCTCTTCGAGCGAGTCGGACTGCGATACCAGCAGCGATGCCGCGACGAAGCCGAGGATGACGGCGATGAACAGCCGCCGCCGGCCGACCTTTCGGCTCAGCCAGGCATAGAGCGGCGTAAACATGGCCGAGGCCACGAGATAGGCGGTGAGCACCCAGGAAATTTCGGTGATCGTCGCGGACAGGGCACCCATCATGGTGGGCATGGCGACACTCGCGGCGAAGGTGTCGGTCGCCTGCATGGCGCCCGCGGGCATGATCGCCAGCGCCACGAGCATCCGCTGCCGTGGCGGCAGCGGCGCTTCTTCCGCCGGTGACTCGGTTGTGCTCATGGCTGCATGGGTCGAACTGCCGGCTCGTTTGGAAATCCCGCACAGTGTAGCCGTTCAATGCAGGCCGGTCTCTATCGCGCGGCGCGGCCGCGCCCGAAACCCGCATTTGATCGCCGGATCCTGGAATTTCTGTGCTAGACTTGATTTTAGGGAAAAGACTCGTGGAGACGTGCGATGTCGATACGCAACGTGCTGGTCCCCTATTTCACATCACCAAAATCTGATGATGCGCTCCGCCTTGCGACGGCCATCGCAAAGCGGTTTTCCGCGCACATTCACGTTGTGCATGGGGAGCTGACGGATCCGGAAATTTTCGTTCATCTCGAAGATCCGCTGATGGTCACCTATCAGGAAGAGTTGGCGCAAACCTTGGAGAAACGGTCGCAGGACCAATTGCGAACGGTCCGGACGCAATTCGACGCCGTCATAAAATCGGCGGGCCTGCCCCTGGTGGATGCGGTCGATGCGGCGGCGTTGCCGAGCGTGAGCTGGGAGGTGTGTTCGGACCCGGAATGGGAAGTCATCGCCATGTCGGGGGCGGTGTATGAACTGATCGTGGTCGGCGGACCCGCGGAGAAAAACGATGTAAGCGTTGTCAATCTCTGCGCCGAGTCCGCGCTGTTCCGATCCGGCCGGCCGTTGCTGCTGTCGTCGCCCGACCTGCCCGATGGTTTTGGCAGGCGCGTCCTGATCGGATGGAACCAAAGCGCGCAATCCGGCCGCGCGGTGAGCGCCGCCCTGCCGTTCCTTCAGGCAGCGGATTCGGTCCGCGTCATGTCGATTGAAACGGGTTCAAAGAAAGGGCCGCCGCCGGAAGCGTTGATCCGAAAACTGCTATTGCACGGGATCCAAGCGGACCTCAAGAAGATTGCGCCGGATTATCGGGATGTTGGCGAGGCCATTCTGGACGAGGCGCGGGAGTTCGACGCCGACCTGGTGGTGATCGGCGCCTATTCGCACAGCCGTCTGCGGGAAATGATCTTCGGCGGCGTTACCGGACATATTCTTGCGCATGCGGACCGCGCAATTCTCATGGCGCATTGAAGACCTTGGAAAGGGGGATATCAGATGGTCGACACAATCGAAGTATCGTGTCCCGATTGCGGCGAAACGAATTTACATCGACCCGATTGGCTGCAGCGGCACTCCGAGGTCGATTGCAAATATTGCGGGGCCGCGATCGATGTGGCGGCCAACAAGGACTGGGGGGAGTTGAAGCGCCTCTATAATGCGCAGAACAGCGACGGGCCGGTCCGGCGCCGTTTGCCCTAAGCTGCCCGCGCGCGGTCGAACGCCGGTTGCCAACTGCGCACCGCGCGGCGCTTTGTTCGGTCGTGCGGCGAAACAGAAGCGTGCCCGGATCCTCTTGTTAATGGGAAACCCCGCCGCGATATACGCTGGCGGGGTTTCTAGGCTTTGTTGCCTTTGGTCCGGCTGTTAGCCGACCCTTCTGCGATTCCCCAAGACATCGACTCGCAATGCCGTGTGATCGCTGCAGAGTAAGAGTTTTCATGTTGGCGGCGCGGACAAGATCGACCGATGCGCGGCCGTCTCGTTAACCGAGCCGTGCCCTCGCGCAACCGCGAGGGCTACATATCTGGTCAGGTGGATCCATGCCTCCCTCCATCGTGGTTTTCGCGTGTGACGGTCTTGGCGTGAGGGTGGCGGAATGCTTTGTTCCGCTCCTCACGACGACGTATCGCTCTCCCGTTTTTCCGGCAGGCCCGCCTATGACCGTCACTGAAAGTGTGACTCCGGTATCGGTCGACCGTCAAGTTGATAATTGCCTTTGGAGAAAGGGCAGGAGAACCGAATTGATCGCGGCCGGATCCTCCGCCAGCCCCATATGTTTCAAATCCGGGATGATCGCAACTTCGGCGTCCGGGATCAGTGCACCCATTTTCTGCGCCATCTCCGGTGAGTTGCCGTAATCCTCGGCGCAGGCGAGCACGAGGGTCGGGCAACGGATCGCGGCGATGGCGTTCGTCAACGCGGCGTCGCCCTCGGCCAGAATACGGTAGATGGCGACGTATGCCGCCGGATCGTTGGCCGCCATCCATTGCCGGACCCGGTCGAGCACGTCGGGCCGCCGGGCTGCGAAATCCGCGGTGAACCATCGTTCCAGCGCCGCATCGATCGTCGACGCCGGGCCGCGACGTTTCGCGAGCGCCAAGCGCGTCCGCATCGCAGCACGCTCGGCCTGGGTGCGGTCATGCGGTGAATTGAGGATGGCGAGGGCGGCGACGCGATCCGGGTGGGCCACGGTAAAAGAGCGGACGATCATGCCGCCGAGCGAAAACCCGACCAGACCGCAAGGCGGCAGATCGAGCGCGCCGATCAACCTGTCGAGCTGATCCACGAAGTGGCTCATATGGACCGGGGCCGCCGGAATATCGCTGGCGCCATGGCCGAGCAGATCGTAGCGGATCACGGTAAACCGGTCGGCAAGCGGTTCGAGTTGCCACTGCCACATTTGCCGGTTCAGTCCCATGCCGTGCACCAGAAGAACCGGCGGTCCCGACCCATCGATCGTGACGGCGGTATCGTCGATTTTCTCGGGCGGCATTGCGTGGCTCCCCGTTGGACAATTCCAATTGCGGATGCAATCGAGCTCCCGGCGTCATTATGTGGCCGGACCAAAGGAATGTCGCACTTGCCGACACAGGATTGAAAGAATTTGCATCCCCGGTGATCTTTTTCGATACTGTCGTCAACAAGGTACGGTGCGCGGAACGTCGGATCGACGCGATCCGACGAGTGCACCATAGCCGGCCGGTCTGGACATACAGTCCGGTGGATAACAATGGTTCTCGAACCAGGGAGGAAACATGTTCTTTAAAGGCACTTTGGCGGCTGGGACCGCCTTGCTGGCGGCGGCGGCGTTCGCGCCGGCCCAGGCGGCGGAATTCCCGTCAAAACCGATCACGCTTGTCGTCGGCTACGGCGCGGGCGGGGGCACCGATTCATATGCGCGCGCCTTGGCGAGCGTGGCGCCGGAATACATCAATCTGCAGCCGCTGATCGTCGTCAACAAGGCGGGCGGCTCCGGCGTTCCTGCCGCCAAATTCGTCGCCGATTCGCGCCCGGACGGGCATACGCTGCATCTCGCTTCCGCCGGCGCGCTGTATTTCTCGACGCAGTTCCGCAAGGCGCCGGTCGGTCCGTTCAAGGACTTCAAGATGGTGTGCATGGTCGGCCGGCTGCTGCCGGCGGTGTTCGTGCATCAGGACAGCCCGTTCAAGTCGGCGAAACAGCTGGTGGCGCACGCAAAGGCAAATCCGGGCAAGCTTCGGTTTGCGACGCCGGGCCGCACCAGCACTTGGGGTATCGCCGGTCTCGCCTTTGCCAGCCGTAATGACATCCAGGCGCAGGATGTGCCCGCCAAAGGCGGCGCACCGGCACGCGGTCTGGTCATCGGCAAGCAGGTCGATTACGGCGTGTTCGGGATTCATTTGAGGAGCGGCTTCCAGGATCAGATCCGGCCGCTCGGGCTGCTGTTTCCGGAACGCGATCCCAACAACAAGGATGTCGCGACGCTCAAGGAGCTTGGCGTGAACTATGTGCAGGTCTTCACGCCCATGATCGTCATGGCGCCGAAAGGCGTTCCCGACGACCGCATCGCGAAGCTGGATGCGGCCTGCAAGAATATGACCTCGCACAAGGCCTACGGGAAACTTCTCGGCAAGGCGGGCTTGCCGGCGAAATACAAGAGCGGGCCCGAGACTCTGGCGTATTATCGCGACCTGACCAAGGAATGGCAGCCGATCGTCGACGAGTTGAAGGCCAAAATGAAAAAGAAAAAGAAGTAGAATGGATCGGCAATGGCAGCGCGGGTCGGATCGGCCCGCGCCGTCGGCGCTCCTCGCGGCAACAACGTAAACCGGGAAACGATGTCGGCACGAAACGAATTCATTTCGGGTCTGATCATGCTTGTCGTGACGGTGATCTTTTACGTCGCGTCACTTGAGATTGAGGAAGATCCATTCGGCGTGGGCATGCAGCCATACGTGTTCCCGAGGGCAATCTGTCTTTTGATCGGGGCGATGACCTTGCTGCTCTTGATTACCTCCGGCGTCAAATTGCGGCGGGAGGGAATCCAGTTTGGCGGCGGCGACGGGGAAATCCGGTTGCTGTTCGTGTGGGTGTTGCCGATGGCGCTGATCGCCTTCGGCTATCTCGGCCTGATTAATTTGCTGCAGTATTTTATCCCGACCGTGGCGGCATTGTCGGCGACCTTGGCGTTGTTCGGCAATCGTGGCGTGAAATGGCTCCTGGTCATTCCGCTGATTTCCGGTGTCTTCTATTACGCCATTTTCTTCGGAATATTCCGCTTGCTGGAGCCGCCCGGGCTGCTGATCGATTACGACAATTATTACCTGTTCGGGCCGATGCGGAAACTCCTGGGTATTTGAGGGCCTTACCGGCCATGGGTGTGGAATAAGAGGGTAGAAATCGAGCATGGACCACCCGATTTTCGACGGTATCGTAACGCTCTTCAGCAGCGGCTGGGCAATTTTCTATGCCGTTTTGGGCACGACGATCGGGTTGCTTGCGGGCGCGACGCCGGGGCTGACCGCGTCGGCGGCGATATCCATGATTATCCCGCTGTCCTTCTATCTGGAGCCGCTGTCGGCGCTCATCTTCGTTTACACGATCGGCAAGGCGGCCAGTTTCGGCGGTTCGATCCCCGCCATTCTGTTCAATACGCCGGGCACGCCGCAGGCGTCCGCGACGCAACTCGAAGGCTATCCGCTGACCCGGCAGGGCAAGCAGGGTAAAGCCCTCAAGATGGCGGTGCTTGCATCCGCGCTCGGCGACACGTTTTCGGAATGTCTGCTGATCTTCGGCGCGGCCTTTATTGCGATTTACACCTCGCGCATGGGGCCGCCGGAGATCTTCGCGGTCTATTGCACGGCATTCGTGATAATCGGCAGCGTCATTGGCAATTCGATGGTGCGCGGTCTTATCAGCACCCTGCTCGGGATTCTGCTGGCGATCGTCGGCCTCGATCCGATCAGCTCGATGCCGCGTTTCACCTTCGATGTGAATTATCTCGAAACCGGTATCGGTCTTGTCCCGGTGTTGCTCGGCGTCTTCGTGGTTTCGGAAATTTTTGTGCAAATCGCCGATCGCGGCGCGCTCGGCACGGAACGCATGTTGTCCAAAAAATCGGATGTGCCGGAGGACAACTACGTCACCTGGAACGATTTCAAACGCAGCGTGCCGGTCATGGCGAAATCGACCGGCATGGGAACGATCATCGGCATGCTGCCGGGAGTCGGCGCGTCGGCCGCCTGCTTCGTGGCGTATGCGGAAGCCCGGCGTTCGGGCAAACCCGAAGACAAATGGGGCGAGGGCGAGATCAAGGGCGTCGCCGCGGCGGAAGCGGCGAACAATTCCGTGTCCGGCGCCAATCTCATCCCGCTGCTGACGCTCGGCATTCCCGGCAGTGTTGCGGCCGCGTTGCTTGGCGGCGTCTTCCTGATCCACGGCATGAATATCGGGCCGAAGATTTTCGTCGAAGAGCAGGCGACGATTTACGGGCTGTTCGCCTCGGGTCTGCTGTGCATCGCCGTCTATTTCGTCATGGGATATTGGGGCAGCGGAATCATCGGTCGGATCATCGCCAAGGTGCCGGTGCGGGTGATCTATCCGTTCATTTTCATCACCTCGATCGTCGCGGTGTACGCGCTGCGCAACACCTTGTTCGATGTGGCGATGATGTGCGCCTTTGGCTTCGTCGGGTATTTCTTCAAGAAGTTCGACTACAGCCTGCCGGCCTTCATCATCGCGTTCATCCTCGGACCCGGCGCGGAGCGCGCGCTGCGGCAGGCCCTGCTGTTGTCCCAGGACGGGGCGATGATTTTCCTCGAGCGGCCCATGGCGGTGTTCTTTATCCTGTTGGCGGTGCTGGTGATCGGTGTGCGGATCTATCAGACGGTAAAACAGGATTCGGCAGGCAAGCGGGCGCCGGTTCCCGAATGAATGGGCGGCCGGCGCGCAAAGGCCGGCGGTAAGCACGGGTTGCTCGGTCTTGGCGGCTCGGTCGGAGTGAATCGATGACGCAGCCCAGCAATCTCATTCTCTTCATGGCGGACAACCACAACCGTGCCTATGCGGGATGCTATGGGCATCCGGTGGCGCAAACGCCGACGATCGACCGTATCGCCGCATCCGGCGTGCGGTTTGCCAACGCCTATGCCGCCTCCGCCGTGTGCTGCCCGGCGCGCGCCGCCCTTGCGACCGGGCGCTATCCGCACCAGACCGGGTTTTGGGACAACTCCCTGGTCTATGACGGATCGGTGCCGAGCTGGCATCATCGGTTGCGGGAGCACGGGCACACCGTCACCTCGATCGGCAAATTGCACTACCTCGAGGATGGCCGCGATTACGGTTTCACCGAATCCGAAATCCCGATGCACATCGTCGAGAGCCGCGGGGCGTTGTTCGGTCTGCTGCGGGCGACCGAGGAAGGCGAGCGCTCGCGGCCGTCGCCGCGCCTGCAATACAGCCGCACCGGCATCGGCGATACCGACTATGTCCAATACGATCACGATATTACCGAACGTGCCATCGCATGGCTGAAGGATCATGCCGCGGCGCATGACAAACCCTGGGTCTTGCTCGTGTCCTATGCGGCCCCGCACCCGCCCTTCGTCGTGCCGAAACGCCTCATGGCGCTATATCCCCCCGACAGAATGCCGCTACCTCCGCAGTTCCGTCAGGAGGAACAGCCCCATCACCCGGCGGTCGATCACATCCGCCGCCTGCATCAGTTCGAGGAACTCTGCTCCGAGGAATTCGTCCGCACCACGGTCGCCGGGTATTGCGCGCTGATTACCCATATGGACGAGCAGATCGGCGCCGTCCTGAAATCCGCCGAAGATCTCGGCGTGCTGGACACCGCCCGCATCGCCTATATTTCCGACCATGGCGAAGCGGCGGGACATCACGGTTTGTTCGCGAAGTCAATCGTCTACGAGCACTCGCTGGGCGTCCCCTTCGTGATGGCCGGCCCCGGCGTTCCGCGCGGCCGGGTCGTCGATCAGATCGTGTCGCATGTCGATCTTTTCCCGACAATCGTCGAAGGCGCGGGCGCACAACTGAACAGGCAGGATGCGGATTTGCCGGGCATTTCCCTATGGCCGGCGATCGCGGGCACGGAGGTCGATCGACTGGGGTTCGCCGAATATCACGGGCACGGATCGAAAAGCGGCATGTATGCGCTGCGCGACGGGCGGTACAAACTACTGTATTTCGTCGGCATGCCGAGCCAGCTCTTCGATCTCGAGGCCGACCCTGAGGAGACCCGGGATCTGATCGATACCGCCGACGGTCGCGAACGGGCGGCGCGGATCGAACGGAAGTTACGGCAATTGCTGGACCCGGAAGCCGTCGACGGGCGCGCCAAATCCGATCAGCGCGCGCAGATCGAACGCATGGGCGGTGTCGAGGCATGTCTTGGCGCCGGCAATTATCTCAACAATCCGGTGCCCGGTCAGGCGCCCGAATTGTTCGGCTTCGGGGCGGATGGAGACGCGCAGGCGCGATAGCTGCACCGCCGGCGAATTGAGCCGTGAAGGTTATCGCTCGACGCGATAGAGACGGAAACCGTTGGCGATATCCGTATCGATCGGCACGCGGCTCAGCCAATCCGGGACCTTATCGTCGAGCAGGCGCTGATAGAGCGTGCTGTTGCCGGCTTCCTGCGTGAAGAAGCCCCGTTCTCCGATGGAGGGGCAAACGATCAAGAGATCCACACCGCGTCGGCTGACGATGGCGCGACTCTCGCTGTCGTCGGTCGACGCCAACATACGATAGCTGTCGAAGATGCCGCTGCCGTTGCGGTGGTAGGGGGCGCCGACCACGCTGTGCGGCGTGCGGTAGACGATCTCGGGGCCATGGTCGAGCAACCCGCCGATAATCAGGGGCGTCGCGCCCAGTCCTTTGGGATCGTTCAAGACGTCGGAAATCGGCTCGATCCGGCATTTTGGGTTGACCTCGCCCGCTTCCGCCTGCCGGTAGGACGATTCGATAATCATCCCGGTCAAGGTCGTGCCGAACATCAGCATGACGGTCGCGCTGATCCGGATGAGCTGCTCCTGAAACGCGGAGCCCGTGCCCATCCGTTGATCGAACAAGCGGCCGATAATCTCCGCCAGGGCAATCGCGCTGAGGATTTCGACGAAGGGTGCGAACCGGGCATGCTTCAGGGCACAGAGGAAATAAAGCAGGCTGATCGTGCCGAGGAACATCCAGCGCCGCCAATTCTCGTCCTGCCGCTCACGCCAGCATATCCACCCGAGAAGCGCCAGGCTCGGGATTGCCACGCCGATCATCATGAGAAACGTGCCGACGCGATACAGGCTCTCGGGCAACAGGGGCCGCAGCTCGGCGACCCGTTCATGCCAGATCGGAACGATGCGCGGGTCGACGGCGGAGAACGGTCCGGTGAAGAACAACGGGAACATATTGGCCAGCAGGGCAACGCCGAAGGCGCCGGTCACGCCCGCGACAAGCAGCCGATGCCGGGCCACCCCGCCGGAGGGAAACAACCGCATGCCGAACGCCGCGGCGCTCCAGAACGCCAGCGTGACCAGGGCGATCGTCATATGCACGAAGGAGACCCGGTCGTATTCGACGGTCAGCCAGTCCGCGAAGGGCCGTTCGATTGCGATCGCCGCCGCCATGCAAACGACGAATCCGATGGTCGTATTGAGGCCTTGGCGTCCGCCGCGGCCGCGGATGATCCAGTCGAGCGCGAGCGCCGCCTGGGACAAGGCGACCAGGATCAGAAGCTCGATACTGACCCATAGGGCGAAGCCGAGGCTTGCGCCGGCGAGAAGCGCCAGTCGTGGCGGCGCGGTTCGCGGACCGAGCAGACGCAGCATGAAACCGATACAGAGCAGGAATGCGAGGAACTGCAGGCTGTGATGATCCGCGCGGCCGGTCATCGAATAGCTGAGCACCGCCGGCTGTAGCAGCAGGACGAAGACCGCCATGAAGGCCCGGTCACGGCTCATCAGGGCACGGGCCGTCCAGACCATCGCGATGCAGCAAAGCAGGGCGATCAACGGGGCGCTGCTCGCCGCGGCCGCGAACAGGGCTTGTTCGGCGGATACGAACGGCAGGATCAGGAGGGCGAGCACGAGGATGATGGCGTCCATCGGGCGCGTCCAATGCAGCGCGTCGCCGTATGGCGCATTGCTTCGTTCGATCACGATGTCGTACCAATTTCCGGTCGCCAGCAGCTCGCCGACCCGCACAAGACGCATATACCCGTCGGGTCCCAGCAGCTCGCCGTTGAAGACCGGAGCGGCGACCGAGGTGGCGAGGGCGAGATGAAGGGCTGCCCACAAACAGAGGACGATTAGCCAGGGAATATAATTCGGACTGTCCGTCCGGGAGTCGGTCATAGGATTGTGGCCTGCTAGGGTGGCGCGAGCGAAACCTTTGTGATTGTTTAGGGAGGAATGGTTACCAAAAGGTTGAGTGGCGGGGTTTCGGGGGCGCCGCCGGCGCAGGACGAGCCGGATTTTCCCAGGCCGCCGCTCCAGACAAAAATACAATTGGAGGGAAAAATGCCGATTATTGCCGCCGATAAGATCCAGAAAACAGCCGCAGTGCTCCTCGAAGGCGCCGGCGCGAGCGCGAAGGAGGCGGAGATCGTGTCGCGCCATTCCATCGCGGCCAATCTCGCAGGGCATGATTCGCACGGCATCATCAAGATTCCGACCTATATCGACCGCGTGAAGGACGGCCATATCGTGCCGGGCGCGCCGTTCGAAATCGATCGGGAAACCGCGACCACTACCGTGATCAACGGCAATTGGGGCTTCGGCTATGTGGTTTCCGAGCGGGCGACCGAAATCGTCATCGAGAAGGCGAAGAAAAGCGGCGTCGCGGCGACCACGATCTATCAGCAGAGCCATGTCGGACGGCTGACGGACTACCCCCTGATGGCCGCCAAGGAAGGCCTGATCTGCATGATGACCGCGGATTCCGGCCGGACCAAGAAATCCGTGGCGCCTTTTGGCGGCCGCGAGGCCCGTCTCGGCACCAACCCGCTGTGCATTGCGATGCCGTCGAACCTCGAGGGACCGTTTTTCATCGATTTCGCGACCTCGGCCGCGGCCGCGGGCAAGCTCGAAGTCGCCGTCTCGCGCGGCGAGGACGTGCCGCTGGGATGGCTGCTCGACAAGGACGGCAACCCGTCGACCAACCCGAAGGATCTGCGCGCCGGCGGCGCCGTGCTGCCGCTGGGCGGAAACGAAGGGTACAAGGGCTATGGACTGTCGGCGATGATCGAGATTTTTTCGGGCATTCTTCCGGGCCTCGGCTTCGGCGTGGATCCCTCCGGCAAGCACAATGACGGCGTCTTCATCGCGGCCTTCGACGTGGAGGCGTTCCGGCCGTTGGAGACCTTCAAGCAGGAGGTGACCGATTTCGCCAACTACCTGAAATCGACGCCGCCGGCCTCGGGCTTCGAGGAAGTGCTGTACCCGGGCGAAATCGAATATCGCAAGGAAAAGAAGCTGCGCGCGGAGGGCATCTTCGTCGAGGATGGCACCTGCGCAAAATTGAATGCGCTGGCCGAGGAGTTCGGCGTTACGGATCAGGTCGATCTGGGCTGACGCCGGTCCACCGGAGGGAGAGCGATGAGCTGGGTCGGCAGCCGGGTGAAGCGGGTCGAGGATCCGGCCCTCCTGATGGGGCAGGGCCGATTCGTCGACGACCTGCACATGCCGGGCATGGTGCAGGCGACGATTTTGCGCAGCAACCACGCCCACGCCAGGATCCGCGGCATCGATGTCGCGGCGGCGCGGGCGATGTCCGGCGTGCACGGTGTCTTCACGGCGGCCGATCTGCCGCCGGTCCTGCACGGAAAGCTGCTTCCCCTGCTCGCCCACCATCCGGCGATCCGCCATGTGCGGACGGCGCAAATCCTCGCGCAGGACGAGGTGCGCTATGTCGGCGAGCCGATTGCGGTGGTCGTCGCCGAGGATCGCTATCTGGCGGAGGACGCGGCCGAGCGGGTGGTGGTCGATTATGAACCGCTCGCCGTGGTGGCGGATTGCCGCGCCGCGCTGGAAAACCCCGAAGCGCGCGCCCACGCCGATCTCGAAGACAATCTGACCGCGGAAATCCCGTTGCAATTCGGCGCCGTCGATGCGGCGTTCGCCGGCGCGGCGCATGTCGTCCGCGAACGGCTGTTCCAGAACCGGGGCGGCGCCCAGGCGCTGGAATGCCGAGCCGTCCTTGCCCTGCCGGATCCGGCCGAGGACGGCATCACCCTGTGGGCCAATACCCAGGCGCCGCACCGTCTGCGGCGGGTGCTGGCGGATTTGTTCGAATTGCCGGAGGAGCGGTTTCGCGTCATTGCAGAAGATGTCGGCGGCGGGTTTGGCCCCAAGGGATCGAGCTATCCCGAACAAGTCGCCATTCCTGCCTGCGCGCGGCTGCTCGGCCGCCCGGTGAAATGGATCGAAGACCGGCGCGAACACTTCATCACCGCATTCCAGGAGCGCGATCAGTATTGGGATGTCGAGCTGGCGCTCGATGGCGATGGCCGCATCCTCGGATTGCGGGGCGAGGTCATTCACGATGGCGGCGCTTATTTGCCGATGCTGGGGGTGGTCCTGCCCTACATCACCGGCAGCACGGTGCCGGGCCCGTATGTGATTCCGGCGTTCGACCTCACGGTCAAGGTTGCGTGCACCAATATGATTTCGTGCTCGCCGGTGCGGGGCGCCGGGCGGCCGCAGGCCGTCTTTGCGATGGAACGTCTGATGGATCGGGCGGCGCGCGAAATGAACCTCGACCCGGCGGAGTTGCGGCGGCGTAATTTCATCCAGCCCGAACAAATGCCCTACGCGGTCGGCCTGACCTATCGCGACGGCAGCCCGCTTACCTATGACAGCGGCGACTATCCGGAAAGCCAGCGGCTCGCCCTGGAAGCGGCCGATTATGACGGCTTCCCGAAACGTCAGGCGGCGGCGCGCAAGGCGGGGCGGTATCGTGGCATCGGCGTCGGCAATTATGTGGAAGGCACCGGGTTGGGGCCGTTCGAAGGCGTGACCGTGAGCGTGGGCGCCGGCGGCAAGATTACGGCGGTAACCGGCGCGAGCGCGCAGGGCCAGGGCCATCAGACCATGCTGGCGCAGATCGTCGCGGACGGGCTCGGCGCGCGGATCGAGGATATCGAAGTCAGAGGCGGCGATACGGCCAAAATTCCCCATGGCGTCGGGACATTCGCCAGCCGGGTGACCGTGAACGCGGGCTCTTCGGCGCAAATCGCGTCCGCGCAGTTGCGCGAAAAAATCCTCAGGACGGCGAGCCATATGCTGGAGGCGGCGGCGGAAGATCTCGAGCTCGCGGAAGGCCGCATCTTCGTCAAGGGCGTCCCCGATATGAGTATCTCGCTTGCCGAGGTGGAAGTATTCTCGAACGGCCGGCCGGGCTTCTCCATGCCGCCGGATCTGAGCCCGGGCCTGCGCGAAAGCGCGTATTTCACGCCCGAGCGATCGACCTATACGAATGGATGCCATGTCGCCGAGGTGGAGGTCGATTTGGAAACCGGCGAGGTGACCATCCTGAACTACGTGGCGGGTCACGATTGCGGTAAGGTGATCAACCCGTTGATTGTCGACGGTCAGGTGATTGGCGGCGTCGCCCACGGGGTGGGCAACGCGCTCTATGAATGGATGCGTTACGATAGCGAAGGGCAGCCGCTGACCGTCAATTTCGGCGAATATCTGATGCCGCTGGCCAGCGATATGCCGCCGCTGTCGCTGGTTCATCTGGAGACGCCGACGCCGCTGAACCCGCTTGGCGTCAAGGGCGCCGGCGAAGGCGGTACGATCCCCGCGCCGGCGGCGATCGCGGCGGCGATCGAAGATGCGCTGACGCCCTTCGGCGTCCGTATCGCCCAGGTTCCGGTGACGCCGCCCTATCTTCTCGGCCTGCTCGACGGCAAGGCCTGACACGGACATCAACGGGAGGACGCCTTCGTGCCGAATAAATCGGATAGCCCCTATGTCTTTCGCGCGAGCGCGGCGCCGCTGGTCCAGGACAGCCCGACCCTGAAGATCAAGGAAGCGCATATGCTGGATGGCATGGCGCTGCGCTATCAGGAACGCGCACCGGGCGGTGCGGTGGACGGTCCCTGGTGCGAAACCGGCCACAGCGCCTTTATTCTGTCCGGCCGGCTGCGCTATGAATTTTCGGACCACAGCGTCGAAATCGGTCCGGGCGACATGGTCCATATTCCGGCCGGGCACGACCACCGGCATCGCCCCTCCGTGGTGGGCGACGAGACGGTAAAATACTACATCACCGAATTCGAGTGATTGAGGGCCGCTGGGGCGGACTTTCCAGCGCCTTCCGGGTCCTATGATCGAAATCAATGTGCGTCGGCTTAGCGCCCGTTAGCGTAAAATTCTCGATATCGGGCGGTGCCGCCGCCCGTGCCGCCGAAAATGTGGATAGGGAATTCGCGATGGCCAAGAGATCGATTATAAAGCTGTCCAGCCGGGCGATGTTGGGCCTGTTTGTCGTCCTCATGACGCATCGAGCAGGCGCCGACGAGCTGGATTTCGGCCATCGGCTGTACATCCAAAACTGCGCCTCCTGCCATGGCATCGGCGGCAAGGGCGACGGACCGTTGGTGGATTACCTGACATTGAGGCCGGCCGATCTGACCGCGATTGCGAAGAAAAACGTCGGCGTATTTCCTTTTGCCAAGGTTTTCCGGATCATCGACGGCCGCCGCGCCGTTCGCGGCCACGGCGAAGAAAAGATGCCTGTGTGGGGCAATCAATTCCGGAGCGATGTCTCGTCCCCGGCCGATCCGTCGCGGGCCGATGATTTTATTTTCGGGCGTATCTCGGCCCTGACGTTCTATCTCGCAAGTATTCAGGAATAAAATCCTGTAAACTGTTTGCGAGCGGCTTGATCTTCGGCTCGGCGAGAGACATGTCTCTTATGGTGGCGGCAAAGGCATTCGTGCATTCGCGACTGTTGCGGTCGGGCGCGGTCGGCTAGAGCCAATCCCGAGCCAACGGAAACGGTTCGCGACGACGTATCTGCGGAAAAACCAAAAGATAGACCATTCCTATGGCTCAATTTAGACAAGATATGGTCTAGAATGCACCCGACCGCCGGATTTGTCGGAAACGATCTAACCAGGACACAGGAAATGGCCCAAGCAGCGCAATTGGCGACGGATCTGGATTTTGTCGTAGCCGAGTTGAATTACATCGTCGACGACGGGCAACCTTCGATCCGCTACATCGATTGGCCGGAGGAAGAGCACAAGGCGCATTTGCCGACCTATGAGCCGCACCGGATGCGGATCTACAACGGCCGTACGGCGGACGAGCCGTTCGAGCTGCAGAAACAGGGCTTTACCTTGGTAACGTCTCCCACGGCGGTGAAGGATTTCTACGATGAAGACGAAGTCCGGAGCGTTTACTATCCGGAGGTCGAGCGTCTGATCCAGGCGCAGAGCGGCGCTGCACGGGTCCTGGTTTTCGATCATACGGTACGGACGCCGAATAACGGCCGCCATGCCGAGGGCTGGATTCGTCCGACCGTGCGCTCGGTGCATAACGATTATACCGAACGCTCCGCGCCGCAGCGGGTGCGCGATTTTCTGCCTGCGGACGAGGCGGAGCGGGCGTTGCAGCGTCGGTTTGCGATCATCCAGACCTGGCGGTCGATCGCGCCCCGGGTCGAATCCGAGCCGCTGGCGATGTGCGACGGGCGCACCATTCCGGCGACCGGTTTTATCCGCAACGAGCGGCGTTACCGCGACCGCACCGGCGAGACCTATCACATCGCCTATAACCCGGCGCACCGCTGGTTCTATTTCCCCGAGATGACGCAGGACGAGGCACTGGTCTTCAAGGTGTTCGACACCGATGCCGACGCGGGCGTGCGGTTCACCGCCCACACCGCCTTCGACGACCCGACCATGCGGCCCGACGCAAAGGATCGCGAAAGCATCGAAATGCGCGCCCTCGCGTTTTATTGAGCGAGGGAATCGGCAAAACGATCTACAGCTATTAGTTGTCATTCCGGACGGCGCGAAGCGGCGATCCGGAATCCAGCAAATCTGGAGTCCCGCGTGCGCGGGAATGACCACGTGGTTTGCCGCCGATATATGCCTCATTCAATCAGCGATCGGGCCTACACCTCGAAGCGAAACACATCGCCGTCGCGGCGGACGCGGCCGGCGGTGGGCGTCGCGAAATGGGTGCCGATCACCAGGACCGGGCCGTCCGCATAGCGGTTGAGCAGGTCGAGGCGGGTTTTCTGCGCCGTGGCCGGATCGGAGTCGGCGCTGCTCTGCCAATCCGGGCGCGCCATCTGGCAGGGGTGGTGCATGCAGTCGCCGGTGATCAGCCCGTCCTCGCCCCGTGACGATATCCGCACGCTGACATGGCCGGGCGTATGCCCCGGCGTCGGCTCCAGCCAGATTTCGTCGCACAGCCGGTGGTCGTTGTCGACCAGATCGACCAAGCCCGCATCGAGCACCGGCTTGACGGAATCGCCGAAGGCGTCGTCGCCGCGCCGGTTCCGTCCGCCCTCGCCTTGCCAATGCGCCATCTCGGTCGCGCCGATCAGGTAGCGGGCATTGGGAAAGGTCGGCACCCATGTGTCGCCGACCCGCATGGTGTTCCAGCCCACGTGATCCACATGCAGGTGGGTGCACAGCACCGTGTCGATCGACTCGCGCGGGTAGCCCGCCGCCGCGATATCGTCGAGAAACGGCCCGGTGCGCATATGCCAGCCGGGAATCGCCCGCTCCTTGTCATTGCCGAGGCAGGTGTCGACCATGATGCGCCGGTCGCCCACCTCCAGGATCAGCGCGTGGATGCTCATGATCAGCCGGCCTTCCGGGTCCATGAAATGCGGCGCCAGCCAGTCGATCTCGCGCGCCGCCTCCCGTGTTGCGTCCGGCAGGATGAAGCGGGTACCGCCGGTTACTTCCAATTCGACAATGCGGGTAATCCTGACGTCGCCGATCTGCCATTTGCTCATGCGGCGTATTCCTTTTTTCAGGCGCGGTAGGGGAATCGGCGCGGACCGAGATGCTGGGCGAGCAGCGGCGCGCTCCAGCCGATCCAGTCGCACAGCATCGGCCGGGTTTCGCGCGGGTCTATCAGCTCGTGCATGGAGAAAGACTCCGCCCGCGCCGCCGGCGACTGGCGCGCGGCCATCTTTTCTTCCAGCTCCCGGCGCTTGGCTTCCGGGTCGGGGGCTGCCGCGATCTCGCGATGGAAGGCGACGGCGACGCCGCCCTCGACGGGCAGCGCACCCATCTCGGCCGACGGCCAGGCGACGACGAAGGCATCGGGCCCGTAATGCGCCGCCTGCGCCACGCCGAAGGATTTGCGCACCACCACCGATGCCCAGGGCACCGAGCAATCGGCGACCGCCAGCACCGCCGCCGTACCGTAGCGAATGGTGCCCGCTTGTTCCGAGGCGGAGCCGATCATGAATCCGGGCTCGTCCACGAAGCTGACGATGGGAATGTGGAAGGACTCGCAGATTTCGACGAAACGCCGGACCTTCTGCGCCCCGTTCGCGGTCATCGCGCCGGCGTAATAGCGGCAGTCGTTGCCGATCACGCCGATGCTGTGGCCCGCCAGGCGCGCGAAACCGGTGATTTGCCCGCGTCCGTAGTCGCGCGTCATCTCGAAGAACGAGCCCCGGTCGACGATGTGCGCCAGCAGTTTGCGCATGTCGAATATCTTGCGCCGATCGGTGGGCACGATCGACAGCAGCGCGTCGTCGCAACGGTCGGGCGGGTCGCTCGTGTCGCCGAGCGGCGGTAGCTCCCAGACATTCGGCGGCAGGTAACTCAGGAATTTGCGAATCTGCCGGAACACATCCGCATCGTCCCTGGCGATGTTGTCGGCGACCCCGTTGCGCGTATGCACCTGGGCGCCGCCAAGTTCCTCCTTGGTAATTTTCTCGCGCAAGGCGCGTTCGACCACCGCCGGGCCGGCGATCAGGATTTGCGCGGTGTCTTTCGTCATCACGGAGAAATGCGAGGCGACGAAGCGCGATGCGGGCAGGCCCGCGACCGGCCCGAGCGCCCCGGTCGCCACGGGCACGGATGCCAGCGCGCGCGCCACGGAGCGGAAGCGCGGC
>JBFFGE010000041.1:0-28398 GCA_041557595.1 Alphaproteobacteria bacterium
AATCACAAATCAGCCGGAAAATGAATCCCAAATCGCAAGAAAACCCAGCCGAAACGCCAGTTTCTTGCAAATCCCATTACTGCGAACCAGGAAAATGAACGCCATATCAAAGGCGTCTGAGTTCTTCACAGGGAACTAATGGACGACAAATCATTCTGGAAAATCCTTGCGACGTTGCCGTCTCCGTCCTGGCTCTGTTCCGCAAAGTTATCGTTCGAAGTGCCCGTGCTCTGATCGATCAGCGCATCGTTCAGCGGGCCTCCGCTTTGGTCCTGATTGGCCTCGTTATTGAAACTGTCGGTCTGCAAAATCACAGCCAAGTCCCCGTCGCCGTTCTGGGTTTGCTTGGCGTTGACAACGATAGTGTCGCCCGTGGCGTTATCCTGGTCAATATTGGCCATGTTGCCGATGCCCGTTTAGGTTTGTTCGGCGATGATGTCCGTCGCGCCGACCTGGGTGATGGTCGCGACGTTGTCTGCGGCCATGGCGCCACCAACGCTTAGGGCTAAAATCGCGGCCGAAATGAGTAATTGCCGTTTCATGATGTGTTCCTTTTATCCGTGGTGCGCTCGGAAATGAGCGCGGTGAGAAAGGCGCGCTGTCGCGGCTTTCCATTTCATATCGACAGAGAAATGCTTCGGCGTATTAGCAATTGCCAAGTATTCCCCCCACCGGGGGTTGTAACGGTAAAGACTTCGCAAGGTAATTTCATTTAAGGAGTAGACTAAGACTCATTGGAGGCACCAAAGACTCATAAGAGAAAATTCTACCCAATTTGATTCACGCGCAGTTTGTCGCGGATTTGCACGCGGAGACCTTCACTCGATTGAGACAACAGCAGTATTTAATGCCAAGCTGTTCGTTTTTTTTGGAACCGGCGCGGACGGAATATCGCCGCGCCGAAGGGAAAGCGTCCCGCGCATCCTCGATCCTTCGCGGTCGAACGGCGCGGCGATAAATGTGATGGGCAATTGGCGCAGAGCGCAGGTGATCGCCGACCGGAATTTCGAACCGTCAGCCGACGGCGTGCGCGCCCCGGTTCGGCTTCAATCGCATGGGCCGGTCCAATTTTCCCGAAAACTCCCGCAAGACCACCACGAACAGCCACAAGGCGGCCATGAACAGCCACAGAACGACGGCACGCGGCGCATGCGACTCCGAAATGCCGTCGGGCGATCTCTCGAGACTTTCGCCGGACGACGCGCAGGCCGCAAGATCGCAATCCCGAACGTCGTGCGTTCGGTCAACAACAGCAGCGCCGAATTCAGGCCTCGCAATGCCGCTGAAGATCGCCACACTCATTTGCTCGAGCGTCGGGGTGCGGCCGCGGCTGCGGGAAAAGACGTTCGCGGGGACAAGAACGGCGGCCTGGTCCGCCCCATAACTTCGAACGTCTCCGCACCGGCCGACGAGGGCGACCCCGCCGTCCGCTGTGTATCCGCTGAAATCTTCGCCGGCGAGGTCAAGGATACAACCGACAGGTAGGAGTGACGCCCGGACCGGCGAGATCGTCATAAAAAAGACGGATAACACGCACATCGTGAGAAAGGTCTTGCAGTACATTGCATCCCTCCCAGATTGAGTGGAAGGAAAAGTAATACCATTTCTAAAGTTAGTAGTAATGTTATTTAGACATAATTTTTTCTTTGGTGGTAACTCAAAGTTGGCGAAAATGGCGTCGATTCATTCCGCACAACAAAATTTTCACACTGGTTCTATTTAATAAACCGCCCGAAATACGCCGAACAGAGTGACTTTCTATCTCCGCTGGAATTCCCAAGCCCCACGTCGCCTTTTGTTGGTCAGGCCCCGGCGTTCATCGCGACGAATTCGCCTTCAACCTTCGATTGGGTATCGCGGCGGCCAAGACCGTCCTGCAGGGTCCGGGTTCAAAATCGCTGCGAACGGCGCGCCATCCAGAATTTCAGCGAATCGGGTCGCCGCGCCGCTCAGGTCGCTTCGTCCACGCTGTACTGCGCAAGCTTCGCGTCGTCGAGGTCGATGCCGAGTCCGGGGCCGGTTGGCAGGGCAAGACTTCCGCTGCCGATATCGAGCCGGGTCGTGGCCACGGTATCGACCACCTTGAGCGGCCCGACGCATTCCAGTCCGGGCACGATGTTGCGCGACGTCGCGCCGAGCATGATCTCCGCCACCGTGCTGAGATCCAGCCCAAATCCGTGTCCGAGGACGACCGGGAGACCGGCCGCCTCCGCCGTTGCCAGCATCCGCGCGGACGGCAGCAGACCGCCCGCTTGCTTGATACCGAATTTCACGAAGTCGGCGCACTCCGCCTTGATCACCCGGATCAGGCTTTGGTGATCGCTAATCGATTCATCCGCCATGATGGGAAGGCCGCCTTCGCGCCGGACTTGCGCCAATCCTTCGAGGTCGTCTTTCGGCGTCGGCTGTTCGAACAATTGCATGTCGCAGGATTTGACGGCGTGGCATAGCGCCAGCGCCTGCTGCACGGTGCACTGCTGATTGGCGTCCATGCGCAGTTTCATATCCGTGCCGACGGCATCGCGCACCGCCGCAACCCGATCGCTATCCTTGGCGACCTCATTGCCGACCTTGATCTTCACGGATTTGAACCCGGCGTCCTGCCACCGCTTCGCTTCGGCCGCGGCTTCGTCGGGCGGCAACTCGCCGACCCAGCCGTTGAACAACACCCGGTCGAGGACGGCGCCGCCGACGTAATCGTGCAGCGCGATTCCCATCCGCCGGCAGACGAGTTCGATACAGGCGAGCTCGACGCCCGCCACGGCGCCGGGTTGCGTCGGCGTCAGCGTGAACGCGTTTTCGACAATCCGGTTCACATTGCTTGGGTCTTCGCCGATCAGCGCCGGGCCGAGACGATCGCTAATAGCGACAGCCAGTTCCGCGGCGGTGTTCGGCGACACGGCCCTGGCGGAAGGATCGATGCTGCTGATGCCGATCGCGCCGTCCGCGTCGGTGAGCCGCACCACCACGCATTTGGTCGCATTCTTGGACACTCCGCCGCTGGTAAACGTGTCGACCAGCGGCATCGCAACCTTGAATACCTCGACCTGACTAATCGGTGCCGTCATATCAAATCCCTCATCCGTCGCCTGCGGCGCGCGCAATTCATTTCATCCGATGCTACTGTAGCACTCCAGACGTTGTCGGCGTAAGCCGGGGGCCTGGGTGTGCTGCCAAATTTGGCGTCAACCGGCAAACGGGCTTTATTATCCTGCCGTTGGGATTTGTCTGATGCCAAGGCTGGGATTACCATGGCGGGCGGCAAGCGGCATTTTAACCGAGGGACATGCAATGGAACGGCTCAAGGTCAAAGAGAATCACCTTTCGGCGGATATGGAGACGGTTTCGTCGGCCTATGTGCCACCCCTCCAGCTCACGAAAGGGCAGCCGGCCCCTGTCGCGGCCAACGGGGGCCTGTCCTATATGTCGTTTGACCGGAACGGGGATGCGGGAACCGCCGCGGCGTTGGAGGCGGCGCTCGCTCAGATCGCCGAAGGCGAAGGGCAGGCGATTATCGACATGCTCGAAAGCGCGCCCCCGGGCCCCATCGAGACCAAGTGGGGCATCGGGTTCCGCGACTATGACGAGTGCGTCGACTATATCCGGGAGCAAAAGATCGAAGCCCCCGAAGGCGGCCTGGCGCTGCCATTGCGCTACACCATCCGCGAGCAGCCGTCCTATTCGGTCGTCCCGTCCAACGCGCTTTGGCGGGATCCGTCGCGCGAAGCGGACGCGCGGGCGCTGCGCAAGGACGATGAGGACAACCGGCGGCGTTGCCTCTACTTTCCGCAAGTGATGCGCGATGCCCGGCGCATGGAGGAATATTATCCGGGCCTCTCGCCCAGCAGTCCGGAATGCATGGACCGGCTCGGCGTCGCGCTGGCGCATTGCGAGTCCGAATGCCGGAACTTTTACGATTCAGCCGAGGTGGAACGGGTGTTCTACCCGGAGATCGAGAAACTTCTTCTGGAGTTTTTTCCCGATGCGACCGATGCCTTGGTCTATAACCACGACGTCTTCGACAAGGATTACCAGGGCGACCGCACGGAAGACCAGGACAACAAGAATCCGGGGGTGAACGCGCGATACGCGAACCTGGTGCACAACGACCTGAACGACAACAGCGGCCGCGTGCGGTGCCGCGAGCTGCTGACGAAGAACCTGCGCAATTTCGGGCGCGAGCAGCATTACACGGAGGCGGAGGCCGACGCGAAGATGTCGCGGCGGTTCATGTCGATCAACCTCGCCAAGCCGATGGAGACCGTGCGCCAGAACCCCTTCGTGCTCTGCGCCTGGCCATCCTTCGCGGACCAGCCCTATATCACCAACTACCGCATCTATGACGACCGCGTCGGCGAGACCACCCGCTTCACCTACCGCCCGGACCACGAGTGGTACTGGTTCCCGCAGCAGCAGCCAACCGAGGTTTCGATGCTCAAATGCTACGACTCCGTCGCCGACGGCTCGGTCTCGCGCTGGTCTTTCCACACCGCGTGCATCGACCCGACCGCGCCCGACGACGCGCCGTGCCGCAAGAACGTCGTGGTCCGATCCTATGTCTTCTTCTAAGAAGGGCTGCGCCGACCGGCCACGGTGAGATTAGGCAGACGCAAGCGTTTATCCGATCCGCGATCCGGCGTTTGCGGTGAACCCGGCGGCGGGTTTTCTGGCGCGGCGGAAATATGCGTGATAAGGGATGGCCTGTCGCGCTTTTCCGCCGGAGCCCCCATGAAACTGATCGTTCTCAACTTGCCTCGCGATCTCGGCGAGAATGCCCTCGCGGAACTCTTCAAGGCGCATGGCGAGATCAAATCCTGCGACCTCGTCCTCGATGACAAGACCGGGACGTCCAAGGGCTTCGGCTTCGTCGAAATGGCGTCGGCGAGCGACGCCGAGACCGCCATCAAGGAACTGCATGGCCGCAGGATCAGCAAGAGCAAGATCCGCGTTAAGGCGGCGGATTAGGCGGCCACTTTCCGGCAACGGCGGCCAAACTGAGCTTGCCCCCAACGTTGGACCGGGCTGAGGCGGAATTTTCCCTTCCTCATGAGCTTGCCCCCAACGTTGGACCGGGCGTGAGGCCGAAATCAGCCGCGGAGAGCGAGCAAAACCATATACTGTGGCCGTAATTGCCGCCCCGCACATCCCTCACCCCCGCCCGGCACGCACCAGACGCCCGGGCAACGCGCCCGTGTGTTCCCCGTTCTCGAAGACCGTCTGGCCGGCGACCAGGGTGGCGCGGTAGCCGTCCACGCCCTGGACCAGACGCTGGCCGCCCGCCGGCAGGTCCTGCACCAGTTGCGGGACGTGCAGCCGCAGGCCGGCATGGTCGATGAGGTTGATGTCCGCGCGCAGGCCCGGCGCCAGCCGGCCGCGGTCACTGAAGCCGAAGAAATCCGCGGTGTCGGCAGTTTGCGCCTTGACCACCCATTCCACGGGCAGTCCCGGCCCGCGCGTGCGGTCGCGCGCCCAATGGGTGAGCAGGTAGGTCGGCATGCTGGCGTCGACGACCGAGCCGCAATGGGCGCCACCGTCGCTCAAGCCGGACAGGGTCGCCGGATCGAGCAGCATCTCGCGCGTCGCCGAAAGGTCGCCTTCGACATAGTTGGAAACCGGACAGTAAAGAAACTGGTCCAGGCCCCGGATCAGGTAGTCGTAGGCGACTTCCTCGGGCGTCCGGTTGCTGCGCGCGGCGATCACCTGGACGCATTTGTCCTCGGTCGGCTCGTAATCCGCCTCCGGGCCAAAGGTGTACATGCGATCCCACCGGGTGATGGCGCGCACCCGCGACGGCGACAGCCGGTCGATCGCCGCCGGTGAATTTTCCGAGGCGAGGATCCGCGCCCGCACTGCCGGGTCGCGCATGCGGGCCAGCCGTTCCTCGTTCGAGAGCGCGCGCAGTTCCTGATACCCCGCACGGGCCGAGAACGGCGTAAGCGTAGCGCCGACGCCGAGCAGCACGCCGACCGGACGGCACGCCACCTGCGCGGTGACCTGCGCGCCCTGCGCCCGCGCCGCATGGACGCCCGACAGCAGCCGCTGCCAGCGCTCCGGATCGCTCGACCGGTCGACCAGCAGGAACCAGACCGGGCGGCCGGTCTGTTGCGCCAGCGCGGTCACCCAGTCGAGTTCCTCCCGCTCATCGTCGAAATCGCTGTTCATGCCGAACGCGCCGTAGTCGAACTTGGCCAGGCACGACCCGATCCCTGCGAGTTCCTGGACTTCGGAATAGCGGCCGGGCACGAATTCGCCGGTCAAGGTCTTGTGCGAATTGGTGCGCGAGGTCGTGAAGCCGAACGCCCCGGCGGCCAGCGCTTCCTCGGTCAGGTCGCGCATCGTCGCAATATCCTCGGCGGTCGCCGGCTCCCGGCGCAGCGCGCGCTCGCCCATGACGTAGACGCGCAGGGGATGATGCGGCACCTGTGCGGCGACATCGATGGTGCGGGGCTGCCGCTCGAGCGCATCGAGGAATTGCGGGAAGCTCTCCCAATCGTAACGGACCCCTTCCGCCAGGGCGGTGCCGGGAATTTCCTCGATCGCCTCCATCAGGTCGATCAATTCGCGATGATGCGCCTTGTGGACCGGCGCGAAGCCGACGCCGCAATTGCCGAACATGGTCGTGGTTACGCCGTGCCAGGACGACGGCGCGAGGATTGGATCCCAGGTTGCCTGTCCATCGTAATGGGTATGCACATCGACCCAGCCGGGCGTGACCAGCAGGCCCTGTGCATCGATCTCCCGATGGCCCGGCCCGGCCTTGCCACCGACCTCGGCGATCCTCCCCTGGTCGATCGCGAGATCGCCGGTATAGGGCTGCCCGCCGCTGCCATCGACGATCGTCCCGCCGCGGATTACTGTCTCATGCATCGCACTCTCCCAAGGGCCCGTCCGGGGCCCCGCTGCCAAATAGCCAATCCCGAAAATCAGATTACGACCCGGTCAGGATACACCGCAATGGCGTGCTTTGCGAAATGGGCGAAACGGGCGAAATGGCTGAAGCCGCAGGGGGCGCGGATCGGTCAGCTCTCGATGCCGAGCAGCCGGGCCGCGGTGCCGCCGAGGATCGCGATCCGGTCGTCGTCGCTCAAATCGGGCGTGTTCAGCACCAGATCTATCTCGGTGCTGGTCCAGCCGAAGGGATAGTCGGTGCCGATCATGATCTGGCCCGGCCCGGTTTCGGCGATCAGATGGCGCAGCGCCTCGGGCGTGAAGACGATGGTATCGAAATAGAGCTGGCCATCCCGCAGATAGGCCGTCGGCGCTTTCTTCGGCAGCGGCCCGACCCGGTCGGGGAAAGTGCGGCACACGGCGTCGGACCGGTTGGCGTAGGACGGCAGGTAGCCGCCGCCATGCGCGGCGCAGATCTTGAGCCCGGGGAAGCGGTCCAGCGTGCCCTCGAAGATGAGGTGCGACAGCGCGATCGTCGTCTCCAGCGGGTTGCCGATGGTGTTCGTCAACAGGCCGCTGCCGGAAAGCCGGCCGGCCGCCTCGAGCGCCCCGGTGCCCTGCGGGTGCAGGAAGACCAGCAGGTCGAGCTCCTCGCAGGCGGCCCAGAAGGGATGAAATTTCGCATCGGCGAGTTCGACGCCGTCGACGGAGCCGCCGACGCTGACGCCGCGAAAGCCGTGCGTCTTGACCGCATGGCGGACCTGCTCGACCGCGAGATCGGGATGTTGCAGGGCGGCGGTGGCAAAGGCCACGAAGCGATCGGGCGTGGCGGCGCAAATCTCGACCAGGGCTTCGTTCTGAATCCGGATCAGCTCGGCCGCGGCATCGCGGTCCGCCTGGTACCAAAAGGGGTTGATGCTGAGCGCGGAGACATCGATCCCCTGTTCGTCCATCGCGGCGATGCGCGTCGTCGTATCGGCCATCAGCAGCTCGGCCTTCGCGCCGTCGCGGCCGATGACGGCCAGCGCTTCGGGCACGATGCAATGGGCATGCACGTCCACCGTCTTGACCCTGGCGCCCTTGACCACCACCTCGCGGCGGCGGCCATGGCTATGCGGCGTGGATCCGCCGGACGATCCGCCGCCGGTCGGGGCGGCGCTCAAGCTGCATCCTACAAAGCCAATTCCCGACGGATCGTTGCTCATGGCCGTTTCCTTTCGTTCCCTGTTCGTGCGCCGCGCACTTTCTTATCCCGAGTGTCGCGGCCCGTCCTCGTGACGCCGTCCATGATATCGCCCCTTGTGCGGGATGGCGAATGCCCGGGTCCGGCAATTCGCCGCAAGTGGCACGGTCCCGGAACGGGTCGACCGAAGCCCGGCAATTCGAATGCGCCGTTGCCCGATTTCGACACAACAAGGGGACGATTTTTGCGAAATACGTAACCTTTCCGTTCGCCTGATTGCCGGGATCGGCTAAACAGACCCAGCACGCGCGAACGATCGGAAGGTCCCTGTGCATATCGAGGCGCTGAGTCTACGCGAGGTGATAGTCTTTCTGGTCGCTGCCGGTGTCGTCGTGCCGCTGGTCCGGCGCCTGAAGGTGAGCCCGGTCCTTGGCTTCCTGGTGGTCGGCCTGGTGATCGGGCCATACGGAATTGTCCGGTTTGCCGATACGCTGCCGTGGCTCGGCTACGCGGCAATCACCGACCTGGATGGCGTGCGCACGCTGGCCGAGCTGGGCGTCGTGTTTCTCCTGTTCATGATCGGACTCGAACTCTCGCTCGATCGGCTTTGGTCGATGCGCCGTTTGGTTTTCGGACTTGGCGGCGCGCAAGTCGTCGTCACCGGCGCGGTGATCGCGGGTATCGCCGCATTCTTCGGCAACGCGCTCCCGGTCGCGACGGTGCTCGGCGCCGCCTTCGCCCTCTCGTCGACGGCGATCGTCATGCAAATCCTGTCGGAGAACCGACGCCTCGGTACACGGGCGGGACGCACCGGCTTCGCCATTCTGCTGTTCCAGGACCTGGCGGTCGTGCCGATCCTGTTCCTGGTGGCGGCCTTCACGGCGCAGAGCGACGGCTCGGTGGCGCTTGCTTTCGCTTTGGCGATCGGCCAGGCGCTGATCGCTGTCGGTGTCATTCTCGTCATGGGCCGGCTGATCATCCGCCCGCTGTTCCGTTTCGTCGGCAGCGCCGCCAGCCGCGAGATGTTCCTCGCCTTTGTGCTGCTGGTGATCGCCGGCACGGCCCTGGCCACGCAAGAGGCGGGGCTGTCCATGGCGCTCGGCGCGTTCCTGGCCGGGCTCCTGTTCGCCGAGACCGAGTATCGTCATGCCATCGAAGTCGACATCGAGCCGTTCAAGGGACTGCTTCTGGGCCTGTTCTTCGTATCCGTCGGCATGTCCATTGACATCGATCACCTTGCGGCCGAACCGTTCTGGCTGATCGCCTCGGTATTCGGGTTGTTTCTGATCAAGGCGCCGATCGTCTACGCGCTCGCCCGGCTGTTCAAGGAGCCGCGATCGGTGGCGCTCGAAGCCGCTCTCCTGCTCGGCCAGGGTGGGGAGTTTGCCTTCGTCATCGTCGGATTGTCCGTCGGCCTCGGCTTGATATCCGGCGACACCGCGCAATTTATGGTGATCGTTGCCGGTCTGACGATGATCGTAACCCCGCCGGTCTCCTATGCGGCGCGCAACCTGGCGCGTTGGGTCGAGGCCCGGGACGCGCGGCATGGCGAACATGCCGCCGATGTGCCCGCCGATCTCGCCGGTCACGTGATCGTCGTCGGCTACGGCCGGGTTGGCCAGATGCTCGGCTCGCTCCTGGACGCACGGGAACTGCCGTATGTTGCGCTCGATATCGACGCCGGCCTGGTCGCGCGCTTCCGCACCATGGGCGCCGGCATTTTCTTCGGCGATGCGAGCCGGCCCGATATGTTGCGCAAATTCCGCATCGACGAGGCTGCCGCGCTGGTGGTGACCATGGACAGCCCGCAAGCCGCCGAGCACGTGGTCACGGCCGCGCGCCAGCATTGGCCGGATATCGCCATCTACGCCCGCGCCCGCGACGCCGATCACGCCGCGCGCCTGATCGCGCAAGGCGCCAGCCACGCTGTCCCCGAAACCACGGAGGCAAGTCTGCAGCTCGGCGAAATGGTGCTGACCAGCGCCGGCGTTCCCGACCACGCCGCGCGCCAAATGGTCGAGGTGCGCCGTCAGGCCGAGCAGGCGGCGGTGGACGAAAGTCGGCAGCCGCCAGCGGGATGAGCCGACGTTGGAGAGAACCAGTGTTTCAGGGCGCCCATAGTTCTGGCCGGAGCCATGGGGGCGGCACGGAAAGTTTTCCACGGGGAGGCCGCCCACAATACTGTTCAGCCTGATCGACTGCCACGCCCCGCGCCATTCCACGGGCAAGGGATACGGAGGCGTAACGCCAGCCTCGGGCTCAAAGCCGAAGCGCCCGTAATAGGCGGGGTCGCCGAGCACATAGACTTGGATTGCACCCGCATTCTCAAGCCGCCGCAATCCCTCACGAACGAGCGCGCCGCCGAAGCCGCGCCCCTGCCAATCGGGAGCGACCGCGAGCGGCCCCAGGAGCGAGACCTTATCCGTACCTTCCGCAATGCCGCATGTGGTGAAGATAACATGCCCCACCAAAACGCCATCGGCAATTCCCACAAGCGAGAGAACGATTGTCTTTTCGCGCAGGAGTTCCCGCACCGTGGGAAGCAGATCCTCGTCCGGAAATGCGCCCCGATATAGCCCCTCTAGCAATGCTGCGTCACTTGGTACGCTTTCACGAATTTCAATTTCTTCGACCATGTCGATGCGATCAATCGGATGACAGTGATTGCAGATTGCAGACTATGCATAGGGACCTCGAAGGTTCAACATTCGCCGGAATGTCAGCCAATCAGACGGCTCACAGTGGACGATGGCTCCTGGCGACAAGCCGAAACCCGGATGGCCTCGGCCGGACAAAATCCCCCGGCAGTGCGACCAAATTCCGTGACAAGACCGTCGCGGGTCGCGATACAGTCCGAACGGCGCGTCGTCATCGGCGCACCGATCCCGCGCTTGCGGCGCGGCCCTGCGGACCTGTTTAATGGCCGCACGGAAATTCAATGACCACAGGGAATACCGGAGGGAGAGCGATGTTTAAGATTTGGGGACGGAAAGACGGTTCGAACGTCATCAAGGCGACCTGGTGCCTCGGCGAGATCGGCGTGGAATACGAGCGGATCGACTGGGGCGGCAAGTTCGGCGGCAACGACGATCCGGAATACCGGGCGAAGAACCCGAACGGCCGGCTGCCGACCCTGGAGGAAGAGGACGGCTTCACGCTCTGGGAATCCGGCGCGGTCATCCGCTACCTCTGCGCCAAGTACAGCATGGGCAACCTCTATCCCGAGGATCTGCGCGAACGCGCCGCCGCCGACAAATGGATGGACTGGAGCTCGATCAACCTCGCCCCGTTCAACTCGGTCTATCTCGACCAGTTTTTCCGGGCGCCGAAGAACGAGCACGACGAGTCCAAGATCGCCGAGGCCGCGAAAAAGGCCAGCGCGCTGTACGATATTCTCGACGCGCATCTGGCGAAGAACGACTACCTCGGCGGGGACCGGCTGACGATGGCGGACTTCCCCGCCGGTTCGCTGACCGACCGCTGGATCAACTGGACCCCGAACCGGCCTTCCCATCCCAATGTCGAGGCTTATTACGAGCGCCTCGCCGCGCGCCCGGCCTATCAGAAGCACGTCATCGAAGCGAACGCGCCGCGGCTGAAGCAGCTCCGGGAGGGGTAAATCTTCGGGCGGCGGCGGCGCTGGCGTCGTTGCGAACCGTTTCGGTTCGCCCGGGATTTGCTCTAAAGTATCGCAGCGGCGCGGATCTCGTCTTGGGTGAACGGCACGCGGCGGAGCCGCAACCCCACGGCATCGTAAATTGCATTCGCGATGGCTCCCGCGGTCGGGCCCATGACCGCCTCCCCGACCCCAAGGAAGGGGTCGCCGGGACGCTCGATGAGATCGGTCTCGATCTCCGGCACATTGTCGAATCCGAGAATCGGATAGCTTTCCCAGTCCCGCGTTGTGATACCGAATGCGTCGTAGCCGACCTTCTCGTAGAGGGTGAGGCTGGCTGCCTGCAGCAATCCCCCCTCGAGCTGCGAGACGATACCCAGCCGATCGACGATGTCGCCGGCATCCCCGGCGATGGCGGCGCGGCGCAAACGCACGCGCGCATCATCATCGACGGATAGCTCGATCGCAACCGCCGCATAGGCCGATACGTTCTTGTATTGTGCGAAGCCGAATCCGCGGCCGACGCCATCGGCCTTGTCCCAGGCGTTCATCCGCTCGGCGGCGGCCTCGATGACCGCCTTCGCCCGCTGGTCCGAAAGATGCCGCAGACGGAATTCGACCGGGTCCACGCCCGCCGCATTCGCCATCTCGTCCATGAAGGATTCGATCGCCAATCCGTTGACGAATGCACCGAGACCGCGCAGCGACGACGTGCGAAGCGGCAGGTCCTTCACCAGATGTTTGACGATCCTGCGCTCCGAAAAATCGTACAGCGGATCCTGATTGCGATGAATTCCGGAGTGCGACGCAAGGGCCGGAACCGCCGGCGGCGGCGTCAAGGGGTTGGCGCGCAGGCGGGACGAAAACAATCGTGACGCACCGGTTCCGCCGGGACCCGGCCGCGGCCTGCTCACATGGGTGTCGCTATAGTTCTCATGCGACCACGCAACGATCCGGCCCTCGGCGTTCACGCTGGCGCGGAGGTCGGCAACCATCGCGGTGCCATAGGGCTCCCAGCCGTGCTCGTCCGCGCGGGTATATTTGAGCAGGACCGGCGTCCCCGGCAGCGCGCAAGCAACCAGTGCGGCGTCGAAAGCCGCATCGTCCGCGCCGTTGTGGCCGTAGCATCCTGCGCCCGGCGCATGGATTACACGAACGGAGTCCAGGTCCCGATCCAGCGCCTCGGACACGCTCGCCCGTAACGGATAGGGTCCCTGGGAATGGCTCCAAATGGTAAGCAGGTCGCCATCGAGATGGGCGAGCGCCGCCGACGGCGCCATCGACGCATGCATCTGGTAGGGACGTTCGAAGCGGGCCTGCAGTGTCGCGACCGCATCGTCCGGCGGGTCGTCCAGCGGCGGCACCGGCGCTTCGACCGGCTTGCCGTCGACCACCGGCAGGCTGGTCCGCTCGTTGCCGACGAGCAGTTCGAATATGTCGCGCGTCTCGAGACCGCGCTCCGGCAACCAGCGTGCGGCGCCGGCGACGCGCTCGGCGAGATTTATTGCGGTCCACTCATCGCTATGGGCGACGGCGAGAAAACTGCCGTCGCGGACGAGATGCCCACCCGCGAGCCGTTGCTCGATATCGTCCGGCAAACCGTCCAATCGGGCGTGATAGTGCGGCGGCCGCACGACCCGGGCATGCAGCATGCCGGGCATCGACATGTCATGCGCGAAAGAGGTCGACCCCATCGCCAGACCGGTCAATATGGGGGCCAGATGCAACCGGCCGAACACCCGATAGGCATCCGGCGATTTCGGCGCGACGTCCGGGTCGACGGGGATCGAAACCTCCCGGCCGCCGGTCAGGTCCCAATAGGAAATCGCACGATTGGTATTCGGCACCCGGATCAGCCCGTCCACGATCTCCAGAGCCTCCGGGTCCGCCGAAAGCCGTTCGCCCGCGACCCCCAGCAGGTGCCGGCGTACTGTCGCCGCGGCGAGACGCACGGCCTGCGCCGAATCTTCCATCGACCGGCTGCCGGACGTATAGCCCTCGTCGGGCACGTCGCCGGTGAGGCGTGCGGCGACCCGAACGCGCGCGGGATCCACGTCGAGTTCTTCCGCCGCGACCAATGCCACCGCCGCGGACACCCGCTGTCCGATGTCGACTTTGCCGGTCCGTACCACCACCTGACCGTTGTCATCGAATGACAACCATTCGGCAACGCCAGGATGCCCCGCGAGGCTGGGGTTCGAGGCCATCAGCCGCCCCCCGACCGCAACACGCGCTCGACCGCCCGAAGCACCGCCGCATGCGTGCCGCAACGGCACAGGTTCTTGACGAGCGCAGCGCGAATTTGAGCCGCGCTCGGGACCGGATCGAGGCGGCGCAGCGCCTCCACGGCAATCACCAGCCCCGCCGTGCAGTAGCCGCACTGCGCGGCCCCTTCGTTGATGAAGGCGCTTTGTACCGGGCCCGGTTCGCCGCGCTCCGCAAGGCCCTCGACGGTCACGATCTCCGCCCCCTCGAACTGACCGACGGGCGCGACGCAACTCATCTGCGCCACGCCGTCTACCAGCACGGCGCATGCGCCGCATTGCTCAAGACCGCAGCCAAGCTTTGCACCGGTCAGGCCGAGCTGATTGCGCAGGACGTAGATCAGCGGAGTCGACGGGTCGATATCGACATCGCGGCTCTCGCCGTTGATACTCAGGCGGATATTGGTCATCTCAAAAAAAATCCTGCCAGAACACGTGCGCGGCGTCGAGCTTTAGAGGGAGGAAACGATGATTCTCAAAGACAAGATAGTCCTGGTGACAGGTTCCGGCGCCGGAATTGGCAAGGCTATCGCCCTCGCCATGGCGGAAGCCGGCGCACAGATCGTGTCAGCGGATATCGACGGCGATGCCGCCCGAAAATGCGCGGAAGAAGCAGCAAGGTTCCAGACGAAAACACTCGCCCTGCAAACAGATGTCGGGAATGTCGACGAGATCGACACGATGGTGGAAACCGCCGTCGACGAATTCGGCCGCCTCGACGTCATCGTGAACAACGCCGGCGTCACGCGCCGCGCCTATATCATGGACCTCACCGAGGAGGATTGGGACCGCATTCATCGCGTCAATGCAAAAGGCGTGTTCTTCTGTCTACAACGCGCAGCGCGCACGATGATCGAGCAGGGCGGCGGCCGCATCATCAATCTCGCGTCGATCGCCGGGCGCGGCTATGCGGGCACGTCGAACGCTGCCTACGCGGCGAGCAAGGGCGCGGTCATTGCATTGACGAAGACGGCAGCACAACAGTTGGGCCCGCACAACATCAACGTGAACGCCATCTGCCCCGGTGTTACGCGGACGCCGCTGAGCGACCGGAACCTGGAGGTTCGGGCTCAGGAACAGGGTGTCAGCATCGAGGAAGCGCTGGAAAATCATCTAAAGCCGATCCCGATCGGCCGCGCCAACCTGCCGGAGGATATCGCCGCAATGGCCGTCTTCCTGGCTTCGCCCGGCGCCCGCAACATCACGGGCCAAGCGTACAACGTCGATGGCGGATTGATACCAAGTTAGGCGGCGCGACCGCCTCGGCCGAATTCGGCGAGAGATCCGTTCATCGATCGTTTGGGTCGATGCTGGAAATAGAAACAGAAAGGTTGGAAACATGCGCGCAGTGCTGGTCGATCCGGAAGCGCCCGGCCATCTCGCAATATCCGAGGCCCCGGATCCTGTCCCATTCTCCAACCAGGCGCTCGTCCAGGTGAAGGCGGTTTCGCTGAATCTGGGCGAGGTCAGGCGGGCACGGCGCAGCCAACCCGGGGCGCATCTCGGTTGGGACCTTGCGGGCACCGTGCTTGAGTCCGCCGCCGACGGATCGGGTCCGCCGGCCGGCAGCCGAATTGTCGGCCTCGTGCGGACGGGATCCTGGGCCGATCGGGCAGCGGTGGAGACGAGACAGATGGCGGTGCTGCCCGACGACGTCTCTTTCGCAGTGGCCGCGACGCTTCCAGTCGCGGGATTGACGGCGCTCTACGCGTTGGAACAGGGCGGTCAGCTCCTTGGCCGTCGCGTTCTGGTCACCGGTGCATCCGGCGGGGTCGGCTTGTTTGGAATACAGCTTGCAAAACTATCCGGCGCCACGGTCGTCGCGCTGATTCGACGCGAGGAACATCGGAACCTTGTTCTGCAGGCGGGCGCCGATCAGGTCATCGTCGACGATCGCGCGACCGAGGCAGAATCCTGCGGGCCTTACCACTGCATTCTCGACTCGGTCGGTGGCCCGGTTCTCGCAGACTGCATGCACCTGGTCGCCAAGGGCGGTGTCGTCGTGAACTACGGCGTGTCCGCCGGCGAACAGACGACCGTGGACGTCGGCGATTTCTTCCGAATTGGCCGGGCGCGCTATTACGGACTCTATCTGTTTACCGAATTCGGTCGGCGGTCGCCCATGGACGGGCTGGGAGTGCTCGCCGACCTCATTGCCGCCGGCCGGCTCACCGTTACGATCAACGCGGAGGGCAGCCTCGCGGAACTCGGGATACTGGCGGAATGGCTGTTCAATCGAGAGATCGCCGGAAAAGCCGTCATTCACGTCGATTGATATCGTCTTGCGGCGTGCGCCATGGACCATGAAGGCGAGAGCAGGATTACTGAACCTACGGGAGGGATAAAAAGATGAGTACGACAATTGGATATATCGGGATCGGGGCAATGGGTGGCCCAATGGCGAAGAACCTCGTCAAGGCCGGCTTCGACGTTATCGTTCATGATCTGAAACAGAACCTTGTCGACGATTTGGTGGCGGCCGGAGCGAAACAAGGCGAGGGCGTCCTCGATATCGCCAATCAGGCGGAAATCGTGATGGTTTGCCTGAACACGGTTGCGGCGGCATTTGACGTTGCCAGGGAAGCCTCGCGCGGCTCGGCAATTCGCATTTATGTTGATCAATCGACGACAGGGCCAAGCGTCGCCAAAGAAATTCGCGAGATTATCGAAGGCGCGCAGATCCAAATGCTCGATGCGCCGATCAGTGGCGGGACCGAGGGCGCGGCCGCCGGTACGCTATCGGTCATGACATCGGGCCCACGCGGTGCATTCGATAAGGTCAAGCCCGCCTTCGACGCCATCGGCAAAAATGTCCACTTCCTCGGAGAAAATCCCGGAAACGGGCAAATGATGAAGGTCGTCAATAATTACATCGGCAATGTCGCCAAAATTTCGACCGCCGAGGGGTTGACCATGGGCGTCAAGTTCGGGCTCGACGCCAAGACGATGATCGACGTTCTAAGCGTCAGCACTGGCCGCAACCAGCAGATCGAAGGAGGCATCGGAGATGCGATGCGCACCGGGAAATATGAAAGCGGCGGCAGCATGCACATCTCTTGCAAGGACATCGAAGCCGCGCTCGCCGAGGCGAAATCGCTTGGCACCCCGACCGACACCGGCGCGCGCCTCTTGGACATCTACAGAGAGGCCTTGGCGAATGGCGGCGATAAGGAGCGCTCCATCGCGATCATCAAACATGTCGCGGCAAAAGGCGGCGTCAAACTTGTGGAGTAGCTGAGCGGCATGGACAATACCTCCGTCCACGGCATCTTTTCACGCGGACGGCCTGCAAATCCCGGACAAAGGTTGTGCGACTTCACTCGGGCAACGGCTGTCGCCACTCTCAATTCGCGAGTAGTCCCAAGAGCATGATTTCCCTAAGCGAAGAAACCAGTATTCCCTCACCGCCCGACATCGTCTGGCCGCTCCTGAGCGACCCTGCGCTGGTGGCTTCCTGCATCCCCGGCGCGGAACTTTCCCCGGATTCGGGCGATGGCGTGTGGCGCGGGTCGATCCGGGTAAAATTCGGACCTACCGTGGCCACGTTTCGAGGCGAAGCGACCCTGAACTTCAACGACGAAACGAAGACCTGCACGGTCGAGGGCCGCGGCATCGATCAGCGCGGCGCTTCCCGGGCGCTCGCATCGGGAACGCTCGCGGTTAGCGGCGACACGGAGACGACGCTTGCCATCAACGGCGAATTCACCGTCACCGGCCCGCTCGAAACCTTCGTCAACGCCGGCGGCGTTCATGTCGCCCGGGCACTGCTTGAAGAATTCTCGAACAATCTGACGACTCTCGTCGCGGAACGGCATGGCGGCCAGGCGCCGACAGGGACATCTTCTAAATCAGAAGAGGCCCCGCAACGATCCGCGACACCCGGACCAACCCCTGCAACGGAACTCAGCGCTTTCACCCTTCTTTGCAAGTCGTTCAGGGGATGGCTTGCCAACCTTTTCGGCACGAAAGGACAATAGAAATGGAAAAGCTTCAGGTATACGACGTTCTCGCGCAGGCTTTCATCGCCGAAGGCGTCGATACTCTGTTCACGTTGATGGGCAACGCGAACATGTATTGGGCCGCCAAGATGGGCGACCAATACGGCGTGCGTGTCGTGCATGCCCGGCATGAACATTGCGCCTGCGCGATGGCCGATGGCTATGCCCGCGCAACCGGCAAGGTGGGCGTCGCGTCGACGACCTGCGGCCCGGGGTTCACGCAGATCATGACGGCGCTGACAATGGCCGCCCGGGGCAATATTCCGATGGTCGTCTTTGCCGGCGACTCCCCGCTTGCCTCCGTCTGGTATCTGCAAGAGATCGACATGGCGCCGCTGACGCTGGCAACCGGCGCGCATTACATTGGCGTCCGGTCGATCGACCGGCTGCTCGACAATGTGCGCGAGGCCTTTCAGGTGGCGCAGCTGGAACGCCGCCCGGTCGTCCTGGGCATCCCGATGGATTTGCAGACACAAGAATATCCCTACATGGCGGACTACATGACGTCGTCTTCCATCATGCCCACGGCGCAACGGCCGGTCCCCGATCCTGTCATCGTCGACAGGTTGATCGACATGATCGCCGAAGCCGAAAAGCCGATCATCATCGGCGGCCGCGGCGCGACGCAGTCGGGCGCGCGGGAGGCCTTGGAAACGCTGGCGGAACGGTCGGGTGCGTTGCTCGCGACGACGCTGTTCGGCAAAGGGCTGTTTACCGGCAACCCATATGCGATGGACATCGCCGGCGCCTTCGCCAGCGACTTTTCGCGTGAACGCTTCGCCGAAGCGGATCTGGTGATCGGCGTTGGCGCAGGCCTCGGCCATTACACAACCGAAGGCGGCTATCTGTATCCCGGCGCACAGGTCGCACAGATCGATGTCAACCCGCGCGGGTTATGGCAGGGGCTGCGCACAGCCGACCTGCACATCCGTGCCGACGCCAAAGCGGCGGCGGAGGCCATCGTCAAGCGGATGGACGAGCGGGGTGTTTCCCGCGCCGGCTTCCGCACCGGCGACATGGCCGACCTCATCGCGTCGGACAACCCGGACAGCAAGGAATATCCGGTACAACCCAACACGGTCGACCCGCGGAAGATGATTCTCGAACTGGACCAGATCATTCCGAAGGATTGGGACATCGTTGTCGGCGCCGGCCATTATTTCAGTATCGCGATGACCCATATGAAAGGACGGCCCGCGGACAAGTATCATGTGGTCAACGATTTCGGCGCCATCGGCTCCGCCCTGCCGGCGGCGATCGGCATCGCGGCCGCGCGCAACGACGGCAAGGTGGCGCTGATCGAAGGCGATGGCAGCCTGCTGATGCATGTGCAGGAGCTGGAAACGATCCGCCGGCAGGGCATCAAACTGCTCATCAACATCTTGAACGATGGCGGCTACGGCGCGGAATTCCACAAATTCCGTGCACATGACCTTGAAGCGGGGCAAGCGATTCACGGCCGTGGCGACTTGGCAGGTGTTGCGACGGGCTTCGGCATGCGCGGCGCTACCGTCACCCAGATGGGCGCGACGGCCAAATTGTTCGACGATCATCAAAGCGCCAATATCGCGACACTGTGGGACGTCCATATCGACGATAGGATTCCGTCGCGGGCCTATCGCAGGGTGCACTACGGCGAAGCGTAAATGGGAGACAGGGCGGCGGCGCGGAAACCATAGTCGCTCGCCGCTTCATCGCTGCCGCGCCCTTCCGTCGGCCGTCCGGATTGGCTACGCTTGGCACATCGGAATCGAATTGAAGGATTTCAGTCCATGCATTTGTTCAAGGAAAATGCGCCGGACAACGCGGACGACGCCGTGGCGCAAATACCGATTATCGATTTCGGTCCCTATTTTGCCGGAGAGCCCGGCGCGCTGGAGACGCTCGGCGCCGAGGTCCGGCGGGCCTGCGAAACCATCGGATTTCTCTACATCGCAAACCACGGCGTTCCGCAGGATCTGATCGACCGCGCGTTCGAGCAATCCAGGAGATTCCATGCCCTGCCCCTGGAAGAAAAGCGGAAACTGAAGCTGGACGCCAACAATGTCGGGTTTCTCGAGATCAACACCAGCATGCAGGCGCATTCGACGGTGCACAAGGCGACCAAGCCGAACCAGAACGAATCCTTCTTCGTCACCCATGACCGCGCACCGGATCATCCCGACCGGATCGCCGGTCTACCGCTGCGGGGCGGCAATTACTGGCCGGAGAACCTGCCCGGATTTCGCGACGACGTGATGGCGTATTTCCGGGCGGTAAATGCGCTCGGCGATCGGATGCTGCCGGCCTTCGCGGTGGCGCTTGGCATGGATGCGGAATTCTTCGCGCCGCTGTTTTCGGACGAGAACCATGCGACGTTGCGGATGCTGCATTACCCGCCGACCAAACTCGAGGACAACGATTTCGGCGCCGGACCGCATACGGACAATAGTTTCCTGACGATCCTGGCGCGCATGGAGGTGCCCGGGCTGGCGTTGCGCTTGCCGTCCGGCGAATGGCTTGCGCCGCCGCTCGTTCCCGGCACGTTCCTCGTCAATATCGGGAATATCCTGCGGCGGATGTCGAACGACCGGTTCCTGTCGACACCGCACGGCGTGATCGTCGATGGCACCGTAGACCGGTATTCGCTGGCATATTTCCACAGTCCGAACCCCTATCGTACGATCGAGGTACTGCCGAGCTGCACCGGCGTGGACGATCCGCCGAAATACGAGCCGGCGATTTATGCCGATCTCGTCCTGGAGTTCTTTAACGCCAACTATTTCCATCAAAAGAAGCACGGCACGGTCGACATTCGCAATCGGTACCGTTAGCAGGCGGGTCCCGGATGATCGGGGCGACCTGCGCTGACAGAGTCTAGACTGCCTTTAGATCAACCTGCCTTTAATTGATTCCAATTAAAGGCAGGTTGATCTAGTCATCGGAGCCGCTTACGGACAGCGGGGCGTCTATCGATGGCGATGCCGCGTTTCCCGCCGATTCAGGCGGCAAGGAAAAGACGTAATCATCCATCGATTCCTGCGCGGCGCGGCGGCGTCGATGCCATTCATCCGGCCCCCCGTAATAGGCCAGGCTTCCCGGCTCCGCGGTGCCTTCCCCGTTGTAATAGGAAATGCAATCGCGAAAGGGCTGTGTATTGATGTCGGCAACGCGGCAATGCTCCGCATACTCGATTTCCGATTCTTTCCTGATATCAACGATACCCGCGCCGCGTTCACGCAAGGTTTCCAGCATCCAGACGACATAGTCGGTGTGCGCTTCGATACCGCGCGTGAAATTGAATTGGCCGCCGCCGCCCTGGGGGCCCGACATGATGAACAAATTGGGAAAGCCATGGCTGTGCAGGCCAAGGAAAGTCTTCGTGCCTTCCGATTGCCATTTCTGTCGCAGCGTTTGCCCGCCGCGGCCGATGATCATCTCAAACGTCGCGGTCGCCATCCATTGAAAGCCCGTCGCGTAAATCAGGACGTCCAGAGGATACGCCTTGTCGCCGTGAACAATGCCTTTGCTGTTTATCTTGTTCACGCCGAGCGGGGCCGTATCGACGAGCGTGACATGCGGCAGATTGAACGCCGGCAGAAACTCATCGTGAAATGCGGGCCGTTTGCAGCCGTACGGATAGTAGGGTTTCAGCGCGGCCGCCGTTTTGGGGTCCTTGACCGTGGCGTCTACCCGGGCGCGGATTTGTTCCATGATCCGGAAGTTGGTGTTGAGTTGTCTCTGCATCAGCTCTTCCGGCGACAGCACCGTCGTGTGCTTTTTGCGCACTTTGAAATCCGCGACTTTGCCCGATAAAAAGTCGTCGTTGCCTTTCAGCGCGGTCCGGCCGGAGGAAATTGTCGCAAGTCTTTCCCGCCGCGCGCGCGCCCAACCCGGCTCCTTCGACCAGGCGTCGATCTCTTCCTGCGTCGTCGCGCGTTGGTCACGCACGTCGATGGAGGATGGCGTCCGCTGGAACACGTACAGCTCTTTTACGACTTTCGCGAGTTCCGGAACCACTTGCACGGCAGTGGCGCCCGAGCCGATGATGCCGACGCGCTTGCCTTTCAGATCGATATTGTAGTCCCAACGCGATGTGTGAAAAGCGTCGCCCTGGAAGGTTTCCATGCCGTCGATTCGGGCCAGCCTCGGGGTCGTGAGAATACCGTTTGCGAGCACGAGGTATCGTGTGCGCATCTTGTCCCCGCGGTCGGTCGTAACCGTCCACCGGCTTGTCGCCTCATCCCACGCCGTCTCGCCGACGGTCGTGTGAAACAGGCATCGGTCGTAGAAACCGTATTTTCCCGCAATCTTCTGGCAGTACTCCAGGATTTCAAACCCCGACGCGAATTTCATCGTCGGGAAGTATTCCATCTCCTCGAGCAATGGCAGATAGCTGTACGACTCCACGTCGCACGCGATCCCAGGATATCGATTCCAATACCAGGTGCCGCCGACGTCGCCACCGCGCTCGCAAAACCGAACATCGGTAAAGCCCGCCTGGCGAAGTTTGTACCAAAGCAGAAGACCGGCGAAGCCTGCGCCGACTACGAGAATTTCGCATTCGTCGCTGAGAGCCTCCCTTTCGATGGGGGGTGCGGAGTAAACATCGTCCAGATATTTGCTGAACGCGCCGTCCATCGCCATATAGTCGGCCGCGCCCCGCCGCGCCTCCTTGAATTCGCGATATTTCGCTTGTTCCTCGGCATTGAACACGGCCCCCGGCGGCGGCGGCGGAAGCGTCTTCAGAGATTCATCCTCTATGGTCGAGTAGCCTTTGCCGATAATTCTGTCGCTCGCCTTGACGGCGCGCGTGTTGAAACTTTTCAAGCCCGTTGCGGGGTCGGTTCGGATAGGCACGGTCATTCAATGATACTCTCAGCGTCGGGGGCAGACATTAGAGTATATGCGTGGCGGAGTTTGGGTCCAGAGCACGCGCCGGGGCGTCGGCGGCGTAAGGTTCCATTTGATCGGTGGTTTTGACCGGCACAGCGGGTCCAGCCTACAGTACGACAATTATTTAACCATTCCCGCCCACCGCTTGCCGGGGGACGCAATCGCAATCAGGAGGACGCCGCATGCCACGCAAAATTCCGGACGACGAAATGAAGGTGCGGGTTGATTTGGCCGCCTGTTACCGCTTGATCGATCACTACGGAATGTCGGATTTGTTGGGGACGCACATTTCCGCGCGCGTGCCGGGCACGGATGACCAGTTTTTCCTCAATCCCTACGGCGTCTATTTCGAGGAAATGACCGCCTCGGCGTTGCTGCGCGTCAATATGGACGGCGAGGTACTCGACGAAAGCAACTATTCGGTCAACCCGGCCGGATTCACGATTCACAGCGCCATTCTCAGTGGCCGACCGGACGTCAATTGCGCGCTGCACACCCACACCGTGGCCGGCATGGCGGTGTCGGCGATGGAGGAAGGCCTGCTACCGCTGACCCAAACGTCCATGCAATTCTACAAACGCCTGTCCTACCACGATTACGAAGGCGGGGCGTCCCGCGAGGGCGCGGAAGCGGAATGCGCCCGGCTGCGAGACGATCTCGGCCCGAAAAACATGGCCATGGTCCTGCGCAATCACGGATTGCTGACCTGCGGTACGACCGTTGCCGACGCGTTCCGTCGCATGAAGAAACTGGAGCATGCTTGTGAAGTACAGATGCATGCCATGGCCATGCGCGGCGAAGGCCAGACCTTGAAATTAATCGATGAGGACGTGCGCGAGGAAATTTATCAGGTTTATGAAAAACGCGGCTCCGAACAAGGCGACATGGGCTGGCCCGGCCACCTCCGCCGGCTCGACCGCGAGGACACGTCCTACCGGCATTAGGCCGCGGCGCGCCGCGCCGCATCGCCGACGGAACGTCCATTGGACGAGACCGCAGTGCGCCCGTCAGGGCGAAGCCAAAAGTGTGAGGGAGGCATTGACACGTTAACCGCGGCGGAAAGCGATGTCGCGTGAACGATATCGGGCTCATTCGCCAGCGGTCGAGACACTCGGCCGCCACGGCCTGCCACTTAACGCGTCAATGACCAAAAGACTGTAGAAGTCCTAACACCACGTGTTGAAAAAAACAGTATCTCCTCCTAGAATTTACCTGGTCGCTTTGGCCGCCTAAATGGCGGCAAAATTGTCTGTGTTACGCGCCGTTTCTCCATGAACGAAGATAACATCCAGCAAGACGGGGATTTCCCAGAAGGTAGCTCCGGAGTACGGATCGGGCGGGAACTGCAAAGGGCGACCGCTCCGTTTGCAGTGGAGTCCGTGGCGAAGAGCTGGTGGCACGTAGGTTCAACTTTCGCGCTGCTTTTCGTTGCGCTTGTTGGGGCCGGACTTGTGCCTTGGTGGCCGGTACGCTTGCTTTTATCCATCCTGTCAGCGCTGTTGATGGTGCGTGGCTTCATCACGTATCACGACTACATGCACGGGGCTATTTTGCCCCGTTCGCGCTTGGCGTGGATCTTTTTCCGCCTCTATTCGGCGCTTGCGCTTACGCCGCCGCGATCTTGGAAGAAGAGCCACAATTATCATCATGGCCATGTCGGCCAAATTACCTCTGCCAGCATCGGCGCCTTCCCGATCATGACGACCCGGATGTGGCACGAGGCCTCACCGATGGCGCGCGCTCGCTACCGGCTGGAGCGGCACCCGTTGACCCTGCTGGCCGGATATCTCACCATTTTTGCCTTTAGCATCTGTCTGCTGCCGCTCCTACGTGACCCCGTCAGGCATTGGGATTCCGCTCTGTCGCTGCTCGCCCACGGCAGCCTGATTGCCGTGCTGTGGGTGGTCGGAGGGTTCGATGTCGTGTTTTTTGTCGTGCTGCTACCGATGACGATCACCTCTGCGCTCGGCGGCTATCTGTTTTTCGCACAGCACAGTTTCAAACGGATGCACATTATGTCCCCGGAGGCCTGGACCTACTACCGGGCGGCGATGGAGTCGTCGAGCTACATGCGGCTCAACAGGATCATGCAATGGTTTACCGGCAATATCGGTTTTCACCATATCCATCACCTTAACGTTCGTATCCCATTTTATCGCCTGCCTGAGACCATGGCTGCAATACCGGAGCTTCAATCACCGGTGACGACATCGCTCGCACCGCGGGATATCGTCGACTGCTTCCAATCCTGCCTCTGGGATGAAACCCGGCAGCGCGTGGTCACGTATCGCGAGGCGGCTCAATCGGTGCAGCAGGAAAATGCACGGTAGACCACAAGGCAAAACCGAATACTTCTGCGACAATCTGGCACTCCCTACATGATCTAATTATCACCACCCGGGCCGAGGGTGCCGGCAATTCTTGGGAGTTTTATGCCTACCGGGAGACACATCTTGCGACTGCATGAATCCTCGGCCGGAATGTCCGATACTAGCTGTGAAGCGAAGTTAGGCCACCGCTCGATGACGTCCACATTTGCCTCATAAGCAGATATGCAATAGCAGCGGCGGAGAGCCCGGCCATGACCCCAAACGGACATGCGGCAATTGATCAACGGTCCTTTTCGGTAGTCGGATCAATCATCTTTCGGATAGGTGTGATCTTCGTTGCCGGAAATCCGCTGATCTCTGCATGCTTTCGGATCACCTCCTCGTCTTTGGCAAGATACACACAGAAAGTCTTGTCAGCAGCAACATAACTTTCTACCCACTGCACATCAGGCGCGAGCTGTGCCAGCGCTTCATTGGATTTGGCTGCTGCGCCCGCCAATTGCTCGCGTTCGAACGAACCCACGTCCGGGATATCCCGTTCAATAATATACTTGTTCAATACCATCACTGCCTCCCTGTCATACCGTCCCAACTCAGGACACCAAATATATCATTATTTAAAACTAAAAATTAAGGTTATTTTTTCTGAGCAAAACGTTATCAGGTTCTAGTACAGCTAACACTCATTGATTCAGCATCCGCTTTCGACGAACGGTCCCAACCTTGCCAAATTGGCGATGTGTTGATGGCCGTTCATGTCCGCTCTTGGATGAGGCTGTTGACAATGTTGTGAGCTTGAAAATTTCGGGTGTCCGCTTCTGTTTGGATCTGCCAATTTTTGGCGCCACTGGGCGATGCCGGGCCGGCTAATATCGTTCGCTTTCGGGTCTTAGTGTTCGGGCATTTATCAGGCTGCTTTCGGCACGGGTATTGGAGGTCTTGCGGCGACCTTGCCGAGGCGTTCAAGGTTCTGGGCGGTAGCAGCCGAGCAGGAATTCGTCCTGTGCACCGGAGAATCCTCTGAGCCGGCGGCGCGATCGCTGCAACGGTCGTCGGTTTCGTCTGGGGTGGCTGGGTAACGGGCGGAACGGCCGGACAGATGGAGGCGGCAAGCGCAGAGACCATTATCATTTTAGCATATACGCCACTCTGCGTTGCTAAGGCGGAGCAGCAGCCGGAGCAGCTCGTGCTCCTTAAGAATCAGAGCAACTGGACGCGCGAAGACTTCGTCATCGAGGCTGGCTGGGTCGCTAGCGTGCGTGAAAAATACCGCTCCGCGGTCACAAAAGCGTGCGCATCAACACTGGTAGAAGGCATGGAAGTGCCAACAAAGCCTGCTGGCTGATACCAGCGACAAATGAGCGCGTCTCCTGCCACGACCGTCATAGCGTCCACCGTCGCGCCCTCGAGGCCGACCGAACATTCATAGGTCATCAGGAGGTCACCATTGTCTCGGACCGGTTGCCTCTGCCGACATCCCGGCGCCGGCTCGTCGCGAAGCTTGTCTAACGAATCTATCTCTTGAATTTCACAGCCTGGTCACCACTTGTCAGTTAACAGTCCGGTACGGAACGAGACCAATACATAATTTTGCTTTGGTTTATGATGCTGCACAAAATTCTGCCTGACGGAACTCGTCGTCGTGTGTCAGGAGCCGTGCGATGATCCTAGGAAAGCGCGCACGGTAGCATCGTTTATCTCTCATTTGATTGAGTTGGCCGCCTCATTCTCCGTGGGGCGGTTTTTTTTGGCAGTTGGATTTGAATGGCAGCGCGCAATACGATTGGTTCCAGATCATGCGCTGAATTGCCATTCGTGTTTGATGGGAGACAGATAAAATGCCGCTCGCCAAACGGCACAACAGCTCTAAACGAGCGAATGGTACTTACCGCGGTGGCAGGCCACCCTCGTTCCCGTCTGCGACTGGTTCACCGAGGGTTACGACACGTCGGACTTGAAGGAGGCAAAGGCGCTACTCGACGAATCGGGCTGAACGCTTTTCCGCTTATGGCTGTAACGCCGAATGTCACCTCTCGGCTAAAAGCCGAAGGTCGCCCGGCTTCGGTATGAGGCCGCTCTACAGATTACAGCGGATACGACACATGGTATTTGCTTGCTTCTTCGCTTCCTTCAGGCGGCCGTTGGCCGCAGGACCGCAAACGAATATAATCGCCGCTAGTGGTCACGTGAGGTTCGATTAAGGCGCTGTAAATATGCCCAAGGCACTTTCCCAAGAAGCGATCGAACATTTTCACAATCACGGGTTCCTCTCGCCTGTCCCCGTCCTTTCGCCGGAGGAAGTCGCCCATTTTCGCGGCTGCCTCGAGCGTTTCGAAGCGAAGTACCCAAACGACGTCAAGAAGCTGAAGAGCAAGTCGCACCTGCTGTGTCCCTGGATCGAGGATATTGCCCGCCACCAAGGCATCCTCGACGTCTATGAAGACCTCATTGGAGCAAACATTCTCTGCTACAGCATGGCCTTCCGGATCAAAGACGCAGATCGTAAAACCCACGCAGGCTGGCATCAGGACGGTGCGTATAACCCGATCAAACCCATACTGGTCATCGGCGCGCTCGCGCTCGCGGAATGCTCCGTGGCGCATGGCTGTCTCAAGGTCATCCCCGGTTCGCACAAAACCGGCATTCTCCCTCATACGGATACGGGTAATCCCGATAGCATCCTGTCCCGCGGTCAATACATCTCCGCCGATATAGACGAGGCGAAAGCCGTCGATCTTGTGCTGAAACCAGGGGAGATCGGCCTATTCAATGCCGGCATTATTCACAGTTCCGGGATCAACCTCACGGATGAACGCCGCCTAATCGTGCTGGTGGAAATGATACCGACGCATACGGAAGTTCGGGCGCATCGCGATTCTGCGATGTTGGTGCGCGGGATCGATACTTACGGACATGTCGATATCGACCCTCCGCCAAAAACAGAATTTGGCCCGGAGGAGCTCGCCGCTTGGCGCAACGCCACGCGAAAGACCGGCAAAAACGTGTTTGCCGGCAGTCCGCTCGCCCCAACCGAAGTCTATGGCGGAGAAGAGCCCAACCGCTCCTGAGCGGGCGCTTTCCAGAGCTTCAGCATTTCATCGGTTCGGTTTCGCATGCCTGCTTTTGACGGTGGGTTCAACGGGTCGTCGCAACACTTCAATCTTTGATGAAAGAATGGAGTGTTGGCATGGGCTATCGTCGTCGGATCTATTTTACGGAGAAGCAGAAGGCGGAGATTTGGGAC
>JBFFGE010000042.1:0-27353 GCA_041557595.1 Alphaproteobacteria bacterium
GGGCAATCAGGCATATCGCTTCATCCATCGGGTGAATGCCAAGAAAATGAACGTCACCGACGATGAGCTCCGGGCGGTCATCGACGCCCTGATCTGACCCTGGTTTACCAGCGATCCCGTAGCGAACCCGTGACGATCCAGCGGCGGCCATCGCCCTTTTGTACTGGTTTTGTTCATGGTAGGCTGTAGCGTCATGCATGAAACGCCCGCGATATTGCCGCCCGATGCCGGCCTGCCGACGGAACCGGCCCAGGCGCTCGCACGCGGCGTTGCCCGCCTGTTCGCCAATTTGGGCCATACGGCGCTGTTCGAGTTTTCCCTGCGCAATCGCCGCCGCGCCGATGTCGCCGCGCTCGCGGCGGACGGCCTGTTCACCATCGCCGAAATCAAGACATCGGTCGCCGATTTCCGCGCCGACCAGAAATGGCCCGAATATCTGCCCTTTTGCGACTTCTTTTACTTTGCCGTGCCGACCGATTTTCCCGCACCCCTGATTCCGGACGAATGCGGGCTCATCGTGGCCGACGCCTATGGCGGGGCGATTATCCGCGAGGCGCCGGAAATCCGCATGAATGCCGCGCGGTGGCGTTCGCTCGCCCTGCGCTACGCCCGAACCGCGGCGCGGCGCTTGATGCAGCACGCCGATCCGGGCAGCGGTTTTTAGAGCAAATCCCGGGCGAACTGGAACGGTACGCGACGCCGCCGGGCCGCCGGCGGTTCAGGGTCCGTGCCGCTCGATGCGCTCGAGTTCTTCCCAGAATTCCTTGAACACCTCGGTGCGAATTCGCTTTTCGGCGCCGTCGCCGGTGAAGCGGTCCGGATGATAAAGGCGCGCGAACGCGGTCTTGGCCTGCCGGAACCGCCCATCCACCGGGGTTCCCACGCCCCCCGCGGTCGCAGACCCGCGGCGCGGCGCGCTACCCGCACCCCCATCCATGGGCGGGTCCGCCGGCGGCGCCTCGCCGAGCCGGGCCGCCAGCCGGTTAAGCTCGGATTTGTAATAATGCACCGTGTTGTCGAGCGAAACTTCCGCGTCGTGCAAGGCGATGTGGCATTTCCGCAGCTTATAGGCGAGCTCCGATTCCTTGCTGCGCCGCGCCTGTCGAACGACATAGGCGCCGAGCAGCACGAACAGCATGGGAATCGAAAGTGCCAGTAAATCGAGTCCGGTCATCGCCTGCCGTCCTGCCGTTCCGCCACGAGTCCTCGCGCGTTACTTCGCCATGCGGCGTATGGTGTTCGTCGTGCTGTAGCCGGTCAAGATATCCGCGAGCACGACCTCGCCGCCCCAGCTCTGCATCTGCTCGGCGCCGACGACTTCGTCGACCGCGTAGTCCGAGCCCTTGACCAACACGTCGGGGCGCAGCGCCTCGATCAGGGCAAGGGGCGTTTCTTCATGGAAGATCACGACAAGATCGACCACCGCAAGCGACGCGAGAACCGACGACCGGCTGCCCTCGCTCTGGATCGGCCGCTCCGGCCCCTTCAGACGCCGCACCGATGCATCGCTGTTCAGCCCGACCACGAGACGGTCACAAGTCGTTTTCGCCTGTTTGAGAAGCGAGACATGCCCCGGATGCAGGAGATCGAAACATCCATTGGTGAAGCCAACGCGCCACCCTTGCCGGCGCCACATGCTGGCGCGATCGACCAGCGTTTCCACCGCGACGACCTTCGCCTCCGCGTCCATGAATTCGGACGCGTGGAGCGCCGCCAGAATTTCATTCGAATGCGCGACCGCCGTCCCGACCTTGCCGACGACGACGCCTGCGGCAACATTCGCGAGCTGCGCCGCCTCCGGCGCCGAGCCCCCCGCCGCAATGGCGGCGGCGAGCACGGCGATGACCGTGTCGCCCGCACCGGAAACGTCAAACACTTCGCGCGCCCGCGCCGGGAAATGATGCGCTTCGTCCCGGGTGACCAGGGTCATGCCCCGCTCGCTGCGGGTCGCCAGGATGGCGGCGACATCGAAATCCGCGATCAGCTTGCGGCAAGCGGCGATCACATTGTCATCCGTGTCGGTCGGCATCGCCGTCGCGGCCGCCAATTCCTGGCGGTTCGGCGTCAGCATCGAGACGCCCTTGTAGCGGCTGAAATCGCGTCCTTTCGGGTCGACGATCACGGGAATTTCCGCCGCTTTCGCCAGTGCGATGAGCTCCTGCAGGAACGGCGCTTCGAGCACGCCCTTGCCGTAATCGGACAGCACCAACACGGTGTTTTCGGACACTTCCAGCGCCGCTCGGGCGTCTTCCAGCATGGAGGCCTGTTCGGTCGCGCCGATCGGTTCGGTGGTCTCCCGGTCGGAGCGCAGAAGTTGCTGCCCGCCGGCGACAAATCGGGTCTTGATGCTGGTCTGCCTGCCCGGGATCGACACCAGGCGCGGGGTGACCCTGGCCTCGCGCGCGACCAGCTTGGCAAGCTCGCGACCCGCGCGATCGATCCCGATCACGGCAGCCAAATCGCAGGCGGCGCCGAGCGCGGCCAGATTGCGTAGCACGTTGCCGACGCCGCCCAGCATCGCAATTTCGCGCTGTTCCGCCAGCACCGGGATCGGCGCTTCCGGCGATACCCGATCGACCGTCCCCTCCACATAGCGATCGAGCATGAGATCGCCGACGCAGACGACGCGGGCATCCTGAAGCCGGGATAGCAGCTCGGAAAGTTGAGACATATCGTTCATGCAATCCCTCGCAAGCGGCGCCCCGGGCTTCCCCGGGACAACACCCCGTCCCCGCCGCGTCGCCCGCCGCGTCGACGGCTCGATTCGGGGTTCCAGATTGCCCCGTCGCTATCCGATTGCGGGGTCGGTTGCAACCTTAACATGGCCGCCCCCGCCGGATCGCGCGCGTCTGAATGAGCCGCCGTTCGCCGCCATGCAGGACCAGCGCGGTCAACCGGCCGGTCCAGACCGCTCCCGTATCGACGTTGATGCGATTGAACCGAAACTCCACGGCGTCGACCGGCGTATGGCCATGCACGACGACCGCACCGTGATCGTGCGACGAAGACAGGAACGGCTCCCGGATCCACAGAAGATCCTCGACCGATTGCTTGGTCACGGCAACGCCCGGCCGGATCCCCGCATGGGCGAACAGATAGTCGCCTTCGCGGTGAAGCGGAACCAGGCCGCCGAGAAAGGCGCGATGCGACGCCGGCACATTGGCGTCCAGCGCTTGGCGCAGCGCGCCGAGTTTACCCAATTCGGCCGCGCCGCCACGGCGTATGTCGGGGCAGGCAACACCATAGCTGGCCGCCGTCTCCCGGCCGCCATTCCGCAGCCAGACGCCGCCGCCCGCCGGATCGGCGAGAAAATCCAGCATCAGGTCTTCGTGATTTCCCATCAGGTGCACCGCCTCGAAACCCGCCGGCGGACCGCGGCGCAGCCGCTCGATCACCGCCGCGCTATCCGGACCGCGGTCCACATAATCGCCGAGAAAGAGCAGCAGCCTGCGCGATTCCGGCGCTTCCGCCGCATCCGCCCGGATGAGGTCGAGCAGTTCCGCGAGCAGCCCGTCGCAGCCGTGAATATCGCCGATCGCGTAGATCCGCGTATTGACCGGCGCATGGGCGGAAATCGTTTCAGGTACAGGCCACATCGGGAATTGGCGTCTCGTTCGATATAGGGCGCTTCGCGGGACATTGACCGCAGTGAACCGCACCACCGTTAACCTAGCGTAAAGGGCTTTATCCCTACTATATAGGCCACTTTGGCGCCGGGCATCGGCGCGTTTCCGTGCACGCCGAGGAACCGGATGAACCTGACCCAAGAACAGGCCGCGCAAACCACTGTCAGCCAGGAATACCTGCTCCTGAATTACGTCCAACGGCTGGAGCGGCATCGCGACGGGCGGCGCGGAATCCACATCCACCTGTCGAACCTTCGCGACCACAATCGCCGTAACCACCACCTGCGGGTCGCCGGCAATACCTTCGAGGGAATGGTCCAGCAATTCGACGGCCAGATGTTCTCACTCAACAATGGCGATCTTGTGTTCGTCTGTAAGGGTGCAAGCGTCGAGGACATGGACGACGCGGTCATGCGCCTGCGCTATCTGTTCAGCGACGATCCGTTGGCGATGACCGACGTCGCCGACAATTTCTCCACCTGGTACAATGTGGAAGCGCAATACGACGAGTTCCTGGAGCTCGCCAAGACGCTCTTCGACCACGAACAGGCCCGCCAGCAACGCCTCAAGGTGCGCGCCCAGCAATGGGGCGAAACGTCGGCGCAAGGAGCCCAGCGGCCGATCACGCCGGCGCAACTCGGAAAGCTCGAGGAATTCCTGCAAAGCGCGGATCTGTCGAGCTTTATTCGGCGGCAGCAATGCTGCGCCGTGTCCAAGGAATTACAGCCCAAGCCGATTTTCAAGGAACTCTACATCTCGATCGACGAGTTGGCGGCCACAGTCTTGCCGGGAGTCAATCTGTCCGCCAATCGCTGGCTGTTTCAACACCTCACCCGGACGCTCGACAAGCGCTTGCTCAAGATGCTCGCCCGCGCGGACGACTCGGACCTGCATGCGTCCTTCAGCATCAACATGAATGTAAACACCTTGCTATCGCCGGATTTTCTGGAGTTCGACTCGCAACTCCGCATGGGTGGGCGCGGGACGATCGTCGTCGAATTGCATCTGATCGACGTCTTCTCCGATCTCGCGGAATACACCTTCGCGCGCGACTTCCTGCGGGAGAAAGGCTACCGGATTTGCCTCGACGGCATTGCGCCGGCAAGCCTGCGCTTCGTCGACCGGGCCGCCCTGGGGGCGGATCTGATCAAGCTGACCTGGTCGGAAGAGCTCGCCAGCGACGCGGAAGACGGCGGCCGGCTCGAAGAATTCAAGGCGATCGTGGAAAAGAGCGGCGAAGCGCGCGCCATCCTCTGCCATTGCAACGACGCGGCGGCGATCCGCTTCGGCCAGTCCATGGGCATCACCATGTATCAGGGCCGCTTCCTCGATTCGGCCTTGCACGAAGAAGCGCGCTTCGGGATCACCAGCGCTCTGAAACTCTAGCAGGCTGCTGAAAAACACGCCTGGCGGAGTTGGCCGCATCCTTCGTCAAGCTCAGGATGAGGCCAACCTGTTGGAATCACTCAGCCTCACCCTGAGCTTGTCGAAGGGTGCGGCTGCGGACGAGACGTTTTTCAGCAGCCTGCTAGAGCAAATCCCGAGCGAACCGGAACGGTTCGCGACGACGTATTTGCGCAAAAACCAAAAGACAGACCATTCCATATGAGTCAATTCAAACAGGAAACGGTCTAGCGTTTCGGAACGCGGGCCCGCAGCGTCCGCCAATCCACAAGATCAAGAATTAGCCGCGCGGCGCGTGCTTGTTCAGGATGCGCTGCAGGGTGCGCCGATGCATTTTCAGCCGGCGCGCGGTTTCGGACACGTTGCGATCGCATTGTTCGAAGACCCGCTGAATATGTTCCCACCGCACCCGGTCGGCCGACATTGGATCCTCGGGCGGCGGCGGCAGCGGCCGTTCCGTTTCCAGCAGCGCCGCGGCAACGATGTCCGCATCGGCGGGTTTCGGCAGGTAGTCGACCGCGCCCGCCTTCACCGCGCGCACCGCGGTCGCGATATTGCCGTAGCCGGTCAGGATGACGATGCGGATATCGGCGCGCGCCGCGCGCAAGGCATGCACCACTTCCAGCCCGTTGCCGTCCGCCAGTCGCAAATCGACCACCGCGTAGGCGGGCGGATTCTCCGACCCCAGTTCGATGCCTTCGGCGACGCTGGCGGCGACAATTGCCTTGAAGCCGCGCTGCTCCATCGCCCGGGCCAGCCGATTGCGAAGCGGCGCGTCATCGTCGACGATCAAGAGCCGTCGTTCGCCTACGGCGGACCCATCGTGCATGCGCGATGCCTCGTCTTCCGTCCCGGTGATGCTCAGTCAAGAATAGCTCGCGGCCAGCGAATGACAACCTCGGCGCCGCCCCGGTTCGCGAAGCCGAGTTCCGCGCCGGTGCGTTCGAGCAGCGTTTGGGCGATGAAAATGCCGAGTCCCATATGTTCCGCGTCGTCACCGCGCGTCGAGATGAACGGCTCGCCGATCATCGACAGGACCTCCGCCGAATAGCCCGGCCCGTCGTCGGCGATCGTGATCTGAATGATGTTTTCGTCCCAATCCGGCGAAATCGTGACCCGGGAGCGGGCGAACTGCACCGCATTCTGGATCAGGGTACCGAGCCCGCTGAGAATTTCCGGGCTGCGCGCGATCACCGGTTCGTCGATCTCGGCCGCATCCTCAACGGCGGAAACGATCGCGATTTCCACCGGACCGCCGCGATAGGGTTCCGCCGCGATTTCCGCCAGATGCGACAACCGCTGTCGCTCGAACGGCTCGCCGCCGCCTGTCTCGGGCGTCTGCGTCAGCCCTGCCAGGATCTGGCGGCAGCGATCCGACTGGCTGAGCAGCAGCTCGACATCCTCGGCATGCGGGCTGTCGTCCGGGATCTCGCGGGACAGCTCCTTCGCCACCACCGCGATCGTCGCCAGGGGCGATCCCAACTCATGCGCCGCCGCCGCCGCGAGCGCGCCGAGCGCCGAAAGCCGCTGCTGACGGGCAAGCGAAATCTGCGTCGCCGCCAGCGCGTCCGACATGCGCCGCGATTCTTCGGCGACCGACCATACATAGGCCGAGATGAACACCGATGCGACGGCGAGCGCCGTCCAAATGCCCAACACATAGACCAGCGGCAGGTCGAGCGAATTCGGCGCCCAGGGCAGCGGCAAACCGTACACGGCGAGCACCGATATGCTGACCACCGCGAGCAGCGTCAGGGTTATCGTGGCGCCCCGCGACAAGATGGTCGCCGAGACCATGACCGGCGCGATGATCAGGATGCCGAAGGGATTCTGCAATCCGCCCGTCAGGTAGAGCAGCAGGGCAAGCTGCACCACGTCGAATCCGAGCAGCATGGCCGCCGCCCGATCGCCGATCCGCCGCCGGGCCAGGGCGGGCTGCGACAGCGGCAGGTTGGAGGCGGCAAGCGCCCCGATCACGCCGAGGCAGAGCAGCAGCGGAAGCGGGAATCCAAGACCGTAATGAACCACCAGAACGGTGGTCGTCTGACCGGCCGCCGCCACCCAGCGGATCATGATCAGGGTCCGCAGGCGCAGGCGTACGCCCCCGATTATCCCGAGCTGCGGCGGACGCCCGCGCTTTTGCCGCAACAGATCCTGATCGTCAGTCATCGCCGATACCGCAGCATGACGCCGCGATTTGCGCAAGACCGGCGGTCGGATTCCCCTCTTGCCAAGTTTCGGCCGGCGGCCCATATAGCGCCGATGCCCGGCACACCCGTCATCGAGGTCCGCTCCCTCACCAAGCAGTTCGGCGGCGTCACCGCAATCGACGACATCGGCTTCACGGTGGAGGCCGGCAGCATGACCGCGCTGCTCGGCGCGAACGGCGCCGGCAAGACGACGACCATCGCAATTCTGCTGGGACTCGTGCTGCCCAGCGCCGGCACCGTGAACGTGCTCGGTCACGACATGCGCCACCACCGCTATCGGGCCCTGGCGCGGATGAACTTTTCGTCGCCCTATTTCGATCTGCCGCAACGGCTGACGGTGCGCGAAAACCTGACGGTCTATGCCCGGCTTTACGGAGTTCGTCCTGTCGCCCGGCGCATCGCCGATCTCGCCCGGGAGCTCGACCTCGAGGCGCTGATCGACCGGCCGTTCCGCGGCCTGTCCTCCGGACAGAAGACCAGGGTGCTGCTGGCCAAGGCGCTGCTCAATGATCCCGAGCTGCTGCTGCTCGACGAGCCGACCGCCAGCCTCGACCCCGATTCGGCCGACTGGATCCGCACCTATCTGAAGCGATTCCAGGACCGAACGGGGGCGACAATTCTGCTTGCCAGCCACAACATGACCGAAGTGGAACGGCTCTGCGATGCGGTGCTGATCATGCAGCAAGGCCGGATCGCGGACCGCGGCGCGCCGGACGCGCTGATCGAGCGGCATGGCCGCGACACGCTGGAGGAAGTGTTCCTCGATATCGCCCGCGGCACCGGCAAATCCGCGAGCGGGGCGGCGGCATGAGCCCAATCGACGCGCCGGGATCCGTGCTTGGCGGGACGCTGCAGCGCAGCGGCGCCCTGGTGCTCCGCTACCTTTATCTCCTGAAGGGATCGTGGCCGCGCATTCTCGAACTGGCCTATTGGCCGAGCATCCAGATCGTCCTGTGGGGCTTGATCTCGAAACACTTCTTCGGCCATTCCTCGGCGGTCGTCGAGGCCACGGGCGCCCTGCTTGCCGCGGTCCTGTTGTGGGATGTGCTGTTTCGCGGCCAATTGGGATATTCGATCTCGTTTCTTGAGGAACTGTGGTCGCGCAACCTCGGCCAGTTGTTCATCAGCCCGCTCCGGCCCCATGAATTCGTGCTTGCCCTGATCGCCATCAGCCTGGTGCGCACGCTGGTCGGCGTGATCCCGGCAGCCGTGCTGGCGATCCCGCTCTATGGCTATTCGATCTTCGATCTCGGGCTGCCGCTGCTCGCGTTTTTCGTGAACTTGATGATGACCGGCTGGGCGCTCGGACTGCTCGTGACCGCGCTGTTACTGCGCGTCGGGCTCGGCGCGGAAAGCGTGGTCTGGATGGCGTTGTTCCTGATCGCGCCCACCAGCGCGATCTATTATCCGGTGAGCGTGCTGCCGGACTGGCTGCAGATCGTCGCCTGGGCGCTGCCGCCGGCCTATGTTTTCGAGGGCATGCGGGGCATCCTGTTCGACGGCGTCCTCCGATTGGATTTTCTCGGCGCGGCCTTCGCGCTCAACCTGGGTTATTTACTGCTGGGCGCCTGCGTTTTCATGGCCGCCTTTTATTCCGCGCGGCGGCGCGGCCTGCTGCATCAGGCCGGCGAATAAGCCCCGCCCGGGTCGGAGTCGCGGCACGCCAAGGCGCCCCGCAACACGCCCAGCGCCAGCATCGATCCACACCCGGCGCCGCGTCCGGGGTCGAGATCCAGCAGCGCTTCCTTTTCCAGACACGACAGCAGCCGGCCATGGGCGTCGCCGGTCTCGCGGTGGCTGACAATGCAATGGTCGAGCGCGGTTCCGTCGAGCCGGTGCAGCGCCGCCGCCGCCGCGGTCGCCGCGAAGCCGTCGAGCACCACCGGCACCCGTGCCATCCGCGCGGCCAGGATCGCGCCTGCGACGGCCGCCAACTCGTGCCCGCCGAGACATTGCAGGCGCCGCAGCGCATCGCCGGCCCCGGCATGCCGTTCCAGGGCGGCCGCGATCACCGTATCTCCGCCGACATCGGCCGAGCTTTCGGACGGCGCACGCCAATCGCCGGGCGCGCCGCCGAACAGGCTGCAGCAGAGCGCGGCCGCGGCGACCTGCGTGCCCGCGCCGATGGCCGCGACACACAGCAATTCGACGCCGTCTTCCACCGCCATCATGCCATAGGCCATGGCGGCGGCGCAGTCCGGTTCGCTCAACGCGGGCGCGTTCCGAATATCGGCGGCCGGGCGGTCGAGCGCCATTTCATAGACCCGCAAGTCGCTATCCTGCATGCGGCACAGCGCATTGGCCGGCGCAGCGCCGCTTCGATAGGCCTCGATCCGCGCGGCGAGGGGCGCAGCCGAAGCCGCCGAGGCGAACCCGTGCGCGCCCGCGAAAATGGCGAGCCGCGGCCGATCAAGACGCGCCGCGCCGCCCTGCCACGATGCGAGCCAATCGCCGAGCACATCCAGCAATGCCGACGCATCGGCCGCATGCCCGTCCGGCGCGGCTGCCGAAGGCAGAGCGGCGAACAGTTCACGGATTTCATCGAGCGAGGATTGCGGCGGTGCGGTCATGCGGCGTTCGATCGTTGCGCGGAAGCGGTGGATTGTCCTGCATAGCGCAAGCGCGAAGCCGGTGCCATCCGGATTGCACGACGGCGCGCGCAATTGTCACCGTTGCAACTCTGGCGATCCCTCCGCGGGGCCGCTATAAGCTACGGGCTTCGTCTTCTTGCAGGGAACCGAGATGACAATGATCGAAACACGTTGGTGGTGGGTCCGCCATGCCCCGGTGCAGGGACCCAACCATCATATCTACGGGCAGCGGGACCTCGACGCCGACACGTCCGACACCGCGAATTTCGAGGCGCTTGCCCGCTTCCTGCCGGCCGACGCCGTCCTCGTGAGCAGCGATCTCGCGCGGACGCAGCAGACCGCGGCGGCGATCGCCGCGGCCGGGCTGGCGCTGCCGGAACCGATCCTGGAACCGGCGTTGCGCGAAATTCATTTCGGCGATTGGCAGGGCGTCCGGCGCGACGAATTCCGCAAATCCCGGGGCGAGAGACACGGAAAATTCTGGCTCGCGTCGGCGGGCGAACGCGCACCGAATGGCGAGAGCTTTCTCGACCTCGTCGCCCGCGTCGCTCCGGCGATCGACCGGCTGACCGCGGATCATGCGGGCCGGGACATCATCTGCACTGCCCATGGCGGAACCATCAAGGCGGCGCTGTCCTATACGATGGGGATCGATCCGGAATCGGCGCTCGCCTTCGCCACGGACAATTGCGCCGTCACCCGGCTCGATCACCAACCGGGACCCGGGCGGGGCATCTGGCGCGCGGTAACCGTCAACCGAACGCCGCTCTGATAGGCCGCAACCGCCAAGCGGCTGCTCTATCTTTGTAGAATCGATCGCCTTTTCTGCCTTTAATTGATTCCAATTAAAGACAGGTTGATCTAGGGTCGCCCCATGGGACCGATCGAATTCATCGTGAACAATCCGGCCTATGTGGTGGGCGGCGTCTTGCTGCTGGGCATGGTGTATTTGCTGTTCAGGTCGAGCAAACGCTCGCTCGACCGCGCCGCCGCGCCGCGGCGCAATCTCACCTACGAATGTGTGGTGACGCCGGCGCTCGAAGCGGACGACACGCTGCGCAGTCAGTTCGCCGAGATCGACTCGCTCGGTCCCCTGGACAGCTTGCGACTGGTGCGGTTCGGCCTGTTCAATTGGGGGACGCTCACCCTTGAGCCCGATCACATCCAGAAGCCCATCGCGGTGCGCTTCGGCGAGCAGGACGAAGTGGTTCACGCCGCCATCGGCGAAGTCCTGAAAACCAAATTCGAAATGCCCGAGCCGCCGGTGGCCGACGGTTCGATCGTACGATTCGCGCCATTTTCGATGAGCGCCCGCGGAACGGTCATTTTCAATTTCGTCGTCCGGGGCGCCGCCGACTCCATCCGTGTCGACGGCTTCATCGAGGATGGCGGCCCGATCCGGCGGCTTACCTAACCGGTGGACTCTGCACGCAGTGCGGCGCCGATGCGAGTCGCCGCGGCGATGCGTTTTTCCCGGAGCGCCGCGCCCCGTTCCCGCAACGCCTCGACCACTTCGGTCGGCGCCTTGTCGGCGCTGCCGCTGTCATGCGGCGGCGCCGGATCGTATTCCGCCTGCAGCTGGATTTCCTGCGCGACGCGGGCGCCGTGCAGACGCTCCGCCACCACCAAACCGAAATCGATGCCCGAGGAGACGCCCGCCCCGGTGATGACATTGCCGTCTTCCACGACGCGTTGACGGACGGGCACGGCGCCGAGCAGCGCCAGCTGGTCATGCGCCAGCCAATGACAGGTCGCCTTCTTGCCGGTCAGCAATCCCGCCGCCGCCAGGAGCAGGGATCCGGTGCAGACCGATGTGATCAGCCGGGCCGTCTTTCCCGCGCTCCGCAGATAGGCGATCAGCGCCGCATCGTCCATCGCCGGCAGCTGCCCCGGTCCGCCCGGAACGAACAGGATGTCGGGATCGGGCAGATCGTCGTAGGTCGCATCCGGCGTCAGCACGAGGCCGCGATCGGTGCGGACCGGATCGAGCGTGTTGGAAACCAGCGAGATTTCCGCACCCGGCATGCGCGCCAGGATTTCGAACGGTCCGGTCAGGTCGAGCTGCGTCAGTCCCGGAAACAGCACCATCGCGATCCGGCAGGTTTCGGCGGCTTGGCTCATTTCGGCGGCCTCCAGGTCAATGGACGATGCGCATAGAGCTAGCGTCTCTCATCGCCGGCGGCAAGCGTTCCGCTGGCATGGGCGGCATGCGAAAATATCAGAAGAAACAGAGCACCCCGTAGCACGCGCCGAAAATTTCCCGGAAGACGAAGTACAGGATCACATCCAACAGCAACGCCGCGCCAATCACCGGCAGGAAAACATACAGCGCCATGTAGAACCACGCCCATTTCGTAAAGCGCGGACCCGGCAGCACGACGCCCCGGACGGCGGCGGCTTTCTTCTTCGGTAGGATGTGCATCGCCACCGCATTATAACAACCCGTGGGTGCGTTGGCAGGACGGAAATTCGAGCCGCATGGATATTCACTGGGATGGCGTGTCGCGCCGCGACTGGCGCCGGCTGACGGAGGACGCGGACGGTTGCGCGCTCGAACAGAGTTGGGCGTACGGCGACGCGATGGCGGCGCGTCCGGGCACCGAGGTGCGCCGCGCGGTGTTAAAGGACCGGGACGGGCCCGCCGCCGCGGTACAGGTGTTCGCCCGCCGGCTCGGCTCCTTCGTCACTCTGGTGCAAATCCTGCGCGGCCCGGTATGGGTCCGGCGCTCGCCGTCGCGCGCGCAAATATCGGCCGCTATCCAATGCATCTGCACGACGGTCAAACGCGGCCCGCGGGAAATCCTATTCTGGACGCCGGAGCTGGACGACACCGCGGAGACCGATGCCTTGATGCGGCAGTGCGGGAAGCGGCGCGTCATTACCGGCTACGGGTCGGCCCGTCTCGATCTAGGCGCCGAGCCGGATCTCTTGCGCGCCGGCTTGCAGGTCAAATGGCGAAACGCCCTCGCCAATGCGGAAGCCGGGCCGCTTGAAGTCGGAAAAGTCCGGGATGCCGGCAGCGTCCGAAGGCTGCTGGAGCATTACCACGCGTTGCAACGCAAGCGCCATTTCGGCGGCCCGACGGCGGCAACGCTGCAACACATCGTCGCGGGGGCGCCGCGCGACGATATCGTGATGCCGCGGGCGACGCTCGACCGCGATCCGGTGGCCGGCGCCCTGTTCATCCGCCACGGCCGTGCCGCGACCTATTCGGTTGGCTGGTCCGGTCCGCCGGGCCGGCGTCACAATGCGGGCACGTTGCTGCTGTGGCGCGGCGCGCTCGCCCTGCGGGATCGCGGAACGGCCGTGCTCGATCTCGGCGGCATCGATACGCGGCGCGCGCCCGGCATCGCCCGTTTCAAATTGGGGGCCGGCGGGACACCTTACGCCCTCGCCGGAACCTACTTGTAATTCGATCGGCCTATCGCCAGATGCACCGCAGCAGCTTGCTCAATCCTGTTCCTCCGGCGTGTCACGTCGCTGGACAATTACCAGCCGGTATGATTCGTTTCCGGCGATGAATTTTTTACCGACGCGAAAGGAAACCCTCCATATGGTCGGATCATTCCTGAGGCTTTGTAAGATCTGTAGCGTCTTGCTCGCGGTGACGCTGGCGCTTCCGAACGCCGCCGCGGCGGAGGCGGAGAGCACGGAAATCGTGGTCAAAGCTCAATTTACCGTGCAGAAAATTCTCAAGGACCCGGATGTGGGCCCAACGGTCCGCAGGCTGATGAAAGACGCCAAGGCGGTCCTGATCTTCCCCAATGTCCTCAAGGCCGCCTTCTTCATCGGCGGCGAAGGCGGCAGCGGCGTGTTGCTCGCCCGGGGCGCGAACGGCAATTGGAGCTATCCCGCGTTCTTCACGCTGGGCGCCGCCAGTTTCGGCATCCAAATCGGCGGTCAGTCGTCGGAGGTCATGCTGCTAATCATGACCAACAAGGGCATCACCTCGGTGGTCGATACCAGCGTCAAACTGGGCGCGGATCTCAGCGTCGCGGCCGGCCCGATCGGCGTCGGCGCGGAGGCATCGACCACGACGAATCTGGGCGCCGATATCTACAGTTTTTCGCGCAATCAGGGCGCTTATTTCGGCGCCAGTTTCGAGGGCGCAATCATCGGCGCGCGCGAGGACTGGAACACCGAATATTACAAATCCGCCGAAGCGAAGCCGCATGCCATTATTTTCGACGGCAAGTTCGCCAATCCGCAGGCCGACGCGCTCCGCAAGACGCTCGCCGAGTTGAAATAGGAGCCCGGCGGGCGGCGCCCGGTTGACGGGGCCGGCCCCGCCGGTGACGGCCGGAATGATCGGCGCGCCGACCCCACACCCCCTTTTCGACGCCTATGTCATGGTCGATTGGAGCGCGGCGTCCACGCCACGGCGCGGCCCGGACAGCATCTGGTATGCGATCGTCGCGCGCCGCAACGGCACGCTGCGCCGCGTCATCCTGGAAAATCCCTCGACGCGGGCGGAGGCCGAATCGGTTTTGATCCGCCGCCTCGCCGCGCTGCAGCGGCGCGGCGACCGCGTTCTCGTCGGATTCGATTTTCCCTTCGGCTATCCGTCCGGGACCGCCGCCCAGTTGGGCATCACGGGTTTGCCCTGGCGGCATTTCTGGCAAGAACTGGACGACGCCGTCGAGGACGGCGCCGACAACCGGAACAACCGGTTCGACGTCGCCGAAGCGCTGAACCGGCGGCTCTCCGGCGAAGCGTTTCCGTTCTGGGGCGATGTGCGGGAAGACGGCCGGCCGTATTTGCACCGCCGGGGCCGGCGCGCGCATGGCGGCGACGACCTGGCCGAACGCCGGCTCTGCGAATTGCGCATTCGCTCGACCCAGCCCGTATGGAAACTGGCCGGCGCCGGCAGCGTCGGCAGCCAAAGCCTGATGGGAATTCCCCGGGTGTGGCGCATCCGCCGCGACCCGAGGCTGGCGGGCGCCTGCCACATTTGGCCCTTCGAAACGGGCCTGCGTTACGATCCGCGGCCGCAGCTTCAGCTCGCCGAGGTGTATCCCTCCCTGGTCCCGGCGCCGCCGCTGAAAGACAAACCGAAAGACGCCGCGCAGGTCGTCGCGATAGCGCGTCACTTCGCGGCGCTCGACGCCGCGGGCGGCTTGGAACGGCTGTTTGCCGGCGACCCAACCCTGACCCCCGATGAGCGCCACCGCGTCGAACAGGAGGAAGCATGGATCCTGGGGGTTCCCTAAGCAATTCCACTCTTGACAAGAATCGGCAATCGACGGAATACACCGCAATGAGAGATTTTCGGGACCTTGGCGCGTTGCACGCCGCGCACGACCTTGTCGTCGAGATTCACGACATCAGCCAGTCCTTTCCCACCGATGATGCCTTCGGGGTAACGCGGGCGATCGCCCGGTCGGCGCTGGCGATCCCGCGGAGCATCGCGCATGGCTGCGGCCAGGATGGCGATGCGGGCCTGTCCAACGCCCTGGAAAACGCCGCCGGCTACACCAGCGAGCTCGAATACCTGGTGTTGCTGGCCAGCGAACTCGGATTGATCGACGACGAGACGCTCGAGGAATTTTCGGTAACGCTCGGCGTCTTCAAGAAGCAGCTTGAAGACGACCTCGCAGACCTATGACCGGCTTCGTCGCGATCGCCGCGGCCGGCGCCCAGCGGCATTGAAGGCGCCCGACCCATGCCCGACTGGTTGACGGTTCATATTATCGGATTGGTGCTGGTCGCCGCCCTGTTCGGCGGCATGCTGTTTTTCGCCGCCCTGTTCACGCCGTTGGTCTTTCGCAAACTGCCTCGCGAAACCGCGGCCGCTTTTCTGCGCGACGTCTTCCCCGTCTATTACCGGGTCATGGGAATCGCGAGCCTGGTCGCGGCGCTGCCGCTCGGACTGGCGCAAGGCTACAAGGCGGAGGTCGCCATGCTGGTCGCGGTCGCCGCCGGATTCGTCATCGCCAATACGGTGATTCGGCCGCGCGTCGAACGCGCGCGCGAGGATGGGCGCGACGCTCGTTTCAAGACCCTGCATCGAGTTAGTGTGGTCTTGAATCTCGGGCAATTCTTCTTGGTGACGATTGTGCTGATTCGGTTGGCGCAATGAGGCACGCAGTTCGGCTATGATGCCGATCCGCCCGTGCACCGCCGGCCGGTCCGGCGGCGGCGCGCGACGACATCATCGGTGACAAGGGCAGCCATGACGCATTCGAACGACCCGGCATCGTCGACGCCATTCTGGAAATCGAAACGTCTGGACGAGATGACGCCGCAGGAATGGGAATCGCTCTGCGACGGCTGCGGTCAATGCTGTCTGCACAAAATAGAAGACGAGGATTCCGGCGATATCGCGCTGACCAATGTCGCCTGCCGCTACCTCGAATTGGGCCAATGCCGATGCGGCGATTATGCAAATCGTCACCGGAACGTACCGGATTGCATCGCGCTGACGCCGGACGTCGTCCCTCGGTTGCGATGGTTGCCCGGAACCTGCGCCTACCGGCTGATCGCCATGGGTCAGGACCTTTACTGGTGGCATCCACTGGTGTCGGGCGACCCCGAGACCGTGCATCAGGCGAAGATCTCGGTACGCGACCAGGCGGTGTCCGAGGCGGAGGTCGAGGATCTGGAAGACCACGTGCAGGCCTGGCTCGACGCCGGCGTCGAGCCCTTCAAGAAGGCACCGAAACCGGGTCGCGGCCGATGAGCGGCGCGCTCGACGTCGTCCTGCAGGGGCGCGCTCTGACGGTGCCGCTTCGGCGCGACCGGCGGGCTCGGAGGATCACCATCCACATCGACGCCGCGGTCGGCGGCGCCCGCGTGACGATCCCGATCGGCACCAGTACCGCGGAAGCGGAAAACGCGCTGCGCGAACATAGCGACTGGCTGTTGCGGCGGCTCGATGCCTTGCCGGCGCGGGTGCCTTTCGCCGAGGGGGCGATCATTCCCTTTCGCGGCGTGCCGCATCGGATCGTCCACGGCGGCGCGCGGCGCGGCACGGTCGAGCGGGACGATGGCGAACTGCGCGTCTTCGGCAGCCCGGAGCATCTGGCCCGCCGGCTGGGCGATTGGCTCAAGGCGGAAGCCCGCAAGGCGATTTCACCGCGCGCCCATGAAAAAGCGGCGCGGATCGATCGGCCGATCCGGCGCATCTCGATTCGCAATCAACGCAGCCGCTGGGGCAGTTGTTCCGCGGACCGGCGCCTCTCCTTCAATTGGCGGCTCATCCTCGCGCCCGATCCGGTGCTGGACTACGTGGTCGGCCACGAAGTGGCGCATATGGTGGAAATGAATCACTCCAAGGACTTCTGGCGGGCCGTCGACCGGGTGACGCCACATGCGCGGTTCGGACGCGGCTGGCTTGCCACGGAAGGAAACGGCCTCTATCGCTACGGCTGAGCCCGGCTTCCGGACGGCTGCCCGGAATTGACGCCCGGCAGCGCTACCGCCGGCGTATCGCGGAGCGCGTCCCGCATGAAATCGCGCCAGAACGTGGCGGCGAGCGTGCCGCCGCTGACCTTCTTCATCGGCGTGAAATCGTCATTGCCGAACCAGGCGCCCGCGACCAGCTGCGGCGTATAGCCGACGAACCACGCGTCGCGGTTGCCCTGGCTCGTCCCGGTCTTGCCGGCGACCGGGCGGTTCAACCGGGCCGCCTTGCCGGTGCCCCAATGCACGACCGCCGTCAGCAGGTCGTTCAGATCATTGGCGTGGCGCGTCTCCATTACCCGGCCGGGTCCGCTGCCGCGCCGGTCGAACAGCACCCGTCCCGCGCCGTCGCGGATCTCCTGAATGCCATAGGGCCATGCCCCGTAACCGCCATTCGAGACAGCGGCATAGGCGCCGACCAATTCCAGCAAGGTAACTTCATGGGCGCCGAGGGCGAGCGAGGGGTCGCGGCGCAGGCGCGCGGTGATACCGAGCCGGCGGGCGGCCTTGATCACGCGGCCGCGCCCGGCCTTCTCGGCGAGCGCGACGGCAACGGAATTGGAGGACCGCGCCGCCCCTTCGCGGAAGGTCACGTCGCCGCGATGGACCCGGCCGGCGTTGCGCGGCGTCCATCCATTGACCGTGATCGGCCGGTCCTTGACCGTGTCGCCCGGGCGCATGCCGGCCTCGAGCGCGGCGAGGTAGACGAACAGCTTGAACGCCGAGCCCGGCTGGCGCGACGCCCGGGTGGCGCGGTTGTACTGGCTTTCATTGTAATTTCGGCCGCCGATCATCGCGCGCACCGCACCGTCCGGCGTCATCGCGACGAAGGCGGTCTGCGAGACTTGCCGGTCCGCGTTTGCCTCCAGGATTCGAACCGCGTGACGTTGCGCGAATTTTTGGAGTTGCGGATCGAGGGTCGTTCGGATCGTCAGATCGTCGCCGGTAAGGCCGACATAGTCGTCGACCCGATCCAGCACCCAGTCGGAAAAATATCGCGCCCCGGCGGCGAAGGACCGGCCGGGCACCGTCTCGATGCGGGACCGGCGGGCGCGGCGCCTGTCGGCGGCATCGATCCAGCCGACCTTGGCCATGCGCGCAAGCACCAGATTGGCGCGGGCGGCGGCCCGTTTCGGGTCGGCCACCGGATTGTCGCGCGACGGCGCCTTGACCAATCCCGCCAGCACCGCCGCCTGGAACAGGGTTACCTTGGCGGCCGGCCGGTCGAAATAGCGCCGCGCCGCGGCGTCGACGCCGTAGGCGCCACCGCCGAAATAGACCCGGTTGAGATAGATGCTGAAGATCTGATCCTTGCTGAATCGCTGCTCCAGCCAAATCGCCAGCAATGTTTCCTGAATCTTTCGGCGGAATGTGCGGGCCCGTGTCAAAAAAAGGTTTTTCGCCAATTGTTGGGTAATCGTGCTGCCACCTTCGCGCACCGCGCCCGCTGCGAGGTTTCGAAACGCGGCGCGAAAGATGCCGAACACGTCGACGCCGGGGTGGTTGTAAAAGCGCGTATCTTCGATCGCCAGGAATGCGCGCGGCAAATAGGTCGGCAGTTTTTGGACGTCGACGGGCTGTCCATGCACCTGGCCATAACGCGCCAGCACCGATCCGTCGGCCGCCTCGATCGTCACCACGGGTTTCCGGATGCCGGCCCGGTCGAGCCGCGCGATATCGGGCAGGTCATACGCGTACCATGCGACGACAGCGGCCACCGCCACGGCCAGCCAAACCGCGCCGCTCATCGAAAACCAGATCAAACGCGAGAGGCGCCCGCCGGATCGCGGTTCGGGATCGCTCCTGGATACGCGCCGTTTTGCACGGGAGGGCGCTCGCTTGCGCGGCTTTTTCGTCGGTTTCGGTGGCCGGGCCATGCAGCCCCATATCGCAGTTTCCCGAAAAAGGGAACATGATCCTTGTGCGGAGGACGCGTCGTTCGCATTAAGCGACTGAATTTAATAGGTCAATTTGGTCACTTTGATTGAAAATTTGATTGTTCTTAAATTGCCCCTACCTTACTGTGACACTGTCTTTAATTGCGGTGGCGCTAGGAATAGTTGATTAAAGATGACAATTGAACGGCCCTATACAGAAGCACTCGAGCGGCTGAAATCCATGGGACTTCGGCCGACCCGGCAAAGAATGGCCCTTGCTCGAATTTTGTTCGAAGCAGGCGATCGCCATATTACCGCCGAGCAACTCCATACGGAAGCTCAGACGGCGAATGTGCGCGTTTCCCTGGCCACAATTTACAACACGCTGCACCAATTCACCGAGGTCGGCCTGCTGAACGAAGTGGTGGTCGAACCGGGCCGGTCGTATTTCGACACGAATGTGTCGAACCATTATCATTTCTATAACGAAGATTCGGGCGAGCTGGTGGATATCGGCGAGGCCTCGATTCACGTCGATGAATTGCCCGAGCCGCCGGATGGCACCGACGTGCGACGGGTCGACGTCATCATCCGGGTCCGCTCCGCCGTCTGATTCGGCCCGTCCGGTTCAGTCCAGCTGATTCAGTCGAACCAAGATCTTCCCCGAAACAGTAATATTCTTAGTTTGGAATCATTCTAAGCTGTTGACTCGTGCCTAACGTGCGCAATATAGTTAACGTGCGGCCGGAATCCGAGACGGCCGGCCCGAAGGGTGGTATTCGGCATTGATTGGGAAATATGAGTAGGAGGGGCACATGTCCTTGAAAGACAGCAAGACGGAAGAGAATTTGAAAGCAGCATTCGCGGGTGAGAGTCAGGCGAACCGCCGGTATCTCTACTTTGCACAAAAGGCCGATATCGAAGGCTACAACGACGTTGCGGCCGTCTTCCGGTCGACGGCGGAAGGCGAAACCGGCCATGCACACGGCCATCTCGAATTCCTCGAGGAAGTCGGCGATCCGGCCACCGGCGAGCCGATCGGCGAGACCTCGCTGAACCTGAAGGCGGCGATCGCGGGCGAGACCCATGAATACACCGACATGTATCCGGGCATGGCGCGGACCGCGCGCGAGGAAGGCTTCGACGAAATCGCCGACTGGTTCGAAACTCTCGCCAAGGCTGAAAAGAGCCATGCCGGTCGTTTCCAGAAAGCCTTGAACGACATTTAACCAACACGAGCCGACTCGATTGCAGGCAGGCCCCTCGGGGCTTGCCTGCACCGAAACCGGGGATTGCGACGATGAGTGAAGGCAGCTTGGAAGCGCCCACACGGCACCCTATTGCCTGGCGCGATGACGCATTCTACGACGAAGCCGAACTGGACGCGGAACTGCGCCGCGTCTTTGACATTTGCCATGGCTGCCGGCGCTGCTTCAATTTGTGCGACAGCTTTCCCCGCCTGTTCGACCTGATCGACGAGTCGGAAAGCGGCGAGCTGGATACCGTCGACAGCAAGGATTTCACGCCGGTCGTCGATGCCTGCACGCTCTGCGATATGTGCTTCATGACGAAGTGCCCGTATGTCCCGCCGCATGAATTCAATCTCGATTTTCCGCATCTGATGCTGCGCTACCGCGCGATCGAACATCGCAAGGGCGTGCGCGGCTTTGCCGAAACGCAGCTGACCAAGACCGACCGCAACGGCAAGCTTGCCGGGCTCGCCGCGCCGTTGGCGAACTGGGCGAACCAGGAGGGCAACGGGCTGACGCGGCCGGTGCTGCAAGCGGTCGCCGGCGTGCACAAGGATGCCGCCCTGCCCCGGTTTCACAGCCGGACCATGGTCGCCGCTGCCGCGCGCGACCCCGCCACGGCCAACCGCGACGCGCCGGCGCATGGCCGCAAGGCCGTGCTCTACGCCACCTGTTTCGGCAACTACAACAATCCCGAAATTGGACTCGCCGCCCGGGCTGTGCTGGCCCATAACGGCGTCGAAACCGAAGTCGTCCATCCGCGCTGCTGCGGCATGCCGCAGCTCGAACACGGCGATATCGGCGCCGTCGCCGAGAGCGCGCGCGAAGTCGCGGCGGCGCTGCTGCCCTGGGTCGACAAAGGGTATGACGTCGTCGCCATGGTGCCGAGCTGCGCCCTGATGCTAAAATTCGAATGGCCGCTGATCCTGCCGGAGGACGAGAACGTCAAACGTCTCGCCGCCGCCACGCGGGATGTCGCGGAATACGTCGTCGATATCGCCAAGACGGAAGGACTGGCCGACGGCCTGACGCCGCTCGATGGCGGGGTGACGATGCATCTCGCCTGCCATGCACGGGCCCAGAACATGGGGGCCAAGGCGGCGGAAATGTTGCGCCTGCTGCCGGACGCGGATGTCGCGGTGGTCGAACGCTGTTCCGGTCACGGCGGTTCGTGGGGCGTGATGACGGACAATTTCGAAACCGCCCTCAAAGTCGGCAAACCGGTGGCGCGCCAAGCGGTCCGCAACGCCAAACGGTACGTCGCGTCGGAATGCCCGCTCGCCGGGATGCATATCGGCCAGGGCATCGACCGGCTTGACGGCGAGCGGCCGCAGATCGAGACAATCGCCCATCCAATTCTTCTGTTTGCCCGGTCCTACGGCTTCGATTTCTGAGATTTCCGCCCCCCGGACAGTACGCAACGAGGCACGCCATGGCGCCAAAAACCGAAATCAGTCGCGAAGACATCCTGCCGATGGAAACCTTCGCCGGCATTCGCCGGGCGAAGCGCGAGGAACTGGTCCTCGTCAAGCGGGACCGCCGGGTCGAGATCGGTCCGGTTGCCACATGCTATTTCGAAAATTTCGACACCATGTGGTGGCAGATTCACGAAATGCTGTTCATCGAAAAAGGCGGTGAGGATCAAATCGCCGACGAGCTGGCCGCGTTCAATCCGCTCATCCCGAAAGGCCGCGAACTCGTCTGTACGGTGATGTTCGAGATCGACGATCCGGTTCGGCGGGCGACCTTCTTATCCAAGCTCGGCGGGGTCGAGGAAACCATGTTCATGGAATTCGCGGACGAGACGGTCCGCGGCGCGCCGGAGGCCGATGTCGACCGGACCAATGCGGACGGCAAGGCGTCGTCGGTGCAGTTCATCCATTTTCCGTTTACCGACGCCCAGGTCGAAAAATTCAGCGCCGCCGGCAGCCGCGTGATCCTCGGATTCAATCACCCGAGTTACAGCCATATGGTCGTGCTTCCCGACGCGGTGCGGTCCGCGCTCGCGGGCGATTTTAGCTAAAGCAGCGTATGTGCCTTTAATTGATTCCGATTAAAGGCAGGTTGATGCAGGTCGGTTCCGAAACCGCACGGCCCGCGTCACCGGAGTTTTTCGTCCGGGTACAGGCCCCACACGCCGATCCGGCGAATCCAGCCTTCATAGCCGTTGGCATCGACTTCGCACCATTTCCGCTGGCAGCGCGTGATGCGGACGATCATGCCCGGCGCCAGGCGGGCGACGGCGGGCGCGTCGTTTTGAGGATCTCGCCGCATGGTCTGCATTTTGCCAGTCAGAATCAGGCTTCGCTTGGAGGACAGCATGGCGCGGTGGACCCAGCCTTCGGCCCCTTCCCAATCGCGAATTTTTCGCCAGGTGTCGTATTCGGCGATGATTTGCACCGGCATGCTGCGGCGCACGAATTTCCATTTCACCGGATAGCGTACGCCCGGACCGGCCCGCACATTGACGTCATTCGCGCGCAAGGATGCGAACCGCACACCGGAGTCCTTTTTGGCGACCTGGCCGGCCGCACCCTGAGCGCCAAGGCCCATGCACAGGACGGCCGCCGTCAGAAGTCCCCAGCGCAAGTGACGCAATCGAGCCATATCCCCCCCGAGATTAATCGTGCCGCGCGGCTGCACGCCATGACTCAGGAATAAGTCCGTTGCCCCGCCCGGGTCAAGCATCGCTTGTGGCGGGCTGGACAAGACGGGCCGCGGCTGCATAAATCGCACTCCGCCCGCCCCATACCGCCGCAGCGCAACCGGAGCATCGTGCCAAACAAACCCGTCGTCTTCGTCACGCGCAAGTTGCCGGTCGCCATCGAGACCCGGATGACCGAGCTGTTCGATACCCGGCTCAACGACGACGACCGGCCGCTCGGCCAGGCCGACTTGATCGCGGCGGCGCAATCTGCCGACGTCCTGGTGCCGACGGTCACCGACCGGATCGGCCGGACGATCATCGAGGCGGCGGGCGACCGGCTCAAACTGATCGCCTCGTTCAGCACGGGCGTCGACCATATCGACCTGCAAGCGGCGACGGCGCGCAACATCATGGTCACCAACACGCCCGGCGTCCTGACCGAAGACACTGCCGACATGACGATGGCGCTGATCCTGGCGACGCCCCGCCGGTTGACCGAAGGCGAGCGCGTGCTGCGCGGCGGCGATTGGCCCGGCTGGAGCCCCACCTGGATGCTCGGTCACCGGATTTCCGGCAAGCGGCTCGGCATTATCGGCATGGGCCGCATCGGCCGGGCGGTGGCGCAGCGCGCACGCGGCTTCGGACTATCCGTCCATTACCATAACCGCCGTCGGGTGCACCCGGACGTGGAGGCGGAACTCGAGGCAACCTACTGGGACAGCCTCGACCAGATGCTGGCGCATATGGACATCATCTCGGTGAACTGCCCGCACACGCCGGCGACCTATCACCTGCTGTCGGCCCGGCGGCTCCGGCTGCTGAAGCCGCACGCCTACATCGTCAACACCAGCCGGGGCGAAGTGATCGACGAAGCGGTGCTGGCGCAGATGCTCGAGGTGGGCACGATCGCCGGCGCCGGGCTCGACGTGTTCGAACGCGAGCCCGCGGTAAATCCCAAACTGCTCGGCCTCAAAAACGTGGTGCTGCTGCCGCATATGAGTTCCGCCACCATCGAAGGCCGCCAGGAGATGGGCGAGAAGGTGATCATCAACATCCGCACCTTTGCCGACGGACACAAGCCGCCCGACCGCGTCCTGGTCACCGAATATTGAGTTCAATGGACCATGTGGATACGTGACCGGGAGGCTTGGCCGCATACTTCGACAAGCTCCGTATGAGGCCAATCTGCGCAATTTTTCTGCCTCACCCCGAGCCTGTCGAAGGGCGAGGCGGATCGCACGCCGCATTTTTGCGCGCCGCACGATGGTTTGCTTCCGGATAAATTGTTGTTCCGCCTGGGCCGGTCACGAAGCCTCTTGCACCGTCAGCCCGGTGATCGTCGGCGACTCGCCGCAGAGGGCGCAGCCGGGATCGCGCTTCACGGTCAGCGACCGAAACCCCGCGCCCAGCCCGTCATAGAGCATCAACCGGCCCGACAATCCGTCGCCGAGGCCCAGCAGCTCCTTCAGGACTTCCGTCGCCTGTAGCGTGCCGACCACGCCGGCCACCGCGCCAAAGATGCCGGCCTGATCGCAGCGCGCCACCAGATCCGGCCGGGGCGGGCTCGGGAACAGGCAGCGATAACAGGGCCGGTCCTCGCCCTCCTCCCAGGCGCGGAAGGTCGACAGCTGGCCTTCGAACCGCAGCAGCGCGCCCGACACCAGGGGACGCTTGGCGAAATAGCAGGCGTCGTTGAGCAGATAGCGCGTGGTGAAGTTGTCGCTGCCGTCGACGACCAGGTCGTGCGCCTCGATCAGCGCCAGGGCGTTTTCGGTCGTCAGCCGCTCGCGATAGCTCACCACCTTCACCTCCGGATTGATGTCCTCGAGGCGTTCCATGGCGCTCGCCACCTTGGCCTCGCCGACATTCTCCGTTCCATGGACGATCTGGCGCTGCAGATTGGACAGGTCGACCACGTCGAAATCGACGACGCCGAGCGTGCCGACTCCGGCGGCGGCAAGATACATCAACACCGGCGACCCCAGCCCGCCTGCGCCGATCACCAGGACCCGCGATTGCAGCAGGCGTTCCTGGCCTTCCTCGCCGACTTCGTCCAGCACGATGTGGCGAGCATAGCGTTCCAATTGGGCATCATCGATCGTCATGGCAGTCCCTTGTCTAGGCGGTCGAACAACGGTGTGGACAGGTAGCGTTCGGCGAAGGACGGTATGATGACCACGATCCGCTTGCCAGCCATGGCCGGCCGCGCACCGATCTCCAGCGCCGCCGAGAGCGCCGCACCGGAAGAAATTCCCGCCGGCAACCCCTCGAGCCGCGCCGCCCGGCGCGACATCGCGAAGGCGGATTCGTTGGCCACGGTCAACACCTCGTCGATCAATTCGGCGCGCAGGACCGACGGCACGAAGCCGGCGCCGATCCCTTCTATCATATGGGCCCCCGGCAGGCCGCCGGAAAGGACCGCGCTGTCCTCCGGCTCGACGGCAATCATGCGAAAATCCGGATTGCGCGCCTTCAGGACTTCGGCGCAGCCGGTCAGGGTGCCGCCGGTGCCGACGCTGGCCACCAGCGCATCGATCCGGCCGCCGCAATCGTGCCAGATTTCCTCGGCCGTGGTGCGCACATGGATCGCCGGGTTGGCCGGATTGTGGAACTGCTGCGGCATGACCGCGTCCGGCAGTTCGGCCACCAGCGCCTCGGCCCGGCGAATCGCGCCCTGCATGCCGTGACGGGTCGGCGTCAGCTCCAACTCTGCCCCCAGAAACATCATCATCTTGCGCCGCTCGGTCGACTGCGACTCCGGCATGGTGAGGATCAACCGGTAGCCCTTGGCGGCGCACGCAAAGGCGAGCGCGATCCCGGTGTTGCCCGATGTCGGCTCGACGATCACCGTCTCCGGCCCGATTTGACCGGCCTGTTCCAGCGCCTCGATCATGGCGACGCCGATGCGGTCCTTGACCGATCCCAGCGGATTGAAGAATTCCAGCTTGGCGAGGATCTCCGCGCCGACGCCCGCATCGGCGGCCAGCCGCGACAACCGCACCAGCGGGGTCGCGCCCACCGTGTCGACGATGCTGTCATAGATGCGGCCCCGAAAGGCTGGCGCGTCCGCAGGATTGGATGGTTTGCCGGTATTCACAAGACCGGACTGTAGGTCGCCGCCGAAGACGCCACAAGACCGGGCGCGGTTCGGTCGACAATGAACGTCAACGGATGAAAGGGGTCACTTTCCTCTCGAGTAACGCAACGAGGAGAGGATCCATGAACGCATAGTCATCGGGAATGTCGAGGCAGATTACCCGCCGACCCTTAAGGTGTTTACGAAATTTGGTCGCCAATTTCCTGCGGTGACCTTTGTCTATCACGAAGATGATATCGGCCCAGTCGACCTGCTCCGGTGACAATCGAACCTCGGCGTCAACGGCAAGCCCCGCGGAATCGGTTTCAACGTCCGGCCAAGTAGCGAACACGTGCTCGGCGGTCGGGCTTCTAAGCCGGTTCCGGCTGCAGATGAAGAGTAAATTTTTCATGGGCCCGGCATCGTGCCGTTTGTGTCGAAGTAATGTCATGCCGGATCGAGCACCGCGGCCGCGACGGTCGGCATTTTGGCGGGCCCTCTCTACCCCGCCGCCTCCTGCGCAGGCTCCGCATCCTCCGCTGCCACTTCGTGGTCGACGCTGCGTTTGGCCTCGAAATCCGGCTCGGTGCGCCGGCGGCGGTCCGGGCCGACGTATTCGTCGGATTTGGTGAACGGTCGGGGGTTCTCGATGATGCTGCGAATTCTTTCGTACAGCGTCTTGGCGTCGATCGGCTTGGCGAGGATTTCCGTGACGCCGGAATCGCGCGCCTGTTCGACCCGTTCCAGCTCGGTGTAGCCGGTGCACAGAATTATCGGGACGAACGGGTTGGGGCTGTCCTCGTCGGTGCGGATCTTGCGGGTCAGCGTAAGCCCGTCCATCGGCGCCATTTTCCAGTCGGTGATGATCAGGTCGGCCGGAAATTCCTTCATCGCCTCCAACGCCGCTACGCCGTTGCTGACATCGTGCAGGCAATCCGCGCGCATGCCGAGACCGCGCAGCAATTCGCGCAAGAGTCCCCGCATATATTGATTGTCCTCGACCAGCAGGACATTCAGCTTCGAAAAATCGTAGGCCATGGGCGGCGCGTCCGAGTTCCCTGGATTGTCGGCAATTACCGGCATTTCTAGGTAGCAGCTTAGGGTTAACGAAGCGTTATGGCCGCCAGGCCCGCGCTAGCTGTGGTCTTTCGATAGGTTGTCCATTCGGCCCTGACCGGGGAGACTGGAGTTACCAAGCTTCAGCACTCTTTGGGAGAGCCGAATGAACATTCACAAGAATGCCCGTTTGACGCCGCTCGGTCGAGAACGAA
>JBFFGE010000043.1:0-27000 GCA_041557595.1 Alphaproteobacteria bacterium
GAGAGAAAAAATCAAGAAACGCACGATGCAAAAGCGCCGCTTGTCGCATCGACAACAAGCGGCTTAACATCAAACCAGCATGAGCCAGAGCCTCCGTTACGAAGATAGCTCACGCGTCCCAAATCTTTTGATGACGGACAGCGGTTCTATTGAGCCGAATGGAAGAGGACGACCGGGAAACGATTCTCGCCAGCCTGCAGGACGACGTGACGGCGGAATTGCGGGCTTTGATGTCCTTCCCCCCGAATACCGCGGGCCAACTCATGGATACGCGAATTATCGGATTCAAGGCCGATCAGACAGTGGCGCAGGCGCTGGAGACGCTTCGTCATCGCCGTAAGGGTCGCTCCGTGTCGGAGTTGAGGATCGTCGATGACGAAAAGCGCTTGATGGCGCTCGTGAATATCAAAGATCTCGCGTTGGCGGAACCGGAGCAGACGCTGGAAAGTCTGGCCCACGGCGTTCCCGCGGTCGTGCTGCCGCTTGATCCCCGCGAAGACGTCGTCGACAAGCTGCAGCGATTCTCCCTGGATGAACTGCCGGTCATCGACAATACCGGCGTGCTTCTCGGGGTCATTCGCCACTCGGAACTGATCGGCGCCTTGAAGGAAAGCGCGACACTCGACATGCAGACCATGGTTGGTGTCAGCAAGGACGAGCGGGCGACATCCAGCAGCTGGTTCGCGGTTCGCAAACGCATGCCGTGGCTCCAGGTAAACCTGTTGACCGCCTTTCTGGCGGCTGCCGTCGTCGGCCTCTTCGAAGGCACGATCGCCAAGGTTACGGCGCTTGCGGTGTTGTTGCCGGTCGTTGCCGGGCAATCCGGCAATGCCGGCGCACAAGCGTTGGCGGTGACGATGCGCGGCCTCGCCTTGCGTGAAATCCGTATCGCCAATTGGCTGAGCGTGATGCGGAAGGAAATGAACGCTGGTTTCTGGAACGGCATCAGCATCGCCGTCACCTGCGCCGCCGGCGTTTACGTGTGGAGCGGCAGCGTCGGGCTGGTAATCGTCATCGCCGTGTCGATGGTCATTTCGATGGTGATGGCCGGAATAGCCGGCGCGCTGGTGCCGATTACCCTGGCGCGGCTGGGACAAGATCCGGCCGTTGCGTCCTCGATCGTTCTGACGACGGTAACCGATGTCGCCGGTTTCTTTTCGTTTCTCGGCATCGCGACGCTCCTGATGTCGAGGCTGACATGATCGGGCCTAAGACGCCGCGGCCGTACTGAGGACTACTTCTGAACCTTGCCAATCGGGGGTTCCCCGTTGCGATCGTATTGGGAATTCCATTAGCCGCCGGATATTCTTACGATCCGGTGGACTCGTGGCATGAGGGGAGACGAAGATCGACCGGCGATCCACGCGTCGTTCGGGAAAATTTGGCTTTTGAGGGATGATCGAAACAAAATTTGGGTCCGCCGATCGAGCAAAGGGAATCGGAATGGTAGAACGAAAATTTCCATATTACGACGGGCCGCGTCGCGGCTGTTGGACCTCGGTCTTGCACACTATTGGGCTGCTGTCCGTCCTATCGATCTGCATCGCAATGGCACCGCGGGCCGTGGCGGCGGCAGACCGGACCGCATTGGCCAAGGCGCCCGCCAAATCCTACGAAAACTACACTATCATCGGCGCGGTCGAACTGGTGACGATCTATCCGCAGAATTTCCAGATTCGCGCCAAGATCGATACCGGTGCGAAATCGTCTTCTATTGACGCCGAGATACTCAAACGCTTTAGCCACGATGGCACCGACTGGGTTCAATTCAAGATTTTCGGCGACGAGGATGCGACACACAGAATCGAGTCGCCGATCACACGATCGGTCAGGATTCGCCGTGCCGGAACGCCGCGAGACGTGCGCTCTGCCGTTACGATGCGCATTTGCCTCGGAACCGTCGCCGCCGACGTACTGGTTAATTTTGCCGAACGGCGTGAGCTCAATTACCGCCTGCTGTTGGGTCGCGATTTTTTGAAAGGCCGATTCTTGGTGGATGCGGAACCGAGTTACCTCACGAAACCATCCTGTAACGGAGAGTCGGTTAAATGAAGAACCGCCATCTTTATATTCTCGCAGCTGTACTGGCGAGCATTGGGGTCGGGATATTTCTCTATAAGGCCCTGTGGCTGGAACTGCCGTTGCAGCCGGACGGGCGGGTCGATAACTGGGAGGTGCAGGCAAAGATAACCTTCGACGCCCGGGGCGGCCCGGCCAAGCTGGTGCTCTTCATCCCCCGCAACGAGGTACCGTTCACCATTGTCGATCAGAATTTCGTTTCCGAAGGCTATGGCCTGACGACGGCGTCGATAGGCGACAACCGGCGTGCCATGTTTTCGATCCGCAAAGCCATCGGTACGCAAACACTTTATTATCGCTTTGTCGTCAACCGCTCGACATTTATCGGACCGACCGAGGCGGTAGAAGAGCCCGTAATCGTTAAGTCGACACTCGAGGAAATGCGGCTTGCGGCGGCACAGGGTATCCTAAACAAAATCCTCCCGGAATCGGCGGATGACGATACCTTGGTGCGCCTGCTGTTGAAGCGGCTGACGGCGTCTGTTCCGGACGACAATGTGGCGATGTTGTTGGGCGGGTCTTCCACCATGCTCCGGCGTGTCCGGGTCGCGCGGCAAATTCTCGCCCTGGCGGGCATTCGCGCCCGAACCGTCTCCGGCGTGCAACTGGTCAAGGCCAACAAGAACACGCAACTGACCCATTGGCTGGAAGTGTATATCCGCGATGCGTGGCAGGGCTACGCACCCCAGACCGAAACCTATTCGGTGCCGGCTAATTTTCTGGCCTGGTGGCGCGGACCCGGACCTTTGGCCTTCGTCGACGGCGGAATGTTCCTCAAAACGAGTCTTTCCGTTGCGGCCGCGTCCGCGCCGGCGTTGCGAACAGCACTTGTCGTGAGCAAGGCGAATGAGCGGAGCCTGCTGGCCTATTCAATGTTCACGCTGCCGCTCAATACGCAGCTCGTGTACAAAATAATTCTGACTGTGCCGCTCGGGGTGTTTTTCCTGACGATCCTGCGCAACGTCATCGGGCTGCGGACGATGGGGACGTTCATGCCAGTCCTGATCGCGATCGCCTTTCGTGAAACGCAGGTGTTGTGGGGCGTCATACTGTTTACCGTGGTTATCTCGGTCGGGCTCCTCGTCCGGCTCTATTTGGAGAACCTTCGGCTTCTCGTGGTGCCGCGGCTATCCTGCGTCCTGATCGTCGTCGTGCTGACGATGGCGGCCATCAGCGTGATGAGCAACCAATTGGGATTGCAGCGCGGCCTGTCGGTCTCGCTATTCCCCATGGTGATCCTGACCATGACCGTGGAGCGCATGTCGATCATCTGGGATGAGCGCGGCGCCGGCGAAATGCTGCGGCAAGGAATCGGCAGCATCATCGTCGCCGTCATCGCGTATTTCATCATGGTCAATCAATATACCGAACATATCGCGTTGATTTTCCCCGAGCTGCTGTTGATTCTGCTTTCCGGCAATCTGTTGATCGGCCGATATTCGGGATTCCGGTTGCTCGATTTGCCCCGCTTCCGGGTGTTGGCGGGGAGGCCGTCATAGTGTTCGGCCTGGCCAGGCAGCTTTGGCGCAATGGCGTTGTCGGCATCAACAAGCGGAACGCCGACTACATCCTGGTGCACAACCCGCGGAAATATTTTCCGCTGGTGGACGACAAACTCCTGACAAAGGAGATTGCCGAGAAGGTCGGCATCAGCGTGCCGACGCTATACGGCAAGATCGAATTCCCGCACGAGGTACGATCGTTTTCGTCCATCGTCGCGAACCGGGCCGACTTCGTGGTGAAGCCGGCGCAGGGCAGCGGCGGGGATGGAATCCTTGTCGTTGTCGGACGCATGGGGGAGTACTTCCGTCTCGCGGACGGCAGCATGATCGACAATCGAGACATGGCATTTCATCTCAACAACATCCTGGCCGGGACGTTCAGTCTGGGTGGTCAGCCGGACAAGGTACTGGTCGAATACAAGGTGGATTTCGATCCGGTATTCGAAAAGATCACCTTCCGCGGCGTGCCGGACATCCGGATTGTCGTCTTCCTGGGTGTGCCGGTGATGGCGATGGTGCGGTTGCCGACACGGTTGTCGCGGGGCAAGGCGAATTTGCATCAGGGCGCAATTGGTGCCGGGATCGCCATTCCCTCCGGTCGGACGTTGACGGCGGTCTTGAAGAACTCCGTGGTCTCGGAGCATCCGGATACCAACAACCCGGTGATGGATGTGGAAATTCCAAGTTGGAATATTCTCCTCGACATGGCCGCGCGCTCCTGCGACCTGACGCATCTCGGTTATCAAGGGATAGATATCGTGCTGGACCGGGCGCGCGGTCCGCTGCTTTTGGAACTCAATGCGCGGCCCGGGCTGAATATTCAGATCGCCAATCGCGAAGGCTTGCGTCACCGGCTGGAATTGGTCGCGGCCAGGGTCGCCGAGTTGAATACGGCGGCGGATCGTGTCCGGTTTGCGAAAGAAAACTTTTGGCCGAATCCGGTTTCCTAGTATATCGAGATTGCTATGTCGGCAGTCGGACAAGCGACCCGGAAGCATTAAGATGACATTACCGTCCCACCGGCGGTCGGCGCGGTTTTCCAGGCTCTTTTCGACGATGGCTTGAATGGCGAGAATTAGCACTGTTGGCCGTGATGCGGGGCATGGCAAATTATGCTGGAGATTGAGATACACTTGCGAGAAAAGGGAATAACGATGCAGACCCGTAGAGGATTGGTCGTCGCCACCGCGTTGCTACTCGCGACGTTTTTGACGGGATGCGAAACGGCGCCGGTTACAGGACGGTCGCAGTTCATCCTGCTCTCCGACACTGAAGCGACCAAAATGGGCTTGCAGGCCTATCAGAAGATTCTAAGCGAATCGAAGGTCTCTACAAACCGCCGGATGACGGAACGCGTGCGCCGGATTGGGCGACGTATCGCCGCTGTCAGCGGTAAGCCCAACCTGAAATGGGAATTCAATGTCATCGAGAATGACACGCCGAATGCCTTCGCCCTGCCGGGCGGCAAGGTCGGCGTTCATACCGGGTTGTTCAAGGTCGCGAAGAACGATAATCAGCTGGCCGCGGTGATGGCGCATGAAGTCGCGCATGCGATTGCGCGGCATAGCGCGGAGCGCGTATCGCAACAGACCGCGCTCCAGCTCGGCCTTGCCGGTCTCGGCGTGGCCAGCCCCGGCGCCGGTCAGTACGCCCAGCTGGCGGCCGCGGCTGCGAGCCTCGGAGTTATTCTGCCGTTTTCGCGGAAGCAGGAATCGGAAGCCGATGAAATCGGTTTGATGTATATGGCCCGGGCCGGCTACGACCCGCGTGCCGCCGTCGACCTTTGGCGAAATTTCGAATCCTTCGGCGGGGGCCGGCCGCCGGAGTTCTTGTCTACTCATCCGTCGCCGGGAACACGTATAGATCGGTTGAAGGCGCTGATGCCGAAGGCATTGGCCGTGTACAAGAAGGGAAAATAATCGTTTTCTTTGAATGTCATGGCTCAACTCCCGCCTATTGCGACGGGCGGCATTTGGTTCATAGCAACGGATCAGCGGCAACAGCGAATCCGGGAATTGATGATGGTCGTGTGAATTTGGGTATGTGTGTCGGTCTTGGAGGAGGGCAATCTCCTGTTGGCTCCCCGCCGTCGGTCGTCTCTATCTCGGCAGGCATCAATAGATCCACAGAACCTACGAAAAATGGTGGAGAGCCGCCGGGACGAGGTCGCGCGGTTTGGCATCTTCTGCGGGGCCATGCATACTTGGGTGTCGAGCGGAAGGTCGAAGGAACGGCCAAATCCGTCCATAGGGCGCACCAGGGAGATCTTCATCATGCGAAGCGCGCGTAAGGCAGAGATTGACGTTCGTCGGATGGACGCACCGATCGGGGCGGAGATTTCGGGCGTCGATCTGACGATGGCGGTCGATGACCATGATAAATCGACGATTTTGGAGGCGTGGCACGCGAATTTGGTGTTGCTCATTCGGAACCAGACGCTGACCGACCCGCAGTTGATCGAGTTCTCGAAAATCTTCGGCGAGCTCGAACTCGCGCCGCCGAACAAATCCGGGAGCCATTGGATCGAAGGCTTTCCCGAGTTGGCATGCGTCTCCAACATTACGGTGGATGGCGAAGCGATCGGCAGTCTCGGCAATGGCGAGGCCATATGGCACACGGATATGTCCTTCATGGAAAAGCCGCCGACGGCGAGCCTGCTATACGCGCTCGAAGTGCCCGCGCAGGGCGGCGCCACGCATCTGATGAATATGTATGCGGCATACGAGGCGCTGCCGGATGACCTCAAGCAGCGGATCGCCGGTCGCGAGGCGGTCCATGATGCGACCTATACCAGCGCCGGCGAGGTTCGGAAAAAATATGCCGAATTCGTAGGGACTGCCGATCCTGAACGGGCGCCGGGCGCGCGCCATCCGTTGGTCCGGGTTCATCCCGCGACCGGTCGAAAGGCCTTATATCTGGGCCGCCGGTCGGGCGCATCCAATGTCCTCGGCGAACCGGACACGAAATTGTGGGACGCGCTCTGGCAGCATTGCACCGAGGGCGGATTTTCGTGGGGCCATGAGTGGGCGGTAGGCGATCTGCTGATTTGGGACAATCGATGCACGATGCACTATCGCGAAGCTTTCGATAATGCCGAGCGTCGCATGATGCACCGTACGCAGATCAAGGGCGAAGCACTGATCGCGGCGTGAGCGCCATCATGGCGACAAACGACACTTGGCTCGCGCTAGTCCTGGAAGACGCTATCGATCCGGATCTTCCGATCTGCGATCCGCACCACCATCTCTGGGATCATCGCGAGGGGCGCGTCGAGCGGCGCTATCTCATCGACGAAATCCAGAAGGATCTGCAGAGCGGCCACAATATTGTCTCGACGGTCTTCATCGAACATCTGGCCATGTACCGTGCGGATGGGCCGGCGGAGATGAAATACGTGGGCGAGGTGGAATTCGCCAACGGTATCGCGGCAATGGCCGCTTCCGGGCTTTACGGCAGGACACGGATCGCGGCCGGCATCGTCGGCTATGCCGATCTCTCCATGGGTTCCCGGGTGAGGGCAGTGCTGGAAGCGGAAGTCGCGGCGGCCCCGGAACGCTTTCGCGGTATTCGCTGCACCGGCGCGTGGGACCCGGACCCCCGCATCGCCCGCGCGCCGGCGCCGGGACTCTATCTGGATGCGAAGTTCCGGGAAGGGTTCGCCGAGCTCGGCGCGCTTGGCCTGAGCTTCGATCTACCCTGCCGGTTTCACCAGTTGGCGGAATGCGCGGATCTGGCACGGGCCTTTCCCGATACGACCATCATCTTGAATCATATCGGCGGCATTACCGGTATCGGGGCGTATGCGGGCCGGTGCGAGGAACTCTTTGCCGTCTGGCGCGACAGCATGATCGATCTGGCGACCTGTCCGAACGTCGTCGTGAAGCTGGGCGGTCTGGCGACCGATTATGTCGGTTTCGGTTGGCACGAAAATCCGATTCCGCCCAATAGCAACGATCTGTGCGCGGCGACGCGGCGCTATTACGAAACGGTTATCGACGAGTTCGGACCTGACCGCTGCATGTTCGAATCCAATTTTCCCGTGGACAAGATTAGTTGTAGTTATAACGTTCTATGGAATTCCTTTAAACGCATTGCCGAAGAATATTCGGCGAGCGACAAAGCCAGATTATTCCACGATACGGCGGTCAGGGTTTACCGCCTGTAGTCGTTTGGGCGGATCGCCGGCCATCGCCGGGGTATCGGAATCTTGTTGGCCGTAGCGGGGCTACTGCACCGTACCGACTTCGCTTTCGAATGCATCCAGCGCATCCATCGCGTCGGCGGCGGCTTCCGTGCCTTCGGTTCGGCCGATGTGGATCAAGGCATCGCCCTCATTGACCACGGGCAGCGTCGTGTGGCCGACGACGATCCCGTCGGCGCGCGCGGTAATTTCGACATCGGTCGCGCCATAGGGGTCGGTAATCAGGCCGATCCGGGCGCCCTCTTTGACCAATGCTCCGTTGTGCGTGATCAGGCGCAGAACGCCGCTACAGGGCGAGCGCACCCAGCCGCTAGACCGGATGACGATCGGCGGAATTCGTTTCCGGCGTTCCTTGTGCGGCGGCAACATCTCGAGCGTACGCATGACGTTGACCACGCCCCGGAGGCCCGCGCGGATCGAGGTTTCTTCGAACCGCAACGCTTCTCCCGCTTCATAGACCAGTACTGGAATTTTATGGACCCGGGCGGCGGCGCGCAGGCTGCCGGCGCGCAGGCCGGCATTGATCACGATGGGTGCGCCGAAGGCGAGCGCCAGGCGTTCGGTTTCGGGGCTGTCGAGATTGGCGCGAATTTGCGGGTAATTGGTGCGGTGGATGGCGCCGGTGTGCAGATCTATGCCATGGGTGGAGCCTTGAACGACCTCCGTCAGAAATAGATTTGCCAACCGGGCCGCGAGAGACCCCTTGGTCGAACCGGGGAACGACCGATTGAGGTCGCGCCGATCCGGCAAGTAGCGCGACAGCGCCACGAAGCCCATGACATTGACGACGGGGACGGCGATGAGCGTCCCGGACAAGCGTCGCAGCGCCGTCATGCGCATCAGCCGACGGATGATTTCGATGCCGTTGATCTCGTCGCCATGCAGCGCGGCGCATACGAACAATCGCGGCCCGGTCCGGCGCCCATGCACCACATGGACCGGCATGACGACTTCCGTATGCGTCGACAACGCGCTCGCCGGAACGTCCACCGTTGCGGTTTCCCCGGGCTTCAACGTCTTTCCGCAAATCGTAACGGGACCCCATGTCATCTAGCCTTTGCCCCGCGTTTTGGTCTTGTTGGGTTTGGCGTTCTTTTCGATGAATTCGATGATCTGGGCGGCGATATCGAGCCCGGTCGCTTTCTCCACCCCTTCGAGCCCCGGCGACGAGTTCACCTCCATCACCACGGGTCCGTGATTGGAGCGCAGCATGTCGACGCCCGCCACGTTCAGTCCGAGAATCCGCGCCGACCGCACCGCGGTCGAGCGTTCTTCGGGCGTGATGCGGACCGTGTCCGCGCTGCCGCCGCGATGCAGGTTCGAGCGGAAATCGTCGGGCGCGCCCTCGCGTTTCATCGAGGCTACCACGCGGTCGCCGATGACGATGCAGCGGATGTCCGTGCCGCCCGCTTCCTTGATGAATTCCTGCACCAGGATATTCACCTTGGCGCCGCCGAAGGCCTGGATCACGCTGCGCGCCGAGGATGCGGTCTCCGCCAGCACGACGCCCACGCCCTGCGTGCCTTCGAGCAGTTTGATGACCACCGGCGCGCCGCCGACCATGTCGATCAAATCGTCGGCGAACTGTGTCGAATGCGCGAAGCCCGTGACCGGTAGGCCGATCCCGCGCCGGGCTAGCAATTGCAGGGATCGTAGCTTGTCCCGCGATCGGCCGATGGCGACGGATTCGTTGAGCGGGTAGACATCCATCACCTCGAATTGGCGCAGCACGGCGAGACCGTAGAAGGTGATCGACGCGCCGATCCGCGGAATGACGGCGTCATAGCCGAGAAGGGGTTTCCCCAGATAGCGAATCTCGGACCGATGCGACGTGATGTTCATGTAGACGCGCAACGTGTCGATGATGTCGATCTCATGACCCCGCTGTTTTGCGGCCTCGACGAGCCGCTTATGTGAGTAGAGGCTGGCGTTTCTGGCGAGCATCGCAATTTTCATGTCGGGGTTACCTCTTTGTTCGGCGAATAGGCTCGGACGACATCCGCGCGTTTCATGCGGCCGGCACGATAGGACCGCGCCGAATCGACAAGGGCCCGCCCGCGCAAGGCGGTACGACCCAACAGCATCCGAAACTGCATCGTGTCCCGATCGGTCAATGTCATTTCAATCGGCCATGTTTCTCCGCCCAAGGTGATCTCGATTTCAATAACGAAGCGTTCTTCACGGTGACCGCCCGAATCGCTTACGGCGCGGCGATCTAGAACGTCGGCGTCGCAATGAACCACGATGTCTTTGCGCCGCTGCACGGGATGGACGCCAAACCGAACCCGGTCGACGCCCTTGGCCGCGTATGGCTCGAGATAAAAAGCGTGCAGCGCGGACGTGCGTGCACCGGTGTCGACCTTTGCTTTTATGGCCGGGAGCTTCAAAGTCGGAATTGCCACCCATTCACGCCAGCCGACTACCCTCATACTGGGGACCTCGATCGCTGAGCCTCCATGTGTTCGCCGGTTCAGGAATACGAATTGGCGATATTATATCGGAATTAGATGCGTTTGCCGTTTTTAACAAAGGAAATCTTGATTTGTTCTTAAGTTCGAGCGGCGGTTAACGAGGCATCCGGCGCGGCCGGGGGAAACGCCAACAACCGGCAGAGTGGGCGTGCCCGGCATCAGCGAAAGAGCCTGTGATTGTTCGCTGCCGTGGCTGGGAATTGTGCGATCTGCATAGCCAATACTTCTATTTTTCAGCGTCTTATACGTGTGATTAGATTAACTTTTTCTAAATTCAAAGCGGTTAACTTCCGCGGTGGTCTATGGATGAGATCGAATCCTGTACTGAAAATGAGAAATTGCCACGCAGCGAGCCGCTCTATGTCTGGCCGTTCTAATTCTGGTGGCGCTCGGAACAACGGGCGCCGGGATCGCCAAAACCTTGACCGTTGGCTCGATCAGCAACGACCCGGCAGACGAAATCGCGGAATGGCACCCGTTTGCGAAATTCTTGGCCGAAAGTTTGACGGATCGGGGGATCGACGGTGGGCGCGTCCTGGTCGCGCGCGATGCCGCCGAAATGATCGGGATGCTGCGGCGCGGCGAAGTCGATCTCTATATCGACAGTCCGATAATCGCGCTCATCGTGAGTGCGTCTTCTGGCAGTAAACTCCTGCTTCGGCGGTGGAAGAAGGGCAAGGCGTCCTATTCGTCGGTGATTTTTGCGCGCGCCGATAGCGATCTTGCATCGCTCGCGGATTTGGCTGGCCGCGTCATCGCATTTCAAGACGAGCATTTCACTTCCGCGTATTTTTTGCCGCGCCTCGCATTGCAGCGCGCCGGGATGACCATAATGCCAATAGCGCGTCCAGGAACGACGGTAGCAAAGGACAAAGTGGGATTTGCGTTCAGTCAGAAGGATGAAAATACACGTGGCTGGGTGCTGCGCGGTCTTGTCGATGCCGGCGCCACAGGGAACCGAAAATTTGCCTCCTGGAACGAGCAGGGCGAATTGAAAGTTCTTTTCGAGACGGATGAGGTGCCGCGGCAGGTCGTGACACACCGGCAAAATCTCACGCCGCAGCTGGTGGCGAGAATTAGAGAAGTGTTGTTGTCGATGCATCTGAGCGAGGCGGGTCGCGAAGTCCTGAAATTATTCGAACGCACAGATCGGTTTGACGAGATACCGCCAGAGCAGCGCGCGGCCATGATGAGAATCGCCAAGAGCGTTGGTGAATTTGGTTCGTAGTCGCTTTTACGGCGCGCGTCGAAATGTCCACCACAATTCGCACAAAATTTCTGCTCTATACGATCGGGCTCTTGCTGTTCATTCTCGCGGGCTTTTTCGTTGCCACGATTTATATCGATAAGGCTCAATTCGCTAAAACGCTTTCCGAAGAGGCGTCGAGCATCGCCGTGACCTTTGCGAGCTCCCTTACCAACGACCTCTACCGGTTCGACCTGCATCGTCTCCGCCGCCAGGTCGAGAATGCAAAAATCAACAGTGACATCGAGAAAGCATATGTCGTCGATTCGCGGGGACGCCTGCTCACGGCAGGCGACAAATTGGATACGCGATTCAATCAGCCTTTCAACACTGAGTTCGTAGGAAAACTGCTCAAGATGCAGTCACGAACCCCCGTGCTGCAGATCGATGACGTGCTTCGGGTCGGGCAGACGGTTCGACTGGCCGACGGTTCGGTGCTCGGCTACGTCGTAATTGTATTTTCCCTGGACCGGCCGCTCCGCAATTTCAAGGATCGAACGATTTCCATCGGCCTGATCGGGCTTGGGTTCCTTGCCTTTGGCGGGCTGTGCGCCCTTGCCTTTGCCTGGCGCGTTACGCGTCCGGTTCTCGCGCTCGTCGATATGGCGATGCGGGTCGGCAAGGGCGATCTCAGCGCGCGCGCCAAGGTCAGTGGCGACGATGAGATCGCCTTGCTCGGACGTACGTTGAATACGATGACCGAGAGCGTTTCGATCAAGATCGAGCAACTCGAAGAGGCGCATGCCAACGTCAAGCGGACTCAGCATGAGGCGGAGCGCGCCAGCAGCGCCAAGTCGGAGTTCCTAGCCAATATGAGTCATGAATTGCGCACGCCGCTGAACGTGATCATCGGCTATTCCGAAGTCATCAGTATGACGATGTTCGGCCCGCAAGCGCTGAGCAAATACGTCGAATACGCCCAGCTGGTAAATCAATCGGGCATTCATTTGCTCGGGATCATCGACGATCTTCTCGATCTCTCGAAAGTTGAAGCCGGTAAAATGGATTTCGATGAGGACGAAATCGATGTCATGGAATTGCTCGCCGATTGCGTAAACGTCATGCAGCAGCGCGCCGAGCTGGGCGGTGTGTCGCTGGAAATTCGGGCCGGCGGTCCGCTCCCCGCGCTGAAATGCGATGCGCGGCGCATGAAACAGGTTCTGCTCAATCTTGTTTCAAACGCGATCAAATTTACGCGCGAAGGCGGGCAGGTCTTGATGTGGGCCCAGGCGGACCCGAAACGGGGCTTGGAAATCAACGTCGAGGACACCGGTATCGGTATCGCGCAGGAGAAAATCCAACAGGTGTTGCAGCCGTTCGAGCAGATTGAGAGCGTCATGAGCCGTCAGCATCACGGCACCGGTCTCGGCTTGCCGATCGCCAAGGCGTTGGTTGTGGCGCAAGGCGGCTCCTTGACCGTCGAAAGCACCCTGGACGTCGGAACCACCTTTACGATCCGAATGCCGCAGGATCATCTGGCAAAGATTTCCGCGTAGAAGCTTCCGCGTCGCCGCATGGGGCGGCCGCATTGCAACCGGTTCGCATTGGATCACGCCGCCTCTCGACGGCCGGATCGTTGCCAAGGAACCGCCGGTTTGTAAAACTGCGCGCGATCACTCGAATTTTCGCCTGAATCTGGGAATCGGGAGCGCAATCTTGGCTGACGTGCAGAAGGAAAGCGCCGGAGCGTCCACACCGGCAGCGGCGGCGTTCGATGCCATTGTCGTCGGCGCCGGCTTCGCGGGGCTCTACGCCCTGCATCGATTGCGCGAAATGGGGCTCAGGGTGAAGGTGTTTGAAGCCGGCGACGGGATCGGCGGTACGTGGTATTGGAACCGCTATCCGGGCGCCCGCTGCGATGTCGAGAGCATGGAGTATTCCTATTCCTTTTCGGAGGAGTTGCAGCAGGAATGGGACTGGCCGGACCGGTATTCGAAGCAGACCGATATCTTGCGGTACATCGATCATGTGGCGGACAAATTCGATCTGCGCCGCGACATCCAGCTGGAGACGCGCGTCACTTCCGCCGTCTACAATGCGGGCGCCAACCGCTGGACGGTCGAGACCGATCGCGGCGACCGGGTCGCGGCGCAATTCTGCATTCTGGCCGTCGGCAATCTGTCGACGCCACGGGTGCCGGATTTCGAAGGGTTGGAGCGTTTTCAGGGCGATTGGTATCACAGCGGCCTTTGGCCGAAGGATGGCGTGGATTTCAGCGGCAAGCGGGTCGGCGTCATCGGCACCGGCTCGACCGGCATTCAACTCATCCCGCTTGTGGCAAAACAGGCGCAGCATCTGCACGTGTTCCAACGCACCGCCAATTATAGCCTGCCGGCGCGCAACGCACCGTTGCCCGAGGGCGAGGTGCGGGCGCACAAAGCCGAGTACGCCGAGCGCCGGGCGGCGGCCTATTTGACGCCGTTCGGAATTTCGGGGTATCCGCCGCCGGAAAAGGCCGCCGTCGAGGATGCACCGGCGGCGCGCGAGAAGCATTACGCCGCGCGCTGGGCGAAGGGCGGGACGATCAGTTTTCTGTTCGCCTATAAGGACCTGCTGGTAAACCAGGAATCGAACGACACCGCGGCGGAGTTCGTTCGGCAGCGCATCCGCGAGACGGTAAAGGATCCGGCGGTGGCAGAGTTGCTCGCCCCGATAGACCATCCAATCGGTACCAAACGGATCTGTCTCGATACGGATTATTACGAGACCTATAACCGCAAAAACGTCACCCTGGTCGATGTCCGGAATGCACCGATTCAGGAAATTACGCCGCATGGCCTGCGAACCGCAGCAGGCGGGTACGCCCTTGACGCGATTATCTTTGCGACCGGTTTCGACGCCATGACCGGCGCGTTTCTGGAGGTCGATGTGCGCACCAGCGCCGGAGTTTCGTTGCGGGATAAATGGGAGGCGGGACCGACGACGTATCTCGGCCTCATGGTCGCGGGATTCCCCAATCTGTTCATGATTACGGGCCCCGGCAGTCCCGGGGTGAAATCGCAGATGGTTCTCTCGATTGAGCAACATGTCGACTGGATCGTGGAGTGCGTCGAGACCTTGCGCGGGCGCGGCCTGTCGCGGGTCGCAGCGACCGAGGAGGCCGAGGAATCCTGGGGCCGGCATGTAACCGAGGTCGCGAATTCGACGCTCTATCCGCTCGCCAATTCCTGGTATATGGGGGCGAATATTCCGGGAAAGCCGCGCGTCTTCATGCCGTATGTCGGCGGCGTCGACCGATATACCGCAATCTGCAAGGACGTGGTGGAGAAGGGCTACGAAGGATTCGAGATGACGGAATGATGGTTTCTCATCCGTCGAACAGGCTTCGCCAACCCGCCCAGCCGCCGATCCGGTCCGCCATCACTTCGTAGCCGCGCGCATTCGGGTGCAAGCCATCGGACTTCCGGAGGGCGGCGTCCCATTCCGGATCGATGCTCAACGGGGTAAACAGGTCGAGATAGGGCACGCCGCGCCCGGCGGCCAATTCAATGTAAGCCCGGTTGTATTCCTCGATCGCATCGTTCCGGAAATCGTAAATCACGCCGGGCAGGCGGGTGATCGGCATCATCGCTTCGACCACCGGCGTCGGGCCGATCCAGAGAACGGGACCGAATTCCTCGGCTGTGCCGAGCATCCCGCCGATGATCTCCAGCGAGCGGGCGCGTTCGATGCGCTGTCCGTCCATCGCATCGCTCTTTTCGAAAGCGCTGTCGTTGATGCCGATGGCGAAGACCGTTGCACAGTTGAGGCCCGGTTTGAGCCGCGGCCGGCATTCCGCTTCCCAGCGCTCCGCCACCAATCCCGAGGTATCCGCCCGGATGCCCAGATTGTAGACGGTAATGTCGTGGCCGCGCGCCACTTCGGTCTGACCCACCCGATGCGGCCAGCCCAGCAGCGTTTCGTCGCCGGTGCCATGGGTGATGCTGTCGCCGATGAAGCCGATGCGGATTTGAACCATGACGCGACACTCGAGCGGTTTCGATAGAGATTGAGGTGTCGGTCAATTTACGGGATCGGTGCCCGCACTACAAAGCGCCGAGCCGCACCTAAGGGGCGTCACCGTCGCGGCGCTGCGCGACCAGCATCGGTCCGCAGACCGCGAGGAACAGAACGAAGGCGGCCACCCAGGCAAGCGTCGCGGCCATCAGCAACGGCCCATCCCAATCGGTGGATAGGGCGGACAGGATGCGCAGCAGCGTCGCGATCGTGATGCAAAGATAGGCAGCGGTCAGTCCCGGCCCCGCATGCAGTGCGCGGCCCGTATGGCCGAGCGTGGTTCGGCTCATCACCGCGAGCGTCATGGTTCCCATCGCCCCCGAGGTGAGCGCGTGCAGCGCGCCGCTGGCCGGCAGCGCGGGCCACCAGTGGCTCAGCGCTATCAGGCCGAGCCCGACCGGAATCCAGAGATAGGCGAGGTGCAGGATCCACAACAAGGGTTCCGGATGGGTCTGGTGACCGCGCCATCGGATCAGCCGAATCAGGTTAAGCGCCGCCGCGAGAGCGCATAAGCCCGCGGTCAAACCGGAATCGGGACGGAGCGCCCAAACGCAGAATGCGGCCGGTGTGACCGCCAATGTCAGCCTGTCGACGACGCCGAAACCACCGGGGAGGCGCCGCGCGTTGCGCTTCGCCAGCCAATTTCGGGTAAAGCTGGGAACGATGCGGCCGCCGACCAGGGTGATAAGGACGATCACCATGGCGACCCCGCCGCGCCGCGCGACACCCTCGGGCTCCGACAGGCCGATGAGTTCCGCATGCATCAGGGCGTTAAGCGTCAACAGCACGCCGATCACAAGGATGATCGGGAGGTTCCGCCAATTGCGTACCGCGACGATCTCGCGCAGCGTGACGGCACACAGCAGGAACAGGAATGCGAGGTCGATCAGCGCCGCCGTCCCTGCGCCGATGCGTTCCGACGCCGCGACCGCGAGCCGGCCGGCGACCCACACCAGCGCAAGCCCTAAAAGCGGGACACCGTGTATCGGCAGCCGGCCGGTCCAGTTCGGGATCGCGGTCAGAAGAAAGCCGGCGATCGCCGCGCCGATGTAACCGAACAGCATTTCATGGGCATGCCAATCGACGGGGCTGAACGCCGTTGGAAGCTCGATCCGGCCTTCGAGTGTCGCGACGAAAATCGCGAGCGCGGCGGCCGCCCACATGCCGGCCAGCAGGAAGAAGGGGCGGAACCCCAGGGCCAGCACCGCCGGGCCCTTGCTGCGTCGGGTTCGCTGAGCCGAGGTGTCGTGTTCTGCGGTCATCGATGGTGGAGGCTCGTGGTTTGAAGAATGGACCTGGGACGCGCATCACGCCGGTCCAGATCAGAATAACCGGATGCGTGGATCTATTGTAAAATATCGCCGATGAGGGGGAAGGCTGCGCGGTCGCACTGCCACCACCGCGGAAAATGCCGAAGCGATGAAGGCCATGGCGACCAATACCGATCGGTAACGGAGAGCGCCAAGTGGCTGGTAATTCGGACACTCCGGTGTATTGTCGCCCGACTTGAATTCCTTGTGGGCATTTTGGGGCCGTATCGCGCCATGAAACTCGGAGTCGCGTTTCGCGGCGTTCTCGTCATACTTTCCGTCGTCGCCGTGGTGGCGATCGTGCACGGGGCGGATATCGGCTATGGGCCGGACGATCTCAAGCGCTGGGCGGATACCGAGATCAGGGGCCACGGACTCACGGGCCTCTTGATATTCGTTGCAGCCGGTGCGCTCGTAACCGGCATCGGGCTGTCGCGTCAACTGCTGTCCTTCGCAGCCGGCTATGCGTACGGTGCGGTTTCCGGCACCGGCGCCGCGCTCTTCGCCGGGATCTGCGGCGTAATCATGGCCTTTACCTACGCCCGGTTTCTCGGGCGCGCATTCGTTGCCCGTCGATATCCGGGACGGGTTCGGCGGGTCGACGAATTCTTGCGGGTCAATCCGTTTCTGATGACCCTCGCCATTCGGCTTCTGCCGATCAGCAACAATCTTGCGGTAAATTTGGTGGCGGGCGTATCCAGCGTGCCGGCAATCCCTTTTTTGGCTGCCTCGGCCTTGGGCCACATTCCGCAGACCGTGGTTTTCGCGATGATCGGTAGCGGCCTGACGGAGGGGTTGTTCGCCAAATCGGCGGTGGCGGTCGTCTTGTTTGTCGTATCGGTCTGGATCGGTTTGCATCTCTACCGAAAATACCGGCGGGATAAAATTTTCGACCCGGCGATCGAAGCCGCGCTCGACCTGCCGCGACCGGCCGAATCGCCGGGTGTTCCGCCGAAATTTTAGATTCTCATTAGCGCACGCCGCGGGTGCGGCGAACCCGGTCCATACCCGTGGCATTGAACTATTGGTTGAGCGCGGGCGGGCGATCTGGGAAATTCAGCCATCGATTAGTTGCCCCGATGATGCGGGCCGGCAACCGAGGCGATAGATATGCGGGTACGAGCCGAGCGGAACGGCGTTTCCGTGCATGCGATTTCCGGAAGCCATGCGGTCCTCTTGGCCATGGATGCGACCGCGCCGGCGCGGGCAGGGCTGCTCGGCTTTGCCATTCGCCGCGAAACGGTCGCGACCGGCGACGGGGGTTGGCTGCGCGGTTTCAAATTCTTCGAGGCGACGGTGCCCGATCCGCAGCCGGGCGACCGGCGCGATACCCGCGAGCATCCGATTCAGAGCTTTCTCTGGGGCCACTATTCGGTCGAGCCCGATCGGGATTACCGCTACACGATCCGGCCGGTCTATGGCGCGCCGGACAATCTGACCTCCGGCGAGGACGTGACGGTTCATGTGCGGACGGAGCCGACCGATCAGGGAACGCACGCGGTGTATTTCAATCGCGGTGCGATCCCCAGCCAGGCCTTTGCCGATCGATTCGGCAATCGCGGTCCGCTGGACCAAAACGATCCGGACGCGGCAGACGTGCAGTGGTTGTCGCGGGACTTGTTGCAGGCCGCGCTCGATTTTATCGCCCAGGCGAACGGGCCGCGCTTTTCGCTGCGGGTGGGTGCGTATGAATTCGCCTATGCGCCCATATTGCGGGCATTCGAACAGGCCGCGCGGTCCGGCTCGGATGTGCAGGTCGTTTATGAGAACGGACAACAAAAAACCCGCGGCGTCCTGAAGAATACCTCCACGACAAATGGAAACCGCCGGGCCATCGCCGACGCCAACCTGGACGCGGTGCCCAATCTGACGCTGATCGGCCGGACCAGGCGGCGCGCCATACCGCACAATAAATTCATCATCCTGCTGGACAACGGCCATCCGGTGCAGGTTTGGACCGGGTCGACGAACTTCACGCCGTCCGGCTTTCTCGGCCAGACCAATGTCGGCCATATCGTGCGCGATCCGGCCATCGCCGCCGCCTATTTGGCGTATTGGGAACAGCTGGCCCTCGATCCCGATCCGGAAGCGTTTCAGACCTGGGGCTCGGCGAATTCGCCGCATCCCGGGGATGGACCGCCGGCGCCGGGCATCACGCCGATATTCAGCCCGCGCCAGCGATCCAAAATGCTGGATTGGTACGGCGATCGGCTGGCGGCGGCACAACAGACGGTTATGTTCACCGCCGCCTTCGGCGTCACGCGCAAGCTTGCCCGGCGTTTCGACAACGACCGCGACTTTTTGCGGTTCCTGCTGATGGAGAAGGCCAACCGGAATGCGGAGACGCAGCGGATGCTGGAGCGCGACCGCGACACGCGGATCGCATTGGGCGCGGCGCTGAACAGGGACGCAATCCGGTTTCAGATGAACGGACATCGGTTGGATGAGTGGTTCCGGCGGGAGGAACATTTTCGGCGACAGGGTCACATCTTCTATGTGCACACCAAGATCATGATGCTCGATACGATGACCGACGATCCGCTGATATTCACCGGCTCGGCGAATTTTTCCTCGGCGTCGATCCTGTCGAATGACGAGAACATGCTACTGATCCGGGGGGATACCCGTCTCGCGGACAGCTACACCGTCGAATTCATGCGTCTCTTCAACCATTTCTATTTCCGCCATATCGCCCAACTGCTGATCCGGCAGGGCCGTAACGACCCGACCCGGGCGGCATTCCTCGATCCGACGGATGGCTGGGTCGGCCGGCATTTTCGCGACGGGACCTACCATTCGCGCCGGCGCGTGCTCTTCCGCTAGCGGCATTCCTGGTCTAAACGAAGAAGAGGCCGACGCGGGCGGCAACGAAGACGAGGAAATTCCATCGATGACGGGTCTGGTGTGCGAGGGATTGCGGGTCCTGGATATCGCGAGTTACATCGCGGGGCCCGTGGCGGGGACGATCATGGCCGATTTCGGCGCAGACGTGATCAAGATCGAGGCGCCGGGCGGCGATCCCTATCGTACCTACGATCGGGGGCCCGGCATGCCGAAGGCGGATTTCGATTATTCCTGGATGGCGGACAATCGCAGCAAGCGCGGACTTTGCCTCGATCTCAAGCAACCGGCAGGACAGGAGATCCTGCACAAGCTGGTCGCCGATGCCGATGTTCTGATAACCAATTTCCCATTGCCCGTGCGCGCGAAACTGAAATTGCGCTACGAGGATCTGCGGCCGCACAACCCGCGGCTGATCTATGCGTCCATGACTGCCTATGGGGAGCAGGGCGCGGAGGCGGACAAGACGGGATTCGATTCCACCGCCCTTTGGGCGCGCAGCGGCTTGATGGATTTGTTGCGGAGCGCACCGGATCTCGCGCCGACCCGCTCGACGCCCGGGATGGGGGATCATCCGACCGGCGTTTCGCTGTTCGGTGCAATCATGATGGGACTGTATCAGCGCGAACGGACCGGCGAGGGGAGCCAGGTCTCGACCTCCCTGGTCGCCAATGGAGCCTGGTGGAATACGTTCTATATTCAGGCTGCCCTGGTGGGGGCGGAGATTCCGCCACGGCCGCATCGGGACGACTGGTTCAACGCGCTGGCCAACCATTACACGACCCGGGATGACCGCTGGTTCATCCTGGCGATGGTCAACGAGGACAAGCAGGCGGACAATTTCTTTCACGGGATCGGCCGCGTCGATCTGTTGGCGGACGACCGCTTCAAGACCACCGTATTGCGCCGGCAAAATGCGCGCGCCCTGACCGCGGTTCTGGATGAAGAATTCAAACAGCGGGACTGGGCCGCGTGGCGGCGCATTCTTGAGGAGCACAACATCACGTTTGGTGTCGTCAATCGGTCGCCGGATGTTGTAGACGACCCGGTCTTTGCCGATGCCGGCGCGGTAATTCCGGTGGGCGATCCGGATACGCCCGTCCGGCGTACCGTCGGCTCTCCCGTCTTCATGCTCGGCCAGGACAAGGTGCCGCCGCGGCGGCCGCCGGCGGTCGGCGAGCACAACGCGGAAGTCTTGCAGGCGCTCGGCTATGACGAGGCCACGATTGAAAAGCTGCAGGCCGACGGCGTCGTTCGTTCCGACGCCAATATTAAGGGCGTCGGTCCCGCGCGGTAGGCGCGGCGCGATAGGGCGGCCGCAGAATACTGATTATCACTTATCTTTGCGTGTGCGTTTTCCGCACGAAGCCTATGAAAAAATGAATCTTATTCTTTCTTCTGAAAGCAAAGATTTAACCGGAGCCTGTTGATCCGTCTCAATACGATGCGCCGCCTATACAATAAATTGGCCGTATCGTCTATTCACCTTGATGATTTGCGGGCGCGTTGCGCGCCGTTCCATGCAATGGAGGGATTCCCATGCAGGCCAAGGATATCATGACGAGCGATGTGATTTCGGTGCTACCGGAAACATCCGTCCGCGATATTGCGGGCATTTTGTTGACGCACAGGATCAGCGCCGTGCCGGTCGTCGACGCGGAGAGCCGAGTTGTGGGGATCGTGAGTGAAGGCGATTTGATGCGTCGCGCTGAAAATGAGACCGAATCTCAGCAATCCTGGTGGCTCGAAGCACTATTTTCTGCCGATGACAAGGCAGCTGCATATATCAAGAGTCACGGGATGATTGCCGAAGACGTTATGACACGCAATGTGACCATCGTCGCGGAGCATACGCCGGTGGATGAAATTGCCGCATTGCTTGAAAAACATCACATCAAACGGGCGCCGGTTTTGCGCGATGGAAAGATCGTGGGCATCGTGAGCCGCGCAAATTTGCTGCAGGGACTTGCGCGTAAAGGGCGTGTGCGCCAAGTGCCGGTTTCGGTAGACGATCGCGCGATCAGAGAATCCTTGTTGCACACACTGTACACGGATGTAGGGCTGAGGGCGGGCCGCATCAATGTACTGGTTGAGGACGGCGCGGTTCAACTGTGGGGATTGGTTGAAAGCCGCGATGAAAATAGAGCGGCACAACTAGCGGCGGAAAATACGCCCGGCGTGAAATCGGTTGAAAACAACCTAGGGCAGGTGCCGGCGTGGGTTTCGGCTAATTAAGATTCATCGGGGCTCAGGTTGGCGCAGGCAGTATTTAAATGTTATAATAAATTCATAAACATAGATAGAATCGAAGTCTATTGCGGCAAGGGGCACTGCGTGAGCGACCAGGACGAAGACGGATATTTTCCCATTTGCCTGGTTTGCGGGAAGGGCAAAATCGGCCCTGCGGTTTGTCTGGACCCAAGCTGTCATGCCGCCCATGAAGGGCAGGTGATCGAAAACGCCCGCGAAAAATATGTCGAAATGGACGGCCATGCCTGGCAATTCTGCCAATTGTGCGATCACGGCATTCTGTCCGATGGCGGGGCGTTCGGGACCTATGCGGTTTGCGTCGCATGCTGGAACGCGGCGGCGCGGCGCGGCGAACAACCGCCATCGACGCCGGCGGGTTCGTCCGGGAAATAAGTCCGGCGCCGCTTCCGCAACGGCCCGAAGGCAGACAACGGCGCCGCCGGGTTACATCCTTCCGCTCGCCGATATAGACTGATCCGCATGGAACCGGCTTTGCCGGGCGGCGCCGGACCATCCGGCGCGGTGACAGGAGTTGGACATATGGATGGCAGTACGCGGAACACGCGCACGGTGCGCGTCTACAACCCCACCGCCGAAGAGACGGACAGTCAGGATTCGCTGGCCCGCCGTTTCGACACTCTCGATGGCAAGGTCATCGGCTTGCTCAACAATACCAAGGACCGCACCGAAATCATCTTCGAGGTGGTGGAAGCGCGGCTCAAGGAACGGTATCCCGGTGTCGAAGTGCGCCATTATCGAAAAGAAAGCGTCAGCGGCGCGCGGCCCGAAATGTTTGCGGCGATCAGGAACGACTGCGATGGGGTGGTAACCGCCCTCGGGGATTGAGGATCATGCACGTCGTGGAGTGTCCATGACAGCATGACATTCGAACGGGAAGGTATTGCGACCGGCACCATCGTCACCACGGTGTTTGCCGAATACGGCCGTCTGCTGACCAAGCTGCAAAGCATGGAGACATTGCCGCTGATCGTCATTCCGCATCCCATTTCGGCGCGGCCGGTCGATGAGGTTCGGGGCGTTGCCCGTGCGGCGTCGGATACGATCGTCGATTCATTGCTCAAATCGGCCTGACGCGCGCCATGGCGGGAAGTCGGGACGACGCCGGTAAGTTTTTCGAGCTCCCGGAATCGCCTTATGCGATTTACGAGCATTTCTGTGCAAACGGTTGGACGGATGGGCTTCCGGTCATTCCGCCGACTGAAGACCTGGTGTCCGAGACCTTGCGCTACACCGATCGGTCACCCGAGGAGACCATCGTCGAGCTGCCGCCCAGGGGTGGGGCGGCGACGGTGGAAAAGATTGCCGTTAACGCGGTCATGGCCGGCTGCAAGCCGGAATACCTGCCGGTGCTGATCGCGGCCGCGGAGGCCGTCGCGGAGCCGCAGTACAATCTCTATGGCCGGCAGACGACGACGCATCCCGGCGCCCATTTGATCATTATCAACGGGCCTGTACGGCACGAACTTGACGTCAACTGCCATCGCAATGTGCTTGGCCAGGGTTTTCGCGCCAACGCCACGATCGGCAGGGCGCTGCGGCTGCTGCTGATCAATGTCGGCGGCGGCGTCCCCGGCGTGACCGACATGGCGACGCACGGCCATCCGGGGAAATACAGCTACTGCATCGGTGAGGACGAAGAGGGGAGCCCGTGGCCGTCGCTGCACGGGGATCGCGGGTTCGACCCGGATACCAGCACCGTCACGCTGTATTGTGGAGAGGCGCCGCACAACGTGAACGATCTGGTGAGCGAAACGCCGGAAATGTATCTCGGCAGCGGCGCGTCGGCGATGGCGCATCTCGGCGCGAATAGCCTGTACCGCAGCGGCCTGGAGAGCGAACAGATGTTGCTGATGACTGCGGAGTCGGCCAACTGGCTGCAGGAGCGCGGCTGGGATAAAGGGGCGGTTCAGCGCTATCTGTTTGAAACCGCGCGGCAGCCGGTCGGCAAGCTGCGCAATCGCGGCGGTTGGGGAACCACGCCGATGGCGGCATGCGTCGATCTGGACGATGACGACTGCCTGGCCCCCATCGTTTCGAAGCCGGAAGACATTTTGATTGTCGTCGCCGGCGGTCCGGGGCGGCACATGAATGCGATCCTGAATGCCAGCTACAATCTCAGCGTCACCAGGCCAATCCTTCGGAAGGACGGCGCGCCGGTTGGCTCCATGCGGGATTTTCTCGCGTAACGTCATCACGGCGCACAGGGGAACTTGCGATTGCCGTTCCCGGAAGCGGTGCGCGGGGACGGCGGCCGGTTTGCAAATTTGCAATAGGAAGAATTATTTCGCCTGAATGTCCCGTGTCGGTAATGCCAATGTCTTTTTTCGCCCTATATATGCGTGTTCGGAAATCGGTCGACACGATGTGAGTCGTGCGGGGGAGAGGCGGATGCGACGTGTTCTTGCGGTCATTGCGATTGCGGCAATTCCGATTGTGGCGGCCTGTGACAAACCCCCGGAGAAGGCGCGCGCCGCCGCGCCGCCGCCACCGGTAACCGTCGCCAATCCGGTTGCGAAGCAGGTAACGGAGTGGGACGAGTTCACCGGCCGCTTCGAGGCGTCGAAGCAAGTCGAAATACGGTCCCGCGTCTCCGGCTTGCTGGAACTGGTCAATTTTCGCGATGGCGAATTCGTCAAGAAGGGCGTGCTGCTATATGTCCTCGACCGCCGGCCTTTCGAAGTCACCGTCGAACAGGTCAAGGCACAGATCGAGGAAGCGCGCGCCAAGCTGAAACTCGCCGAGAGCGACCTGGAGCGCGCGCGGCCGCTCCTGAAGAAACGCGCCATTCCCGCCCGCGAATTCGAGGCGCGGCAAGCGCAGGTCCTCGAGGCGCAGGCGATCCTCGCCGGCGCCGGTGCGCGCCTGCGGGAAGCGGAGCTGGATCTGGAATGGACGGAAATTCGCGCGCCGATTGACGGGCGAATTTCGGATACGCGCGTGGATGAAGGGAACTTGATCACCGGCGGGCAGGCCTCGGGCACGCTGCTGACCACCATTGTTTCGGTCGATCCGATCCATTTCATCTTCGAGGGCAGCGAAGCGGATTATTTGAAATATTCTCGCCTTGAAAGGGCCGGGCAGCGGCCGTCGTCGCGCGAAGTTCAAAATCCGGTCGTCATTCGTCTGTCAGACGAAAAGAAATTCACGCATAACGGCAAAATGAATTTCGTCGACAACGTCGTCGATGCGAAGTCGGGCACGATTCGAGCGCGCGCGGTTCTCGACAATAAGGAGTCTTTCCTGACGCCGGGCATGTTCGGACGTCTCCGTCTGTTCGGCGGATCGTTCGATGCCCTGCTGCTTCCGGACTCGGCAATCGCTTCCGATCAGGCCAACAAGATCGTCATGACCGTGACCGAGGATGGCGTTGTCGCGCCGAAGGTGGTGACGCTCGGTCCGCTGGTCGATGGGCTGCGTGTGATCCGGTCGGGCATCGAGGCGGGCGATACAATCGTGATAAAGGGAGTTCTGCGGGCGCGTCCGGGACAAAAGGTGACGCCCGAAAGGGTGGAGATCGGGGGCAACAAGCCGGCCGCCGGCGGCGGGAAGTAGTACGCGATGCGATTTTCCCACTTCTTCATCGACCGGCCGATTTTCGCCTCGGTTATCTCTATCGTCATTACGATCATCGGCGGCATCGCGTATCTGTCGTTACCGGTGTCGGAATACCCGGACATCGCACCGCCGACCATCGTCGTCAGTGCGTCCTATCCGGGCGCCTCGGCGGAGGTTGTTGCGAATACGGTCGCCGCGCCCCTGGAGCAGGAGATAAACGGCGTCGACGGCATGCTGTATGTGGCGTCCCAATCGACGGGTGACGGTCTCGTTTCGATCAATGTGGTGTTCAAGTCCGGCACCGACATCGATCAGGCGCAAGTCCTGGTGCAAAATCGCGTGTCCGTTGCCCAGCCGCGCCTGCCGGAGGAGGTCCGACGCCTCGGCGTTACCGTGCGGAAGAATTCTCCCGACTTGATGATGGTCATCCATCTGACATCGCCGGACGGCAGCTTCGATCAGCAATACATATCCAACTATGCGACGCTGAATATCAAGGATGTGCTGGCGCGGATCGACGGTGTGGGCGATGCGCGTGTCTTCGGCGCGCGCGACTATGCCATGCGGGTCTGGCTCGACCCCGCAAAAATTTCCGCCCGAAACCTTACCGCGGTGGAGATCGTCAACGCGTTGCGGCGGGCGAACCTGCAGGTCGCCGCGGGCGCCATCAACCAGCCGCCGGCGAGTTCGAAGGGGGGCTTTCAACTATCCGTCCAGACGCTGGGACGGTTGTCCGATCCGAAGCAATTCGCGGACATCGTCGTCGCGAAGGATGCGAGCGGCCGGGTTACGCGTGTCCGCGATGTCGCCCGGGTCGAGCTTGGGGCGCAGGACTATTCGATCAACGCCTATCTCGACAACAAGGTGGCGACGGCCATCGTCATCTTCCAGCGGCCCGGATCGAATGCCCTTGCCACCGCGCAATCGGTCTTGGACCTGATGAAGGAACAGAGCCGGAGCTTTCCGCCCGGCCTGCGATACAGCGTCGTCTACAATCCGACGGAATTCATTCAGCGATCGGTAGACGAGGTGATCAAGACGCTGTGGGAAGCGCTCATTCTCGTCGTGCTGGTCGTCATCGTCTTTCTGCAGTCCTGGCGGGCGGCAATCATTCCGATCGTCGCCATTCCGGTATCGCTGATCGGCACTTTCCTGATCATGACGGCTTTCGGATTTTCGCTGAACAATCTCTCCCTGTTCGGCCTGGTGCTGGCTGTCGGCATCGTCGTCGATGACGCCATCGTCGTGGTCGAGAATGTGGAGCGGAATATTCAAGCGGGCATGACGCCGCGCGATGCGGCGCGCCGGACGATGGACGAAGTCGGCGGTGCGCTGATCGCGATTTCCTTGGTGCTCTTGGCGGTATTCCTGCCGACGGCCTTTATCTCGGGGATTTCCGGTGCGTTCTACCGCCAGTTCGCGCTGACGATCGCCGGGTCGACGCTGATCTCGCTCGTCGTCTCCTTGACGCTTTCGCCGGCGCTGGCAGCCTTGCTGTTGAAGCCGCATTCGGATACGTCGGCAAAGC
>JBFFGE010000044.1:0-26807 GCA_041557595.1 Alphaproteobacteria bacterium
ATTAGTAGAACCTATTTCAAATAGAGTGGCTGAAAAATTAGGTAGAACCGAAGGTAGACTAGGTTCACAAGGCTTTACCGGTGTTGATAGATTTCAGCGATCTCGTACCCACGCTTACCGTGCTCGGTGTCGGCGACGATGTGGAGGCGGAAGAAGGTTACTTCTTTTTCGGTGAAGCCGTATTTCTCGATCAACGGCGGCGTCGTACGCTTATAGATCTGCGGCACCTGGCTCTCCAAACCAACCAATAGCCCGGCAATCGCCTCGTGGGTCGGTTTCAGGGATTGAACGGCGCACCAGGACTGCAACCCCAGCAGACCGGCCATCAATTCGCCGTTTTTCTGGGCTTCCTTGATTTCCTGTCGGGGTTTGCCACAGGCTTCGGCAAAATCGAGAAGGAGATCGACATGTTTCGCGGGCGGAAAATCGCCTTCACCGACAAAGCCTTCTTCTTCCATGATGTTTTCAACCAGGAAGTGACAGACATCTTCGTCGTCGCAGCGCGCATAAATCGCGCCGCACCATTTGGCGAAATGACCGACATAATTGTAGTGCTGCTTGACCCACTCGCCGAGGATTTGCCGGTTCAGCCCGCCGGTGACCCAGGCTTCGCTGAACGGGTGTATCTTTGAGTGGCGCTGTTCAACCGTGTCGCGCAGCGCCTTATGGAAAGCACTCTGGGCCATGCCAATTCTCCGATTCTGCAAGCTGTATATCGTTGCCGATATCGTATCATGACTTGCCGGACGGTCATCACAATTATGCTATGGCCATGACAATCTGGCGGATTTCGGGAGGGTGGCCGGGTGCCGTGACGATCAAGACAGTTGCCGAACCGGCGGCTGGGGGCCATATATGCTGACATTGAAATGAGCGCCGCGTTAGGATTGGATTTGTCCAGAAAATTCATTGCAGCGATTGCAATATCGTTGATTTTTGCGGCGGGTTGCGCCGTGAAGTCCTCGACCCCGGGGCCCGAAGCCCAGGCGGCGGCGAAGCGCATTTCGTCGGATATTACGCAATACCGGAAGCCTGCCGCGAAGGTCGAGAAGCGGGGCGACGCCGGAGAGCTGGTGCATGGGGCGAATTTGTTTGCGCTGGTCTACGATCAGGTGCGCAGCAATTACGTGCGTCAGGTGGATGACGAGACGCTGATCGCCGCAGCGACCAAGGGCATCCGCAAGCGCCATCCCAATCCGAAAAAGGCCAAGGATCAGGAGCTTATCGAGGCGGCCATCCAGGGCATGCTGACGTCGCTTGATTCCTACAGCACCTATCTCGATGGCAAGCAGCTCAAGGCCTTGCGCGAACAGACCCGCGGAAATTTCGGCGGTCTCGGGATTGAGGTCCGGAAAGGCAAGCATTACATCGAAGTCGTCACGCCGATCGACGATACGCCGGCTTCGCGGGCCGGATTGAAGCCGAACGATATGTTGATCCGGGCGGACAACCGGTCCCTGAAGGACATTTCGCTGCGGGAAGCGGTCCTGATGTTGCGCGGGGTCCCCGACAGCACGGTCAAGTTGCGCATCAAGCGTGGGAAACGCCCGGCATTCAACGTTTCCCTAACACGGGCGATCATCAATGTGGCTGCCGTGCGCTGGCGCATCGAGGATCAGGTCGGCTATCTGCGGATCACCAATTTTTCCGAACGTGCGAGCGAAGAAGTCGCGCACGCCTTGCTGGCAATTCGCGGCAAGCTGGGCACCAAGCTCCAGGGCTTTGTCCTCGATTTGAGGAACAACCCGGGCGGTCTGCTCAATCAGTCGATTAAAGTCTCGGATCATTTTCTCCGAAAAGGCCGTATCGTCTCGATCCGCGAGCGGAACCACGAGCATCATGAAATAGCCAATAAGGGCGACCTTGCCGACGGCCTGCCGATCGTGGTTCTGATCAACAAAGGATCGGCTTCGGCGGCTGAAATCGTCGCGGGAGCGTTGAAAGACAATGGCCGCGCGACGTTGGTCGGCGCACAAACTTTCGGGAAGGGGACGGTGCAAACGATCATCCCCTTGAGCCGTCAAGACGCGGTCAAGCTGACCACCGCGGTCTATCTCACGCCGTCGGGCGCGACTGTCGAGGGCGGTATTCAGCCGCACTATTTGGTGAAGCTCGACGACAAGAAAGAAGGCGACGAACAATTGCAACGGGCCCTTCGGCTGCTGAACAGGCGGACAGTGCACCGCAGCCGCGAAATCCGCACCTATTAGAGCAAATCCCGAGCGAACCGAAACGGTTTGCGACGACGTATTTGCGTAAAATCAAAGAAGCAAATCCCAAGCGAACCGAAACGGTTCGCGGCGACGTATTTGCGTAAAATCAAAGAAGCAAATCCCGAGCGAACCGAGACGGTTCGCGCCGACGTATTTGCGTGAAAACCAAGCGATAGACCATTTCATATGAGGCAATTTAAACAAGAAATGGTCTCGCCGGATCAGGCGGCCGGTTGGGTCGCGTAGCGGTCGCCGCGGGGATCCGATTGGCGGTGCAGCTTTGCGGATTCAAACACCGGCCAACCGTTCAACCATTTTTCCGTAATATCGGGATCGGAAAGGGCGATCGCCACCGCCGCGGTCAGCTCGATCGGATCGGCATTCAGGCCGTCGTTCCGAACAGCGGCGGCCATGCCGACCTGCGCGCTGTCGAAAAGCATTTTGGGCACGATCAGGAATTTGCCGTCGAGCGTGCCGGCCGCGACGGCGGCTTGCGTTTCTTCCCGGTTCTCCAGAAGGCTCTGACAGTAGTCCGCATCCTCGGAGAAACCGCCCCGGCAGGGCAGCGGGCGAGCGGGATAGATCGAGCAGTCGCCGTCTTGCAGGAAGACGCAAGCGAGGCCGCGATCCAGTCGATCGTCGTTCGACAGGCCATCGATTTCGGCGGCGTTTCCAGCGATACGATCGCGCAGCGACGCGATGGTTTCAGCGTCGAATCTTTCGCGGATATACTGTGCGACCAACAACGCCTCCGGCGCCGTCACCATCACCGTCTGATGGCAACACCATGAACATCCCTTGCGGCAGGCATAGTCGGGTTCGTCCGCCGCAATGTCGGACCACACTTGTTCCATTGTTTCGATCGCGCTGTCGACCAGGGAATACAGGCCTTGCGCCGTGCGGTTCGCGCTGAGCTGGGCCGCGGATTCTTCATAAATTGCCTGCAAGGTCGCCGGTTCGAGCATTCGATCGGCAAGCTCTTCCGCATCGAAGGCGAGGAGGTCGGGCAGTCTCGGCAGGGTTTCGTCGGTCTGGCTTGGCATCCGAAATCGTCTCCAGGTTAGGGCGTGTCCGGCGGCGCGCGCTATCGGCGCCAACACGGACGCCCGATGGTTCATGTAGCCGGTGAATAGCCATGCAAGTTTCTTGCCGAAACCGGCGAACGCACGGGGGTGCGCCGGCAAAGGCCGCTCAACCGCGCGAGCGCGGGTGGGGGAGCATTGTCTCGGCGCGCCTGTTCCGGCGCAATTTGAGGATATACGGCAGAAAATTCCCGGTTATGCGGCGAACAGGACCGAACAGATAAAGACCGCGGCCGCAATGCCGGCGATATCGGCGGTCAGCCCGGCGGCGAGCGCATGGCGGATACGGCGAATTTGCGCCGCACCGAAATAGACGGCCAGCACGTAGAAGGTCGTCTCCGTCGAGCCTTGCAACGTGCTGACGAGCAGACCGGTGTAACTGTCGGGACCGATTGCCGGGTCCTGGATGATCGCGCTGAGATAGCCATAGGCGCCGGAACCGGAGAGCGGGCGTAGCAGCGCCATCGGCATGGCTTCGGCGGGAATGCCGATCGACGCGGCAAATCCCGATATCGGACCCAATGCCATGTCCATCGCGCCGCTGGCGCGGAACATTCCCACGGCGACCAGAATGGCGACAAGGTAGGGGATGATGCGCACCGCGACCTGAAACCCGTCCTTCGCGCCCTCGACGAACGCTTCGTAGACGGAAACCCGGCGGATCACGCCGAAGCCGAGCAAGGCGACCATCAGGCCCGGCACGATCCAGGGCGAGATGGCGCGTCCGTACAGGATCGTCAGGGGAATAATGGCGACCACGCCCAGCAGGGCCAGCCCGGTAACCCAGAGCGGGTAGGCGCCGCCTTCGGCTATGGCCGAGGCGGCGTCGGCGACCGTTGCGGATTCGGGTTCGGCGGTCTCATTCTCGGTCGCCGGCGTCTCCGAATGGACGAAGGCGGGATTGGCGGCGGGTGTCGACCAAAAGCGCCCGTACAGTTTGGCGGCGGCAATGGCGACAATGGTCGAGCAAATCGTGGCAAACAGGGTGGTCGGCATGATCGCCGCCGGGTCGCTCGATCCGGCTGCCGCGCGCAGGGCGATGACGCCGGTCGGCAGCAACGTCACGCTCGATGTATTGATGGCGAGGAACAGCGCCATCGAATTCGTCGCGGTGCCCTTGTGCGGGTTGAGTTTGTCCAGCTCCTGCATGGCGCGAATGCCGAACGGCGTCGCCGCATTGCCAAGCCCCATGACATTCGCCGCCAGGTTCATGATGATGGCGCCCATGGCGGGATGCTCGGCCGGCACTTCCGGAAACAGCCGCACCATGATCGGGCGCAACAGCCGGGCGATAATGGTCAGCAGGCCGCCCGCCTCGGCGACCTTCATCAAGCCCAGGAACAATGCCATCACGCCGATCAGCCCGATCGCCAGGGTGACCGATCCCTTGGCGGCGTCGATCATGCCCAGCGAAAGAACCTCCATGGGCGACGGTTGGCCAACCTGAACGGACGAGACGGTAATCTGGCGGAAACCCGCTACGAGAAAGGCGATAAAAACGATGGCGAAAAATATCAGGTTCAATGGACGCCTGCGCCGTGCTGTCGGAGAATTCGGCGCGTACCTTGTGAACAGATGCGCGCCTGGGTTAGAAGGACCGGCCCGGCATGCGGGCTCGGATCAGCATACAGGCTATGAAAGGAATTGAAACGATGAAGGGCCCGCTCGAAGGTCTGACGGTGTTCGATTTGACGCGCATCCTCGCGGGTCCGCATTGCACGCAAATTCTCGGCGATCTCGGCGCTGAAATCATCAAGGTCGAGCGGCCGAAGGTCGGCGACGACACACGCAATTTCGCACCGCCCTACCTGCCGGACGGCAAAGGCGAGGACAGCGACGAGAGCGCATATTTCGCCGGCACGAACCGCAATAAACGGTCGATTACCCTTAATTTGAGCGACCCCGAGGGGCAGGCGATCGCGCGGCGGATGATCGCCAAATCGGACATCCTGGCCGAGAACTTCAAGACCGGCACGCTCGCCAAATACGGCCTCGGCTACGACGACCTCAAGCAGGAATTCCCGCGCTTGATCTATTGCTCGATCACCGGGTTCGGGCATACGGGGCCGTATTCCGACCGCCCCGCCTACGATGCGCTGATCCAGGCAATGGGCGGCGTCATGAGCCTGACCGGGGAGCCGGCCGGCGAACCGATGAAAGTCGGCGTGTCGATCGCCGACCTAATGTCGGGCATGTACGCGTCGGTCGCAATCCTTGCCGCGGTCCGCCATCAGGAGGCGACCGGCCATGGCCAGCATCTGGATATCAGCATGCTGGACGCCCATGTCGCCTGGCTTGCCAATCAGGGGATGAATTACCTCGCAACCGGCGAAAATCCGGATCGCCTCGGCAATCAACATCCAAACATCGTTCCCTACCAGGTGATGCCGGCTTCGGATGGATATTTCGTTCTGTCGGTCGGAAATGACCCGACCTTCGAGCGCTTCTGCAAGGTCGCGGCATGCGAGAACCTGCTGGAGGACGAGCGTTTCAATACGGCGGTTGGGCGGGTGCGCAACCGTGCGGTCGTCACCGATGCGCTCAACGAGATCACCGCGGCGAAGCCGGTCACCTGGTGGATCGAAAATTTGGAAAAAAACAAGATCGGCTGCGGGCCGATCAATTCGCTGGAACAGGTCTTCGACGATCCGCAAGTGAAGGCGCGGGAAATGGTGATCGAGATGGACCATCCGGCGACCGGCGACCGGCCGGCGAAGCTGATCGCCAGCCCGATCAAGATGTCCGCCACGCCGGTTTCCTATCGGCAATCGCCGCCGACATTGGGGCAGCATACCGAGGAAGTCCTGCAGGAGTATCTGGATATGTCCGAAGCGGATGTCGCCGATTTGAGGGCGCGCGGCATCGTCTGAGGATGCCGGGAATATGGCTGAAACCCGGGCCGGCCGGCGGCGCCGGGTAGGGTTAAGACTGCCTTAATAAGAATTTTTTAGTCTGTCACCGGTACCAATTGTAACGGATAGCCAAACCGGTGGTCATCACGCCCTTCCGCGCGGCCCGGGACGACCGCGCCGCCCGCAAGAAATCCGACGACTACGTTCCGTTTGCCGTCAGGTTCCGAGCGTGGTGGGACGGCGTCGAGCCCGGGGCTTTGGTACGCGATGGACAGGCCGGCGGCGTTCGCCGCAACAAACTGATCGTCGTCGATTCCCCCGAGCTGCGCAGCGACGGACCCGAAACCCGGGCGGAACTCAAATATCGGCTGTGGTCGCGCCTATATGGCGAAGGGTTTTCGTCCCCGGGCGGTCAGGAAGGAACGACGGAGCTGCTCAGGCGGGCCGGCCTGAAGAAATCCGGGCATTTCCTCGATTTGGCGGCCGGTATCGGCGGCGCGGCACGGTTGGCCGCGCTGCAATTCGGCGCAACGGTCATGGGATTGGAAGCGGATCCGGAGCTTGCCGAAATGGGCATGAAGCTCTCGGTCATTCGCGGGCTGGAAGCGCGCGTTCCCATATCGGCATACGATCCGGCGACGATCGAGCTTGCGGACTCTGCCTATGACGTGGTCCTCGTTCGCGACGGATTTTTCGCGATGGACGACCGGGAACGCCTGTTGCGGCAGATGCACCGCGCGCTGGCGCGCGACGGCAAGATCGTCCTGAACGGACTGATGCGCGCGCCGGGCGCGGCGGTGATTTCCGATAGCGCGGCGAAGGTCAGTGACAGCCCGCGCCAGAACGCGATCCCCTGGACGCTTGCCGAATTCGACATGGAATGCCTTGCTGCGGAACTGCGAATATCCCAGTTCATGGATTTGACGGATTCCCACCGCAAGGTACTGCTGGATGGCTGGAACCATTTTTCCAGCACCCTGACCCGCGGATCGCTGGATCGCGCCTTCGTCGATATCCTGATGGGGGAGGCGGAAATCGTCAAAAATCGAATTGCCGCTATCAATGCGGGCACCTTGCGGTTCTGCCACGTGGAACTCACCCGGAGCGCGGCCGCCAACACCAATCTCGCGCGCGGCTGAAATTACGGCAATGGATGCGAGACGGCGGCATTGCCGAAAACCGTATCCGGTCGCGCGCCGATTTGCTCCGGCACAGTCCTCCCGGCCTTCAAAACTTTCGCGACGAAGGGTGACGTCATCGCGCGGACAAATGCGCTGTAGTTTGGCTGGAAATTCACTTCGGCGCCGACTCTCAGGTGACGGTTGCCCGAATCCAAAATGAGGTGGTCGCTGCTGGCCCCGATGATGTCGATCCCGGGAGGGGGGCAAAGACCATCGGGGTCGATATCCTGGCGGCCGATGGCGACAATCGTGTGCGAGATGTCGCCATGGTCTTCGGTTGGTGGTTTCTCGCCGAAAGCAGTTTGGGCGATTTCACCCCATGGAAGCGATGGCTTGGTCTTTGATTCTATCACTTCCGCGACAAGCGTGATGGCATCGGTATGGAGGCCGTCGATTGGCAGGCGATGAAGCGGCTCTAAACCCAACAGGATCGATTCGCCCAGTCGGAGATTGTTTACACGACCGGTATCCGCGCCGCTAAGCGCCCATGACAAATTGCCGGAATTGCCGCCGGAAACGATTTTGAGGTCGCAATCGAGATTGAAGGTTTCCTCGATCGAAGTGGCCATTGTCGACAGCTCCGCCATATTATTGCTGTCGGGTGACACGCCGCTGCGGCAAGCGAGGTTTGTGCCGATGCCCATGAGGGCGATATTCGGCCGGCGAAGCGTCTCCCGTACCGTGCTTTCCAGATTGCGGGGCATTATCCCTTCCCGCAAGTCACCGAGCTCGACCATAAGAATGATTCCGTGGGTCCGCCGCGCCCGCCGTGCAGCATCGGAGAGTTTGCCGATGACGTCCAACTCGGTATTGAGGCTCAGATAGGCATGGGCCACGATTCGATCAGCCTGACTTATCATGGGTGACCGGATCAGTGCCATCGGCGCCGCTATGCCCGCGCGGCGCATTGCTTCTATGTTTTCGATGCGGGAATCGCCCAGTGTCGGCACGCCGGCTTGAAGCAACGCGCCGGCAATCTGAGGGTTTCCCAAGGTAGCCTTTGTGACGCCCGTTACGGAGATGCCCCGTGCTTTCAGGCGGCTGACCAGAGTGGACGCGTTATGCTGGATCTTTGCGAGGTCAATCTCCAGTCGCGGAGCGGTCATCGCGCATTGGCCAACGGTCTCTTCTCAAGTTCCGGAAACGCCGAAAAAACCATCTCGGCCAACCGCTCGGGCGGCCGGTTCAGCGCGTCCGACACGGGGATGCCGAGCTCTTCCTCGTATTGTGTGATGGCTGTACAGAGGCCGGCGTCGGTCATGTCCTCATGGTTGATGGTAAGGCCGATGACCTTGGCGTTGGTAAAGGCCTGGATGAGATCGATCTCGGATTTGGGTGTCGGCATTGCCATCTGATCGAAATCGCAACGATGGGCCCTTTCCGGGGCGTGCTGTAGGATGACGGCGGTGGGAACGCTGCCCCGCAAGATCATGGCTGACGTACAGAAGGCGGGGTGACTGAGTGCCCCTTGCCCTTCGATGATGATGATATCCGGATGTTCGGCATCCCATGCCTCCAGGATGGCGGCCTCCAATTCGCCACAGCAGAACTGCGACGGGATGGCATCGAGCGCCACGCCGTAGCGGGCGCCCTGGATTAGCCCGGTCTGACCCGTGCTGATCATGACCGCTTTTATACCTTGGTTGTTGAGCGCGTGGGTCAGGACAGTGGCGGTGGTCCGCTTGCCAATCGCACAATCAGTGCCAAGGACAGCGATCCGCGGGCAGGTGACCTCATGAATGCGGCCACTGAAAAGTCGGAGCTCTTTCTTGTCGCGCGGCTTTCTGACGTCGAGGATCTCGACGTTTCCCGCTATGCACGCAGCGGCGAAGGCCGCGTCATCATTCAGGAATTCGTGGAGACCGTTCACGATATCCATCCCGAGCCCCATCGCGTCGAGCACTATGTCGCGCTCGATCGGCGATAGCATCCCACTCGCCGGCGCCATGCCAATTATCAAATAGTCGGGAATGTCGTCGACCTGCTCCAAAGCGTCGGAGAGGTCGCGACAAATTGGAATCGCATTTGGCATTTCGCCGAGCGCTTCGCCGGAATCAAGACCGGCCTTCATGCTGTCGATTACAGCGAGGATCTTGTACTTCTCGGAGTGGCGAATGAGCCCGTTGGCGGTTTTGCCGTCGATGGCGCCGAAGTTCGCTTCGCAATAGATGATCGCCGTCGCGAGCCGCCCTGGTTCCTCGTGTCGCCGTAATGGTGTGGACATGACAGGGATGATTTTGGCGGCTGAATGCTGGCCGGAATCCAGCGCTTCCGTCGAACCGGCGAGCGGGATCGTGGTCATTTTGGGTCCTCAATTTTGCGTATGAGCAGCCGACGGGATCGTCCCTGCTGTATCAAATGCCGTCGCGCGGCATTGCCTAGTATTCAATTCGGCGGCGCGTGAGCGTAGGAAGGCGATTACGTCGGCTTAAATCGAGAGGGCAGGAGAATATGGAAGAATAATTTTCTATTTCGCGCGGCCGAGCGCGACAGATTACAGAATACATTAAAGAAAATAACAATATGGGTATTTATGTAATTAATTCAATAAAAATATTAAACAATACAAAATAATGAAATAATCACATAATAATAAGGTCCAAAATATTTTTTACTATATATAGATAGTATATGTCTTTGCCAAATGAACAATGACATATCGAAAAATCGGATAAATGAAGTATTCATTCTTCTATTGAAATTTGTTGCGGAATTCGAGACGTAATTGGCTGGTTCGGCCGGTTGGAGCGGGTCACGGCGCATAAAGAATGCTTGGAAAATTTGGTAGCGCCCTTATTTCGATATTCTTAAGAATATGATTGCATCATAGGTCTCGACCGGATACGGTGTTTGCATGGATGATTTGATGATTGCAAGACGTCTGGGCGCGCTCGGAAACGAAACGCGGCTGCAAATATACAGGATACTGGTTCGGGCAGGGCGCGACGGTGTCCCCGTTGGCGAGTTGCAGCGTCGGACCGGGATTGCGATCTCGACGGTTTCGCACCACCTCCACAAGCTCATTACGGTGGGGCTTGCCTATCAGGAGCGGGACGGGACGACGCTTTTCTGCCACGCCAACTATGGCGCCATGGATGAGACACTCGGATACCTGACTAAAGTGTGCTGCGACGATGCGAAGATGCGCGCGGAAGATGCCGCATAGGGGATTTTTTTTGAATCAGTATTCCGACAAAAGTTGGAATATAGGAGATGCTCACAATGGTTGACGTAACCCTGCCCGGACGCAGCGCGTTGTCGAAGATCGACCCGGTCGTCGTGATTGCCGGCATCGTCGTTCTCGGCCTCTTTATTCTGGTCCCGTCGCAAGCCGTCGAAAGCGTCGAGTTCACGCTCCGTGCGCTGCTCGGCGTTGTGCCGTTCCTGGTCGCGTCGATTGCGATTGCCGCCTATGCCAAGGCAAGCGGCGCCGAACGGCTGATCGCGAGCGCTTTTACCGGCAACATCAAGCGTATGATCGTCTTCGCCGCGCTGATGGGGGCCCTATCGCCCTTTTGTTCCTGCGGCGTCATTCCGCTGATCGCCGCACTGCTTTCCATGGGGGTGCCGCTGGCGCCGGTCATGGCCTTCTGGCTGGCATCGCCGCTCATGGATCCCTCGATGTTCTTTCTGACGGCTGGTACCCTCGGATTTGAGTTTGCGATCTACAAGTCGGCAGCCGCCATCGCCGTGGGCCTGTTCGGCGGCTTTGGCACCTATGCGCTAACGCGCGGCGGTTACCTCGCCGATGCGCTGCGCGAAGGGATTGGCGACGGCGGCTGCGGCGCCGCCGCGGTCCGTAGCGGCAAGAATGTTGTCTGGGCCTTTTGGAACGAGCCCGACCGGCGCGCGTTGTTTCCAAAGAATGCACTCAGCAACGGGCTGTTCCTCGGCAAGTGGATGACCATTGCCTTTTTCCTTGAAAGCTTAATGCTGGCTTACATACCCGCCGAGACGGTGAGCAGTTGGATCGGCGGCGACGGCTGGACAACGATTGCGGGTGCGACCCTGGTCGGCATTCCCGCCTATCTCAACGGCTACGCGGCGCTGCCGCTGGTCTCCGGGCTCATCGAGCAAGGCATGGCGCCCGGCGCAGGCATGGCTTTCCTGCTGGCCGGCGGCGTCAGCTCGATCCCGGCCGCGATCGCTGTTTGGGCGCTGGCGAAGCCGCCGGTCTTTGCGGCCTATCTTAGCTTTGCCGTCCTCGGCGCCTTCACGCTTGGCCTGGGCTTCACGCTGGTCTGACCGTCGTCTCGCACACTGCCATGTGGGGCAGAGATTGGCGCGCGTCGATCGCAGGAATCAGCCGCCCACTGGCATTGTGAAAACTGGCTGTCAGTGGCTTGATGCGACCGTATCTGCCTATACTGGAGGCAATCCAGGTGCGCCATGCATGAACCTGCAAACAAACCGGAATATCGAAATGGCCCTGAGCGACAAAGACCGAGCCGCCTTTCTCGCGCTACAAAGCGGACATATCAGCGATGCCATGGAGGGGCTATCCCTGCCGCGCACCGTGCTTCACGGATTCACCTATCTCGGTAAACCCGGCGCAAAAATGGTTGGCACCGCTTTTACGGTGCGTCAGGCGCCCAAACATGCCACGGCGGCGCGCACGGACGCCCTGGTCAGCCATGCCAAGGTCTCGGGTGAGCTGGCGTCGGCGGGCGATATCGTCGTCATCGATGCGGGCGGTCGGATCGACACGGGCACCTGGGGCGAAAACCATTGCATGCGGGCAGGCGCCCGCGATGTGGCCGGCGCCGTGATCAATGGCGCGACACGGGACGCGCACGAAATTCGCGCCCTCGACTTTCCGGTTTTCTGCCAGGGCTTCTCGCCGGTGAAGAGCCTATGGGATCTGGAGACGGTCGGGCTGAAAGACCCGGTCACCATTTGCAACGTACAAATTCGACAGGGCGACATCGTCTTCGGCGATGAGACCGGCATCATCATCGTACCGCCGGAACAAAAGGACGTTATCCTCGAGCACGCCAAGCGTATCCATGACCAGGAAGCCGAATACGCGAAACAGTTCGCTTCCTAAATCGAGAAAACAAAGCTGTCGATCGTATCCCGCCTTAACAAAACGGAGGGGGAAGACAAATGAAAATCGTGCGCGCCTATACCGGCGACGACAATGAATCCCACCTGGACATCATGGATCAGGGCGACCTCGACTATGTCGAGCGCGACGGCACGCGCACGGCAGTCGAAACCGCCACCGGGGCGCAATTCTCGCTGCGCAAGGAAGGCGCGTTCTCGGACTTTCACAATGCGCCGCGGCGGCAATATGTCCTCTACCTGACGGCATCGGTCGAATTGGGCCTGGGCGACGGCTCGACCCACGTGATGAAACCGGGCGATGTCTTGCTGGCGGAAGACACCACGGGGCGCGGTCATACGTCGCGCGTGATCAAGGGCGGAATATCCGTCACCGTTCGTCTCGATCCGTAAACTCGCACAAAAATGGGAGGAAAAAGATGAGCATCGAGCTTGGCAAGGACTCTATCGATATCGGCATTGTCGTCCGGGATGGCGACGCGGCGTTGAAGTTTTATCGCGATACGCTGGGTCTGGAGCACGTCGCGGATACGCCGGCGACCGGTGGTGGCACCATGCATCGCCTCCTCTGCGGCACGACGCTGGTGAAGGTCGTCAAGCACGATAATGTACCGGAAAAGGCAGACAGTGGCGGCGGCCCGCGCGGGGCGTCCGGCATCCGGTATTGGACCATCACCGTAAAGGATTTGGATCCGATGACGGAAAAGTGCAGGGCCGCCGGCTATACGGTCGCGGTCGAGCCGCGCGAGGTTCGCGCCGGCGTTCGAATTTCCATGATCGAGGATCCGGACGGAAACTGGGTCGAATTGCTGGAAAATAAAGCCGCATAGACGGCCGTCACCCGGCGCCCGTGAGGCCCTCCGGCAGGGGCGCCGAGATCAGGACGTACGCCATGATGCAGGCCTCGGTGCCGTTGTTGATCCAGTTGTGGACGGTTCCGCGCTGGACGACCACGTCGCCTGCGGTCAAATGCACGGTTTCGCCATCGTCGAGCTCCATGTCGAGCTCGCCGGCAAGGACGATTGCGTAGTCGAGGCTTTCGGTGCGGTGCATCCGCGGACCCACGCCGGGCTCCAAACGGGAAATTCGGAATACGCTGCCGCCCGGCACCGTCGTTTGATTGACCGTACCGGAAATATCGTTCAACGCGCCCAAATCGGGGGGCATTTTGTCGGTCGCCCATAGGACCGTCGAACTCTGTCCCGGCCGCCGCGATATGATGTTGTCCGATATCTCGTCGATCAGAACCGTTGCCTTGCCGTTCTCGTCATGGCCGGTGACAACGCGGCGAACCTTGAGTGACATGAACCGTACTTTCGAAAGTTTTTTGTGTGATGTTTCTTTGCAGGTCTTGCAGAAATCATCTCAGGATAGTGAATCGTTTGGCATTTCGACAAATGCAACGGCGCCGCGACCCGGAATGTTTAGTGCCGTGGCGCGGCTCCGTCGACGCCGCGGCTCTATCTTTATAGAATCGATCAACTTTTCTGCCTCCAATTGATTCCAATAAAGAGGCAGGTTGATCTAGTGCCGTTGCGACTGGCGGCGGGTGTCGGCGGGCCGGACCTGCGAACGATATAGTCGCGCCAGAGAATTCCGGCGGATTGAGGCAATCGGGGAGAGAGACGAAATGCTGACCATCGACGCGCAAGTCCATACCTATGAGCGGGATCATCCGAAACGTCCGTGGGTCGATGTTCTTGCCGGCCCGCCGGAGGTAACGGGCGACGACATGATTTCGGCAATGGACGCGGTCGGCGTCGACGCCGCCATTCTGGTGTCGGCCTGGACCATGTACCGTTACGATCCCAGCTACGCGATCTCGGTCCGCGCGGCGTACCCGAACCGCTTTGCCTTGGTCAAACCGGTCGATCCGGCGGACCCCGCGGTGGCGGAGACGATCGCCGATTGGGCAGAGACCGACGGCGCGGTTGGAATCCGCATCATGTTGACTCAAACCGCACCGGACGATCCGGCCGATCCCGGCGCCAATCGCGTCCTCGCTGCCGCCGGCCGGTACGGGCTGCCGGTCAATCTTTCCTGCCGGGGCCGATTGGCGCAGGTCGCCGCCCTTGCCACACAAAATGAAGCGACGCGGATCGTGGTCGACCATCTTGGTCTGTTGCAGCCGCGCGTGCCGCCGGCGCCGCCCGAGCCGTTCGCCGAGCTCTCGTCGCTGCTCGAACTCGCCGCATATGAGAATGTCGCCGTCAAGGTTACCGGCGCCTGCACCCTGTCGCGCGCGCCCTTCCCGTATGACGATCTGTGGGACCCGCTCCGCCGGGTCTTCGACGCGTTCGGCTTTGACCGTTGCATGTGGGGCACCGACTGGACGCGGGCCATCAATGTGGTGAACTATCGGGAAGGTGTGGAGCCGTTCCGGCTCACCGACCGCTTGTCCGGCACCGAACGGGAGCGCCTCATGGGCGGCACCCTGCAGAAAATTTACCGCTGGAAACCTGGGCTATAACCGGCCGCCGCGGCTCGACCTGCGCATGACGCCAATCGAAAAATAACGGAAGACCGCCAGACACTGCCTGCCGGCCTATTTCCCTGACGGCGGTTCTGATTAGAATGCCGGGAGGAGGACTGGTGCATGCAATTCGGCTTTACCGACGAACAAGTAGAATTTCGCAGCGTTCTACGGCGGTTCATGGAGGACAAATCCCCGACCACCGAGGTCCGCCGGTTGATGGAGACGGACGCGGGATGCGATCCCGATATCTGGCGGCAGATCAGCAAGGATCTCGGTTTGACCGCCCTGCATATTCCCGAAAGCTACGGCGGTCAGGGGTTCGGATTCATCGAGCTGGGCATCGCGCTGGAAGAGATGGGGCGCGCCTTACTGTGTTCGCCGTATTTCGCGTCCACCGTGCTCGCGGCGACGGCCATTCTCAATGCCGGCACCGAGGAGCAGAAGCGTGCGCTGCTGCCGTCGATTGCCGCCGGCGACACGATTGCCACGCTCGCCTTCACCGAAGAGAACGGTCGTTGGGACGGCGATGGTGTCGGGCTGACCGCGACCGCGTCCGGCGGGGTTTACCGGCTCGACGGCGCGAAGAGTTTCGTGCTGGACGGATGCACCGCGGACCAGATCGTGGTGCTGGCGCGCAGCCCCGGCTCCGAGGGCGATGCGGGCCTGTCGTTCTTCACGGTCCAGGGCGATGCGGACGGGTTGGAGCGGCGGGCGCTCAAGACCGCCGATGCGACGCGGAAGCTGGCGCGCCTGAACTTCAAGGGCGTCGAGGCGGCGCTGTTGGGCGAGGAGGGGGCGGCCGCGGCGCCGTTTTCCAGGACGCTCGATCAGGCCGCGGTCTGTCTCGCCAACGAAATGGTCGGCGGGGCGGAGCGGCTGCGGGAATCCGCGCTGGAATATTCCTTGATGCGTGTGCAGTTCGGCCGGGCGATCGGCTCGTTCCAGGCAATCAAGCACAAATTCGCCGACATGCTCGTCGATGTGGAACTTGCGAAGTCGGCGGCGTATTACGCCGCGGCTGCGGCCGCGGACGACGACGACGACTTGCCGGCGGTCGCGTCGCTGGCGAAAGCCAGCGTCTCCGAGGCCTATATGCAAACGGCCATTCATGCCATCCAAATCCATGGCGGCATTGGTTTCACGTGGGAAAACAACACGCATCTCTGGTTCAAGCGCGCAAAGAGTTCCCAGGTATTCCTCGGCGATGCGGGCTATCACCGCGAGCTGCTCATGCAGCGTTGGAACGTCTGAACGAAAGGGACGGCAAATGAGCGACGTAACGGAAGAAGCGGCCCGCGCCGAAGCCCGGCAGTGGCTTGAAGCCAACTGGAACCCCGATCTGGGCCTGGTGGAATGGCGCAATAAACTGGCGGATTCCGGTTGGGGCATGCCGGCCTGGCCGAAGGAATGGTACGGTCGGGGACTTCCGGTCGGTTTCGGTCCGGGGATCGAGGAAGAATTCGAAAAAATCGGCGCCGTCGGTGTCGCCCGCATGGGCATCCGGATGCTGGCCGCGGCGACGTTGCTTGAACATGGAACCGACATGCACAAGGAGAAATTCCTCCGGCGCATTCTGACCGGCGAGGATACCTGGTGCCAGCTGTTCAGCGAACCGGGGAGCGGGTCCGATCTGGCGGGTGCGTCCACGCGAGCGGAATTCAAGGGCAACAAGTGGATTATCAACGGCCAGAAAGTGTGGACCACCAGCGCGCACCATGCGCAATACGGGCTGTTGCTCGCACGCACCGATTCGAACGTGCCCAAACACAAAGGCCTCAGTTATTTCATCCTCGAGATGAACCAGCCGGGGGTCGAGGTGGTGCCGCTGCGCCAGATGAACGGCCATGCATCGTTCAACCAGGTCTTCTTGACCGATGCGGAAATCGCGCCGGAATTTCAGGTGGGCGAGCTGGGCGATGGATGGAAAGTCGCGACCACCACGCTGATGAATGAACGGCGCGGCGCGGATTCGTTGCGGCGGTATTCGCAGGGCTCCGACAAGCCGGGCCGTGCCTATGAGGAAGAACGTGCGGAAATCGCGACGGTGATGGAACCGTACAAGTGGTATCCGCAACGGGCCGGGCGCGTCGATCTGGTGATCGAGCGGGCGCAGGCGACCGGCAAGAACACCGACCCGACGGTGCGTCAGGAAATCGCCAAGCTGCTGACCCTGTCCAAGACCGCGGAATGGACTGCGCGGCGGGCGCGCGCCGCCCAGGAACAGGGGCGGCCGCAGGGGCCGGAAGGCTCGCTCGGCAAGCTGATCGCCAGCAATGTCGCGCGGGCGGCGGCGCAAGTGCATACGATGATCTCGGGCGCCGATGCGATGCTGACCGGTGAGGATAGCCCGATGGGCGGCACGATCGCCGAAATCCTCGTCTCGACGCCTGCCACGTCGATCGCCGGCGGCACCGATGAGATTCAGCGCAACATCATTTCCGAGCGCGTCCTGAAAATGCCGAAGGAAACCCGCTTCGATACCGATCGTCCGTTCAAGGACGTGCCGAAGAATACGGCTTCCTGAATGCGGCGGGGCCGTCACTTGCGTCTCGGCGCGGCGCTCAAGAGCAATAAAAGGATTCAGCGATCGTGACCAGCAAACCCCGCGGCCCCCTCGACGGAATTCGCGTTATCGATCTTACGACCGTGATGCTCGGTCCGTTCTGCACCCAGATACTGGGCGAGATGGGCGCCGACGTCATCAAGGTCGAGCCGCCCGGCGGCGATATCGGCCGAATTACCGGGGCGGGGAAGTCGCCGGGCATGACAGCGGCGTTCATCATGAAGGGACGTAATAAACGCAGCGTCGTGCTGGATCTCAAAAAGGAAGAGGCCCGGGAGCCGCTGAAGCGGCTCGTCGAATCCGCCGATGTCTTCGTGCACAACATTCGCCCCAAGGCGGCGGCGCGGCTCGGTATCGATTACGAGACCATCTCCGGATGGAAGCCGGACATCGTTTATGCGGCGGCGACGGGATACGGCGAACAGGGCCCCTATGTGGACAAACCCGCCTATGACGATCTGATTCAGGGAGCATCGGGGCTGGCATCCCTGTTCGGGTCGGTCACGGGAACGCCGCGCTATGGGCCGACGGTGCTGGCCGACAAGACGACCGGGTTGTTTCTGACCTATTCCATTTCCATGGCGCTGTTTCATCGCGAACGCACCGGCGAGGGCCAGCGAGTCCATGTCCCGATGTACGAAGCCTTCACGGCGTTCGTGATGAACGAGCACATGCAGGGCCGCTGTTACGAGCCCCCGCTTGGGGAGGCCGGTTACAAGCGGATGCTGACGCCGCACCGGCGGCCGTTTCCGACGGCCGATGGGCATATCTGCGTGCTGCCCTATAACGACCGGCAATGGCGCAGCTTCTTCGGGTTGATCGGGCGGGCCGACCTGGCCGACGACCCGCGCTTCGCCGATCAGCCGTCGCGCTCGAAGAATATCGACGCGCTGTACGAGATCGTCCTCGGTATCATGCCGACCCGGAGCTCGGCGGAGTGGCAGGCGGCGCTCGAAGAGGCGGACGTTCCCGTCATGCCAATGAACACGCCCGAAGACCTGTTCGACTGCCCGCACCTCGGCGCGGTCGGCATGTTCCCGGTGGTCGATCATCCGACCGAAGGCAAGTTTCGCCATATCAAGGTGCCGGTGAATTTTTCCAAGACGCCCGGCGGCTACTACCGCCATCCCGAAACCCTCGGCCAGAGCACGGATGAAGTCCTGGAAGAGGTGGGTTTCGCGCCTGACGAAATCGCCGAATTGCGGGCACGAGGCGCGGCGGGAAAACCCGAACCGAAGGGCGGCTAGATCTAGCGCCGCACGCTTACGGGTCGGAAGCCAGGAATTTTCGGGCGAAGGCATTCACCTTGTCGATCAGCGCGCGCGTATAGGACGTCCATCCGTCCGCGGTGAGAATGTGATCGGGTTTCAGCATGGATTGCGCCATGTTCGCGTTGACCCATGGCCGGTAGTGTTCGGGATCCAAATAATGTCGCAGGGTGTCGGATATGCCCTCGTCCAGGTCGAAGGCGAAGACGCGCACGTTCTTCAGGTCCCGCGTTACTTCCAATAATTTTCGCCGCATCAGCATTTCCAGCCAGAACTTCTCATTGCCGTATTCCGCATAGGCGTAGTGCGATATCGGCGGGAAAAACAGCAGGAACTCAATGTCGGGATTTTCTCGCAACACCGGCAACAGGTTCTCCCGGAGGTTGGGAAACGCGTTGCGGATCCCGTCGGGCGGCGACGGGTGTATCGGTAGATCCACGGATCGCAAATTCCGGCGCAGCTTTTTCAGGTTGTCCGGCGCATTGAATTTTGCGAACTGCGCGTCGTTCTCCCAAGTATAGAGGGCATCGAGCGGATGCCGGTCCACTTTTTTCCACGTCAGAACCTGTGCCCTGATAATTTTGAACGCCTTTTCGAAGACATCGTTGTTGAAAACGTAGCGCCAGTTATCGACGGGCGTGTCGTTGTAGAGGAATTGCGGCAGTGGCGATCGCCGATTGACGGCGTCCGGGTCTTCATCCGCGAAGGATATGAAAACCTCCCAAACGACGCGCCTGACCCTGCCGGTCGCGATGGCTTTGCGGGCGATCGTTTCGAGATCCTTGGCGCGGCCGCCGGACAGCGTCAGTTTGAGGGCATTTCTGCCGAAGTCGTTCTTGAACGCCGAGACGGGAAAATTCTGGCTCATCGATGTCCCGAGGATGATCGTGTCGAACCGCTCGGCCGGGTCCTCCAGAAAGGAGTTGATCAGCCCGGCGTTTTGATAGCGGTCCGTGCCGTCGAACCCGATTTCGGCGGAGAATTTCTTGTGGAAGATAAAGAACGGGTCGGCAACTATGACTATACTCGCGGGAATCATAAAAATAATTGCCGCTATGAGCAGTGTAATGATGAAGAAAACTCTGGGAGTCATTTAATATTGTTCTCTAGAACTGAAAATATATAAATTCGGATATTCTGTTGATGTGGTAGACCGCAAAATACAGCGTGACGCTCAAGAGCGCGGCCGTCGACGCGACCCATCGCTTGCTCAAGGTCCAGGAATACCATCTCCGTTCGGCGGTGCGCTCCGCGGCGGCGATGAGAAGGCCGTTGAGGCCAGCCATGCCGGCCAGGATCTCCAGCGCCGCCGGAACGCTCTCGCAGCGGAACAACACCCAGGCCACGACAACCGCAAGCATCGTGATCGTCCAGCCGATAATCCGTCCGAGCGGGTTCGCGTTCAGAAGTTCCGGAAACACCTTGCGCCACGCATGATTGACGATCAGATACGCGCCATGAAGCCCGCCCCAGAGGACGAAGGTCCAGTTGGCGCCGTGCCACAAGCCGCCCAGCAGCATGGTGATCATCAGGTTGAGATAGCGCCGCGATCTGCCCCGTCGGTTGCCGCCCAGCGGGATATACAGGTAGTCCTTCAGAAAGGCGGACAACGTCATGTGCCAGCGTTGCCAGAACTCGATGATGCTGGTGGCTTTGTAGGGCGAGAAGAAGTTGGCGGGGATCCGGACGCCGAACAGCAGCCCCAACCCGATGGCCATGTCCGAATAGCCTGAAAAATCGAAATAGAGCTGCAGCGTATAGGACAGCGATGCGGCCCAGCCTTCGAGCAGCGAAATGACCTTGCCCGCGCCGGCGGCGGCGAAAATCGGCGATCCGTACCGCGCCAGTTCGTCCGCCAGCATCACCTTCTTGAACAGTCCGATGGCGAACAGCGACAGCCCCATGCACGCCTTTCCCCAGTCATAGTCCCGGACCGGGTGGTCATGGAATTGCGGCATCATGGTCTTGTGATGCACGATCGGGCCGGCGATGAGCTGAGGAAAGAAGGTTACGAAAACCAAATATTCGACGAAATTGGCTTCCGCCGCCTCGCCCTTATGGGCATCGACCAGATAGGCGATCTGCTGGAAAGTGAAGAAGGAAATGCCGAGCGGCAGGATGATCGACGGCGCCGCAATGTCGCTGGGCAGCAGCAGGTTCAGATTGTCGATGAAGAAGTTGAAATATTTGAACCAGCCGAGACAGAAAAGATTCCCGGCAATTCCCAGAATCAGCAAGGGGCGGTGCGAAACGCTCTTCGTGAGGCGCCGGCCCACGGTGAAGTTGAAAACCACGGAGGCCAGAAGCAAGGCCAGAAACCGGACATCCCACCACGCATAAAAGAACAGCGAAGCCAGCCCGATGAACGCCATGGCGGCCTTACCGTATCCAAATCGCTTCAATGTGAGAAAGATGCCTAATGTAACGGGCAAGAATACAAATAAGAATTCTGTTGAATTAAAGAGCATATAAGCGCTGGCTATTCTTGAATGTATTGAAATTTATTCGAGGTATGGGCGCGATTTATTGAATATGATCTTGCGGGCTCGTATTCACGCCTGCGGCGTTGTCGAGGGCCGGAGGTCGCCGCAATCTATACCCGCATTCGGCGAGCATTTGAACCGCGGGCGTTTCCGGCGTAATTGGCCAGGATCGAGCCAATCCCGACGCCCGTGCCCATCGGCGCCCGGGAGGATTGACAATCCGGTGCGTGGCCCATATGGTCCGTCGCCGATGCTTGGAAAAGCCTGGGCCGGCGGAAATAGCGCTGCGGAGAGAGCCGAGATGAAAGTTGCCAGCTCACTGAAAACCTTGAAGAACCGGCATAAGGATTGCCGTATCGTGCGCCGCCGCGGCCGGATCTATGTGATCAATAAGACCAACCCGCGCTTCAAGGCTCGCCAAGGCTGAGCCAAGCCGGGCCTCAACGGTCCGCAAATTTCCATAATCAGTCGGCCTGTTTGCCGGAAGCGTTCTGCGGATGCTCCCGTCTTGTCGTTTTGCGGCCCCGGGAAACGTGCTATGTCCCTAGGATCGAGCGCTGATGGGAACCGATACCGATGAAGATGCCCGAGCCGGATTCGCGCATCATCGCGCGGCGCGACGGGATCGCCGCCGCGTTGCGGAAGATCGTGCCGGGCGAAGGGGTAATCGTCGACGAAGACGAACTCCGCCCCTATGAAAGCGACGGGCTCACTGCCTATCGCCAGTCGCCGCTGGTCGTCGTGCTTCCGGAAACCACCGCGCAGGTCAGCCAGGTGCTGCGCTATTGCAACGAGAACCGGATCAAGGTGGTGCCGCGCGGCGCCGGGACCTCGCTGTCGGGCGGCGCGCTGCCGCTGGAGGACGGCGTTCTGCTCGGGCTCGGCAAGTTCAAGAAGATCCTCGACATCGATTTCGACAATCGCTGCGCCGTGGTGCAGCCCGGCGTGACCAATCTGGCGATCAGCGACGCGGTCGCCGATCAAGGCTTCTATTACGCGCCCGACCCGTCGAGCCAGATCGCGTGCACGATCGGCGGCAACATCGCCGAGAACTCCGGTGGCGTGCATTGCCTGAAATACGGCCTCACGACGAACAATGTGCTCGGCCTGGAAATCGTGCTGATCGACGGCGAAGTGTTGCGCATCGGCGGCAAGCACCTGGATTCCGAAGGCTATGATTTGATGGGGCTGCTGACCGGATCCGAAGGCCTGCTCGGTGTCGTGACCGAGGTGACCGTGCGGCTGTTGCGCAAGCCCGAGACGGCGCGGGCGGTGCTGGTCGGGTTTCCGTCGAGCGAGGCGGCGGGCGACTGCGTCGCCGGGATTATCGACGACGGGATCATCCCCGGCGGCATGGAAATGATGGACCGGCCGGCGATCCACGCGGCGGAAGATTTCGTCCATGCGGGCTATCCGCTCGACGTGGAGGCATTGCTGATCATCGAACTCGACGGTCCGGAAACCGAGGTCGACTACTTGATCGGGCGCGTCGAGGCGATCTCCCGCGCGAATGCGGCGACCACCGTGCGGATTTCGCAGAACGAGGAGGAACGCATTGCGTTCTGGGCGGGGCGCAAGGCGGCGTTCCCGGCGGTCGGCCGCATTTCGCCCGATTACTATTGTATGGACGGGACGATCCCACGCGGTCAGCTCGCGCTCGTGCTGAAACGGATGAGCGAAATGTCCGGCCGTTACGGCCTGCGCGTCGCCAATGTGTTCCATGCGGGCGACGGCAATTTGCATCCGTTGATCCTGTACGATGCCAACGCGCCGGGCGAATTGGAGAAGGCCGAAGAATTCGGATCCGAAATCCTGAAGCTTTGCGTCGAAGTCGGCGGCGTGCTGACCGGCGAGCACGGGGTCGGTGTGGAAAAGCGCGATCTCATGCCCGAAATGTTCACCGAGGACGATTTGAAGCAGCAGCAGCGCGTCAAATGCGCCTTCGATCCGAACAGCCTTCTCAATCCCGGCAAGGTCTTTCCGACGCTGCATCGCTGCGCCGAACTCGGCCGGGTGCATGTCCATCGCGGCCAAATGGCCTTTCCCGATATCCCGCGTTTTTAGGCACGGCGCATGACCGAGCGCTTCAAGGCGGAGTCCGCCGAACAGGTTCGCGATCTGGTCGCCTGGGCGGCTGCCGAACGGCAACCGCTGGAGGTTGTCGGCGCCGGCAGCAAGCGCGGCTTCGGGCGGCGCGGCAACGCGGACCGTGAGCTGGATCTGTCGGGGCTGACGGGCGTCAGCCTGTACGAGCCGGGCGAGCTTGTGCTGTCCGCCGGGGCGGGCACGCCGATGGCGGAAATCGAGGCCTTGCTCGCGGCATCGCGCCAGCTGCTTGCCTTCGAGCCGCCGGATTTGGGCCCGCTGCTCGGCGGAGCGCCCAAGTCCGGTACGCTTGGCGGCATGATCGCCTGCAATCTGTCGGGCCCCCGGCGCATCAAATCGGGCGGCGCGCGCGATCATCTGCTGGGCTTTCAGGCGGTCAGCGGCCGGGGCGAATTCTTCAAATCCGGCGGCCGCGTGGTCAAGAACGTCACCGGCTACGACCTGAGCAAGCTGATGTGCGGTGCCATGGGGACGCTCGGCGTCATGACCGAGATTACCGTCAAAGTGTTGCCGATGGCCGAGAAGGTCTGGACCGTGCTCGTCCTCGGTCTGGATCGCGGCGCCGCCGGCGCGGCAATGACCGCGGCATTGCAAAGCCCGCACGAGGTGTCGGGCGCGGCGTATCTGCCGCGGGACCTCGCGGAAAAATCATCGGTGTCCTATGTCGCTGGGGCCGGCGCCGGCGTGACCGCGATTCGCCTCGAGGGACCCGGGCCGTCGGTAGAATACCGCTGCGCCGAACTGCGCGCGCAACTGTCGGCGTTCAGCGATACCGAGGAACTTCACAGCCATAACAGCGCGAAATTATGGCGTGAGATCCGCGACGTGGCGCCATTCGCGGGACCGGAGGATACGCGCTGCGTCTGGCGCCTCTCGGTGCCGCCGACCGAAGGCCCGGCCGTGGCGGCGCGGCTGGAGGATGCCGCGGGCGGCGCCAGTTTCTTCGATTGGGGCGGCGGGTTGATCTGGTGCGCGGTCGATGCACCGTCCGACGCGGCGCATGGACAGGTGCGCGCCGCGCTCGGCGATACGGGGGGGCACGCGACGCTGATCCGCGCGCCCGAGCCGGTGCGGGCCGCGGTGCCGGTGTTTCACGCGCCGTCCGCCGGGCTGGCCGCGCTGTCCCGCCGGGTGAAGGAGAATTTCGATCCGCACGGTGTCCTCAACCCCGGCCGCATGTCGCCGGATTACTGAGGAGCGCGCGCCGTGCAAACCCATTTCTCGCTGGCCCAACTGGCCGATCCCGATCTGGCCGAGGCCAACGGCATCCTGCGGAATTGCGTCCACTGCGGCTTCTGCACCGCGACCTGCCCGACCTATGTGCTGCTCGGCGACGAGCTGGACAGCCCGCGCGGCCGAATCTATTTGATCAAGGACATGCTGGAACACGACAAGCCGGCGACCGAGCACATGGTCAAACATATCGACCGCTGTCTCTCGTGCCTGTCCTGCATGACGACGTGTCCCTCCGGGGTGCATTACCAGCATCTGGTGGATCAGGCGCGGGTGCATATCGAGAAGACCTATCGGCGGCCGGCGGTCGATCGCTGGCTGCGCGGCCTGCTCGCCTGGGTCCTGCCGGCGCCCGCCCGATTCCGGCTGGCCCTGTTGGGCGCATCGCTTGTCCGGCCTTTCGCGGGGTTATTGCCCGGACGCATCGGGGCCATGCTGTCGTTGACGCCGAAATCCCTGCCGTCGCCGTCGTCGATGGACCGGCCCGGCGTGTATCGCGCGGCCGGCCCCCGCAAGGGGCGCGTGACCCTGCTGTCCGGCTGCGCGCAAACCGTGCTCGCGCCGCAGATCAACGAGGCGACGATCCGCCTGCTCAATCGGCATGGCATCGATGTGGTCGTCGCCGAGGGGGCGGGATGTTGCGGGTCACTGACCCATCACATGGGGCGGACATCGGAGTCCCATGGGCAGGCCGCCGTCAATATCGCCGCCTGGACGGCGGAGCTGGACGGCGAAGGGCTCGACGCGATCGTTATCAATGCGAGCGGCTGCGGCACGACGGTGAAGGATTACGGCTACATGTTCCGGACCGATCCGGTGCTGAAAGAGTCCGCCGCGCGGATTTCGGACCTCTCCCGCGACATCTCCCAATATTTGAGCGAGATCGGTATCGAGGCACCGGTGGAGCGCAGCGATTTGACCGTGGCGTATCACGCCGCATGCTCGCTGCAGCACGGCCAGAAGGTGACGGCCGAACCGAAATCCCTGTTGGAGCAGGCGGGCTACCGCGTGACCCAGCCGGCGGACGCCCATCTCTGCTGCGGCTCGGCCGGGACCTACAACATGCTGCAGCCGGAACTCGCGGCGAAACTCCGCGACCGCAAGCTCGAAACTCTCGGGCGCACCGGCGCGGACGTCATCGCGACGGGCAATATCGGCTGCATGACGCAACTCGCCACCGGCGCGGGCGTTCCTGTCGTCCACACGGTCGAACTGCTCGACTGGGCCACCGGCGGCCCGAAACCGGCTACGCTGGCCGGCATTCGGAAAAGCGGTTAACTGGTTCGATTCAATTCACCATCCGTGTGAAGCACACCCCCCACCCTGACCCTCCCCCGCAAGGGGGGAGGGTAATTCCTAATTTATGTAAACAATAACAACTCCCTCCCCCTTGATGGGGAGGGTTGGGGTGGGGGTGCCCTCAAATAGAACGGTCGGAACGTCGCCGCTGGTTCACCGCTTGATCGACTTCAGGAACGCCATCCGCGCCTTCGCCGACGCCATCATGAAGCCGAGATCCGCGCCGCCGAGCAGGAATTGCGCCCCCATGCCGACATAGCGCGCGGACAGCTCCTCGTCGTAGACGCCGCCCATGCCGGCGTATTTGCCGTTGTTCCTGGCGGCGGAAATCGTCGTGTCGTAGGCGGCGGTGACCCGGTCGTGACCGAACTGGCCGGGGATGCCCATTTCCGCGCTCAGATCGTTGGTTCCGATCAGCAGCACGTCGATGCCGTCGATCGCGGCGATGGCGTCCGCGTTCTCGATGGCCGTCGGCGTCTCCAGCATGACGACGACGATCGTGTTGGCGTTCATCGTCGTCGCCATTTCCGCGGGGCTACCGCCGCCATAGCCGAGCTGCGCGAGGTTGCCGGTCATCGAGCGATGGCCGACCGGCGGGAACTTGGCGTGATCGACCGCCGCCTGTGCCTGCTCCGGCGTGTCCACATGGGGCACGATGACGCCCATCGCGCCGCCGTCCAGCACGCGGGCGGAATGGAAATGCTGGTGCCCCGGCACCCGGATGATCGGCGTGATCAGCGTATCCAGCGCGGCGATGCTGATCTGGCAGGCGCGGTCGACATCGAAGGGCGCGTGCTCCATGTCGATGAACAACCAGTCGAACCCGCAGGCCTTGGCGATCTTGGCGGCATCGACCGTGCGCATGCTGCGCAAACCGAAGCCGACGGCCAGTTCGCCGGCTTCGAGCTTCTGTTTGGCCATGTTGGGTGTCGCGCTCATGATGTGGTCTCTCCTGTTTGTTCGTGCCTTTGCAATGCAGGCGTACCG
>JBFFGE010000045.1:0-26589 GCA_041557595.1 Alphaproteobacteria bacterium
CATCTCCTGGGCTTGATCAACAATGTGCTGGACCTGTCGAAAGTCGAAGCCGGAAAGATGGATGCCGATATTGAGGAAGCCGATTTGGGCGGCCTGCTCGGAGAGGTCGCCGACACGGTGCGGCCGCTGTTGGATGACAAGAACAATGTTCTCGAGGTCACCAATAGCGCCACGGTGGCGCCGTTCTTCACCGATTCACAGAAACTCCGCCAATCGTTGTTGAACCTGCTTGGCAACGCCGCGAAATTCACCAGAGACGGTATTGTGCGTTTGGAAGTTTCGGAAGAACCGAATGGCTGGCTCAACTTTGTCGTCAGCGATACGGGCATCGGAATGAGCGCCGATCAATTGGGCAAGGTCCTCAAACCGTTCGCGCAGGCCGACACGTCGACCAACAAGAAGTACGGCGGGACAGGGCTGGGGCTCGCGATCACCAAGAGTTTCGCCGAACTTCTCGGCGGGCGGCTTGAAGTGGAAAGCGAATTGGGCAAGGGAAGCCGTTTCATCATCAAGCTGCCGATCCGGTCGGCCGAAGATGCCGGCGGCGCCGCCCACAGCGCCTAAACGCTACGCCGGCGCCCATCCCCGCAGGATCAGCTCCGCCCGTCAGAGCGTTGGTCGTGGATGGCGCTATGGGCGGCGTGCGTTGGGTATATGCGGCGACGCGGCGCTTCCCGATGTGGGCGCGCCGGGGCCAAAGCGGTTGCCGGCGCCATTCGAACCGCTTCGGTAGCGGGTGCGAAAAAGGTGCCATTTAAGCTATTGTTAACCTGCATTCAATACAACTTATTAGAGAGTTTCTGAAGTAACGGTCGATCCATGACCGATTGTAGTTGGGGGCCAACGATGAAGAGTCGGCGTGTCTGTTTCTGCGTCGCTGTGCTATGCGCGGGGCTTGTTTTTGCCACCGGGGCCCGTGCCGTAGGCCCGCATGAACCGGCGATCCAAGATTTTGCCAGGAAAGTGGTGACGGAATGGGTCAACCATCCGACCGTTGTGGACGCAATCAAGCAACAGAATGCCTTGCACGCCGGTTTGAGCAAAGATGAGATCGTGGAAATGGACAAGCAATGGCGCGCCGAGACCGCTTCGGCCGACCGGCCGCTGATCCATAAGGTCCTGACAAACAGCCTGTCCCGCTATTTGGCGAATGCCAGCAAGGAACAGCAGGGCCTCGTCACCGAAGTCTTCATCATGGACAATCGGGGACTGAATGTCGGCCAAAGCGACGTTACATCCGACTACTGGCAGGGCGACGAAGCCAAGTGGCAGAAGACTTTCCTGGTCGGCCCGAAAGCCATGATCATCGACGATGTGGAGTTGGACGAATCGACGCAAACGTTTCAGTCGCAGTTGAGCATGTCGATTACGGATCGGGCCACCGGAGAGGTGATCGGCGCCATCACGGTCGGGGTCGATGTCGAGGCGATCGTTTGGGCGACGCTCGATGCGAAACCTCGCTAGAATGATTGGTTCGGTGATGATCGAGACGCGAACCGCCACCGATTCCGGCCGGATATCCGGCGGTCAATAGGCATCGAAAGGGACGCACGACGATGTTTCCAGACACGATCCGTTGGAATTTGAAATGTGTCGGCATTGTTTCCGGCATCGTCTTGAGTTTGGCGTTCTCGGTGGCGGAGGCGCGCAACATTCAGTCCTTCACCTTGGCCGAACGGCAATTGCTGCTGATCGAACGAATGACCAACAGCGCACTGCTTGCGGCGCTTGAAATCGATGCGTCGCCCAGATTGAAATCCATTCACTGGTCGCGAAATCGTTTCGATAAAATGCAGGTAAATCTGCTCAAAGGAAACGAGCATCTCGGGCTGCGCCCGACGACGGAGCCTAAAATATTAGAAAAATTGGAAAAAACCGAACTCGAATGGCGGCGCTACAATGCAATCTTCGGGGATATCGTCGCGTCCGGCAAGGCTTCCAAGGCGCAGATCGCCGCGCTGACCGCAAGCCACGGGAACACGATCGGCGCATTGCGCCAGACGGTCGAGTCCTATCGCTACTTTGTAAACGGCGGCCGCCATCATTCGATCCTGTCGTCCACGATCAACGGGACCGGCCGCTTGCGTGCAAGTGCACAGCTCTTGCTTCGCGAACTCCTGATGACGGCCTATACAAAATACGCAACGCCGGAACGGCACAAGCTGGCCGAATCGACGAAGGAATTCGACCGGACGATCAGTGGATTGATTAACGGCGATCCCGGTCGCGGCCTGCTGACCGCGGCCACGCTGGATATCGAGCGGGAGTTGCTCAAGGTTCACAAGATGTGGAAAGAGGTCCGGCCGATCCTGGACACCGCCGCCTCGGGTAGCGCCGTCAGCCCTGACAAGATCGCCATCGTCGCGCGGTATGCGAACAAAATGGCGGTTCCGCTGACGCTGGCGCTGATCATGTATCTGAACGTTTGACCCCGGCCGGGGAGACGGCGCTCCCGCAACCGCCCTGGATCGCGCAGCGGCATATTTCCCCTATGCCGACGGCCGCTCTTCCGCCGCTCGCCGCTGCCGTTTTTCCGTCCGGAAGCTGATCAGGCGGCGCTGTTCCTCGTCCCACAGGGTGAGGGGGATGCACTTCAGGCTCTGCCACAGGGTGATGCGGTTCATCTCGCGCAGTTCGGGATAGCGCTTGAGGCAGGCCGCGAGGCGGTAGTTCGGAATCCGGCTGCACAGATGGTGGATGTGATGGGCGCCGATATTCGCCGTGAACCAGCGCAGCACGCCAGGCATGTGGAAATACGAACTGCCTTCCATCGCCGCCGTGTGAAAATCCCAATCGCCTTCCGCCGCCCAATGGGTATCTTCGAACTGGTGCTGTACGTAGAACAGCCAGAGGCCGATCGTCGTCGACAGTAAGGTGATGGGGATCTGCACCATCGCGAAGGTGCTGAATCCGATGGTCAGGCTGAACACCACGACGATCAACCCGGTCAACAGGTTGCTCAGCAACACGTCGGGCAGCAGCCGCCATCGGCGGCGGAGCAAATCGAGCGGCAGCCGGTACTTGATCACGAAGACATAGGTGGGCGCGATGCCGAACAGGACGATCGGGTTGCGATAGGAACGGTAGGCCAGGCGCCGCCACCATGGCAGCGCCGTATATTCGCGGACCGTCAGCACATTGATGTCGCCGATACCGCGGGCGTCGAGGTTGCCCGAAGAGGCGTGATGGATCGAGTGAGCGTCGCGCCAGTATTTGTGGGGCGTCAGGGTGAACAGGCCGATCATCCGGCCCAGCAGGTCGTTTGCCCAACGCGTCCGGAAATAGGAATAATGACCGCAATCATGCTGGATCATGAACAGGCGCACCGCGAGCCCGGCTGCCGGCACCGCCAGGATCAGCGCGATCCAGTAGCCGTATTCGAGGCTCAACGCCATGGCGATCCAGAGCGCGATCAGGGGCACCGCCGTGACGGTCAATTGCAGCAGTCCCCGCGTCGTGCTGGGCCGCGCAAAGCCCTTGAGGCGTCGCGCCCACGCGTTAGGGACGACGCTCGCCACGTCGGTTCTTGGGCAATCGGTGATGATCTTCAATCCGTTCAAAAAATAAACGCGGTCGCCGCGCGGAAACGTTCGATTTTCCGGTCGACCGATCGGTAACCATACAGTTAGCGCTCCGCGCCGCCGAGTCCAGGCAAATCAATAGGAAATTAAACCTGGTTTGGCATGGCGCCGGCGCAAGCCGGACGACGATGCGGGGCTCGACGCCTTTATGCAGGCAAGCAATTGCCAACGGACAGGCGGCGCCACGGGCGAGGCATTCGGGCTTCAGGCGCCCGGCGCGTCCTAGATCAACCTGCAGTCAATTGGAATCAATTAAAGGCAGAAAAGTTGATCGATTCTATTAGGATAGAGCAGGTCTGTCCCGCCGCTCTCCCGGAGTCAAAACTGGCCGCGGGTGGTGCCGTCGCCCTTGGGCACGTCGAAATTGAAGGTGTCTTCGTCGAACCGGTTGTAGTCGGCGTAGCCCAGGATCTCATAGAGCCGCGTCCGCTCCTGCAACCTGTCGATAAAGCCGGTTTGGGTGCCTTCCTCGAAGAGTTGGCGCATGTGATCCTCGACCGCCTTCATCGCCAGGCGGAACGCGGTGTTCGGGTAGATGACGATGTTGACGCCCAGCGAGCGCAACTGGTCGGCCGTCAGCAGCTTGGACTGGCCGAACGCGGTCATGTTGACCAGGATCGGGGCGGCGATGGCGGCGCGAAACGCCTCGATTTCATGCTCGTCATGCATTGCTTCCGCGAAGATCGCATCGGCCCCGGCATCCACATAGGTCCGCGCCCGGTCGATCGCCCGGTCCAGCCCCTCGACCGAGCGGGCGTCGGTGCGCGCCATCACGATGAAGTTTGGATCGCGGCGGCCGTCGATCGCGGATCGGATACGCTGCACCATGGTCGATACCGGCGCGATGACCTTGTTGTCCAGATGACCGCACCGTTTCGGCTCGACCTGATCCTCGATGTGAATGCAGCTGACGCCGGCGGCCTCCATCTCGTAGGCCGTGCGGTAGACGCTTTGCGGCGGGCCGAACCCGGTATCCGCGTCCAGCACGGTCGGCAGGTTGGTCGCGCGGATGATCTGCTGCGCCCGGGTCGCGACTTCGGTCAGCGTGGTCAGCGCGATGTCGGGCAGCGCCAGGTCGTTGGCCAGCGATGCGCCCGGTATATAGATCCCGTCGAAGCCGATCTGTTCGCAGAGGCGCGCGACGAATGGCGAAAACGATCCCGCGAAGCGTTGTAGCTCGCCCGACGCGAGCGCGGCCTTGAGCTGTTTCCGCCGGTCGCGGACGTCAACGGTGATATCGAGCATTGCGTGTTCTCCCGGGTTTGCCGTTTGCAGGCAGACGATGACGCACCGACCATAGGATCACGGTTATCCGATGGGAATGGGTCAGGCGCAGGGCGCTTTGGGTACTACCCGCGGATTAAATTGAATATTCCGACTAAGCTTAGAAAGAAAATTCGGATAATAAATAAACATAACAATATCCATATAAAGACCGATAGAGCGCCGCAGGTAATGCAAAATAAAAAAAGACAACTCGCATGCCAAAGCGTAATGAGTTCTTCAAAAAATTCTTCGAAATATCGCAAATTACAATCGCCACCCTGGCAAACACCTGCCCAGGTGAAGAACTCATACTGGACGTAGAACCCGAGCGGGGACAGTCCCAAGGCGAGTAAAACAAACGCCGAGAAGATCGCCTGCGCCGGCGTTTGCCAGAACAGCGTCACCAGCCCCGGCAACCGGAAAATTACGCGCAAGAAATCCATGGGCGGTCTCTTAGCACAGGCCGAATCCCGGTGTTATTTTTTTTCCGGTCTCAAATCACTTCCTCTTCCTGCAGCGCTGCGATCTCCGCGTCGCTCATCGATAGCCAGTCGCGCAGGACCGCTGGGCTGTCTTCGCCGATCGTCGGAAAGACCTTCAGGTCCTCCGGCGGGTATTCGGACAGACGGATCGGTGTGCTGGGCAGGACGATTTCGCCCATGTCGGGATGCTCGACGTATCGCAGCATGCCGCGTTCGTGCATGTGCGGGTCGGCGCGGACGTCGTCGAGCGTGCGCACCGGGGCCACCGGCACGCGGTTCTTGCGCAAGGTTTCGAAGGCCTCGTCGCGCGGCAGGTCGCGGCACCAATCCTCGATCATCGCGTTGATCTCCGCCTCGCGGGCGTGGCGCTTCTCCCGGCCCTCGTAATCCGGATTGCCGATCAGTTCGGCCCGGCCGACCACCTGCAGCACGCGCTCCCACTGCGCCTCGCTAACGCAGATCACGGCGATCCAGCCGTCCTTGCAGCGGTAGCGGCCGTAGGGCGCGGTGTTCGCGGGCGTCTTGTCGCCACGGCGTTCTGGCAGCGTGCCGGTACGGTGATAGGCGCCGAGGTCGCTGGTCAGCGTGAAGTACATGGTCTCGACCATTGCGGTCTCGACCCGCGTGCCCTTGCCGGTGAGGGCGCGGGCGAGCAGGGCCTGCAGGATCCCCGCATGGAGATGGATGCCGCCCATGATGTCGCAGGGCGTGCCGCCGGCGCGCGCGGGCGGGCCGCCGGCCTCGCCGGTAATGCTCATGAGGCCGCTCGCCGCCTGGATCGTGTGATCCATGGCGAGCAGGTCCTTGTCCGGGCCGGTCAGCCCGTAGCCGGTGCCCGATGCATAGATCAGGCGCGGATTGATTTTCCGCATCACATCGTAGCCGAGGCCGAGCCGGTCCATCGTCCCGGCGGCGAAATTCTCGACCAGCACGTCGGCTTTCGCGGCCATCGACTTCAACACCTCCTTGCCGCGCGGATGCTTGAGGTCGAGGGTCAGGCTCTGCTTGTTCGAATTCAGCATGGCGAAGGCGAGCGTGGTCTTCGCACCGACGCCCTGGCGCATGCGTTCGCCCGCGCGCGGCTCCACCTTGACGATCTCGGCCCCGGCCAGCGCCATCAGGAAGGTGGCGTAAGGACCTTGAAAGATCTGTGTCAGGTCGAGGACCCGGATGCCGTCGAGAGGCTTTTGCTGCATGAAGTTCTTCCCGTGTGGTTCGCCGTCGCAGCCGTATTCTATCGCCGGAGGTGAACGCCACGCCAGCCGACGCTCGCTCCGGCGTGACAACGCCCGCGGCGCCGCGTCATAATCGGCGCGGCAACGGGCGGGACACGATGGCGAACGACCACACGAACGGCGGCAACCTGAAGCATCACGTGCCCTATGAGGATCTGCGCGAGTGGCTCGCCGAGACCGAGCGGCTGGGCGAGCTTCGCCGCATCGACGGCGCGTCCTGGCAGGAGGAAATCGGCATGGCGGCCGAGCTGGTCAGCCATGACGATCATGCGCCCGCCGTGCTGTTCGGCGCGGTGCCGGGCGCGCTCGCGGGGTCGCGCGTGCTGGTCAACATGTTCGGCGGAAAGCGCAAGAACATGACGCTGGGTTTCCCGACCGATCTCGACAAGGTCGCGCTCAGCGAGGCTTTCGCCCGGGTCTATGCGGGCAGCGACCGGCTTATTCCGCCGAACGAAGTGGCGGATGGCCCGGTGTTCGAGAATGTCATGCAAGGCGACGAGGTGGATCTGGAAACCTTCCCGTCGCCTCATTGGCATGAAAAGGACGGCGGGCGCTATATCGGCACCGGCTGCTATCACGTGACGCGGGATCCCGAGACAGGGTCGATCAATCTCGGCTCCTACCGCGTCATGCTGCACGGCAAGCGAACGGTCAGCCAGAACATCCTGCCGGGCCGGCACGCAGCGCTCCACATGAAGAAATACACCGCGCGGGGCGAGCGCATGCCGGTCGCCATCGTGATCGGCGGCGATCCGCTGACCTTCATCATGGGCGGCGCCGACGTGCCGGAAGGCGTTAGCGAGTTCGACGTCGCCGGCGCGCTGCGCGGCAAGCCGATCGATGTGGTGACGGGGCGCGTCACCGGGCTGCCGTTTCCCGCCAATGCGGAGATCGTACTCGAAGGCTATGTGGATGCGGACCGGCTCGAACCCGAAGGACCGTTCGGCGACTGGACCGGCACCTATACGGAGAAGGGCAGGGTCAACCCGGTGGTCGAGATCGAGGCCGTCTATTACCGCGACGATCCGATCATGCTCGGCTTCGCGCCGCAGCGCCTGCCGGACGAGTATTCGCGGTTTCGCGCGATCACGCGCTCGCCATTTCTGAAACAGGATCTCGAGGCGGCGGGCGTCCCCGGCGTGACGGCGGCCTGGTGCCATGAAGTCGGCGGCTCCCGCATGCTGCTCGCGGTCGCGATCCAGCAGCGCTATGCGGGCCATGCGCGGCAGGCGGGACACGTCGCCTCGATGTGCCGCACCGGCGTCGACGGCAACCGCTGGGTCATCGTGACCGACGACGATGTGGACGTGACCAATCTGGAGGAGCTGATCTTCGCCGCCCTGACCCGCGCCGACCCGGCGACCTCGATCGACATGATCCAGGGCGCGAAGGGCGCGGTGTCCGACCCGCGTCTCGCGCCCTGGGACCGGGAGGCGAAGAACTTCACCAACTCGCGCATGATCATCGACGCCTGCATCCCGTTCCACTGGCGCGACCAGTTCCCGGAGATCAACACACCGAGCGCCGACTCGCTGCGCCGCGCACGGGCGAAGTTCGGGCATTTGCTGGAGTAGGGAACTACTGACTGGCCGTCATTCCGGACAATGCGCAGCATCGATCCGGAATCCAGAAATGCCGAGACAACTGGATACCCGCCGTCGCGGGTATGACGAAATTGAATGGATGCAGTAGGCTGGTGAACGGATCCGTCCGGCAACAATGGCTTGCGTCCACTACGATACCGCCGGGCAAAGAACAGGTAATTCCACAGTTGACCAACACCCTCTCCACCATTCTTGCCGACGACTCTCAACTGCGCGGGGCGCTCGCGGAGGCGGATATCGCGACGCTGGCGATGGTGCTGGTGCAGCTCACGGGCGACGAAAGCGTGCTGGCGGAGATTGCGCCGCATGTGCGCGGGCCGTTCGATTACTCCGTGTCGGTGCCGGACGACATGGCGGCCGGCATTCGCGCGCGGCTGGTCGACGTGCTCAAATCCTACGTGGCGGAAAATCGCGATCTGCCTCCGCCGCCCGACGCGCGGGCGCTGCAGCGCATGATGAGCGCGTGTTCCGGCGATACGGTCTCCGACGAATACGCGCCGATGATGTTCGAGGAGCTGGCGCTGCACGACGACGATCCGCGCGGCATCGGCTGGCGTGACAAACCGGCGGCGGCGGTGCTGGAAAAATTCAAGGTCGCGGTGATCGGCGCGGGCATGTCCGGGCTGTGCGCCGTGATCAAGCTGAAGGCGGCGGGCATCCCGTTCGAGATCTTCGAGAAGAACGACACGGTCGGCGGCACCTGGTACGAGAACACCTATCCCGGCTGCGGCGTCGACACGCCGAACCACTTCTATTCCTATTCGTTCGAGCCGGCGCATGAATGGCCCGATTTCTATTCCAAGCGCGACGAACTCTACGGCTATTTCGAGCGCATCGCCGACAAATACGATCTCCGCCGCCACATCCGTTTCGAGACCGAGGTGGAGACCGCCGAATACGACGGGGCCGAGTCCGTCTGGCGGCTGAGCCTTCGCAACGCCGACGGCGCCCGCGAGACCAAAACCGCGCGCGCGGTGATCTGCGCCGTGGGCCAACTCAACAAGCCGAAGATCCCGGATATTCCCGGCCTCGACGGCTTCGAGGGCCCGGCCTTCCACACCGGGCATTGGCAGCCGGAGCACGACCTCGGCGGCAAGCGCGTGGCGCTGATCGGCACCGGCGCCAGCGGCACCCAGGTCGGCCCGGCGATTGCGGGCGCGGTGGACCGCCTCACCATTTTCCAGCGCACGCCGCATTGGGTAATCTTCAATCCGAACTACATGCGGAGCGTCTCGCCGGGCAAGCGCTGGGCGCTGCAGCACATCCCGTATTACGCGCGCTGGTACCGCTTCCAGCTGTTCTGGGGCTATTCCGACGGCATCCACGCGGCGCTGCAGGTCGACCCGGACTGGCACCTGCCGGCGCAGTCGCTGAACCACCGGAACGAGCGTTTCCGGGTCAACATGATCAGGCATATCGAGCGCGAGGTGGCGGGCGACCCGGACCTGCTCGCCAGGACCGTGCCGCCCTATCCGCCCTACGGCAAGCGCATGCTGATGGACAATGGCTGGTACCGGATGCTGACCCGCGACAATGTGGATCTGGTGACCGACGGCATCGAGCGGATCGAGAAGGACGCCATTATCACCAGGACCGGCGCGCGCTTTCCTGCCGATCTGATCGTGCTCGCCACCGGTTTTCAGGCGGCGCGCATGCTCATGCCGATGAAGATCGTCGGCCGCGACGGCGTCGTGCTGCGCGACATCTGGGGCGAGGACGATCCGCGCGCCTATCTCGGCATCACGATGCCGGGCTTCCCCAACTTCTTCGTGTTGTACGGCCCCAACACCAATCTCGGCCATGGCGGCAGTGCGATGTTCCACACCGAATGCCAGGTGCGCTACACCATGCGCTGCCTGCGCGACCTGATCGAGGGCGGGCACGCCTCGATGGAGGTGCGCGCCGACGTGCACGACGATTTCAACGCCCGCGTCGATGCGGCGCACGCCAAGATGGTGTGGGCCCATGGCGGCGTCGACAACTGGTACAAGAACAGCAAGGGCCGCGTCTTCGCCAACTCGCCCTGGCGGCTGGTCGACTACTGGTCGATGACGCGCGAGCCGGATTCGGCGGATTACGTGCTGCGCTGAGCGGGTGCGTAAAAGAAAGCCCCGCGCCGTTCGCGAGGGGGACAAGGAGCGGCGCGGGGAGTTTGCAGGTACCCGACTGTGTGGGGAGAGTGGGTACCGATCCTCATATAGGGTGCCCGGAGCGTGAGAACAAGAGGGGAACGCGGAAATCGCTCCCGCGCGGTGTCGCTCGGGAAAATCAATTTATTATCAATGCATTGAGGCCGATTCTTTTTGCCGGCACGCACGCCCCGGCGGACCTTACTGCGTTTTGACGATTTGCCAGGCGCCGTCCGGCTGCAGGCAGGCGGTGCCGTAGGCCTGCTCGCTCCGGCCGCCGACGGTCACCGTCTGCTGGAATTCGCGGCAGGTCTTCCCGCTGGAACTGCGCCCCTCGCGCAGTACCGAGACGCTGCCCGCCGCGCCTGCGTCGTTCCAGGCGATGGTGGAGCCGACCGGCGCGGTCGTCGCCTCGATCTGCGCCTGCTCCTGCGCCCGCTGCTGCGCCACCGTCAGCAGCGCCACGAGGCTGAGCGTGATCGCCGTGAAGGCCAGCCAGGGAAAGGCATCGTGGTCGTGATAATGGTAGCCGTAACCCGAATACCAATGGCCGTACGGCCGGACGACCCAGACATTGCGGTAGTAGTGGCGCCGGTTCCGCGGCACGACGACGCGCGGTCCCCGCGGCACCGGCCGCACGATGACGGTCCGGTGCGGCCGCACGGCCCGGCGGGGCGCGCGAAGGCGGGGGGCGGGGCGCTTGACGGTGCGCGCGGGTGGGCGCGTGCGGCTGCGATCGCGACCGCTGCGGTCGTAATAGTGCCGGTGCCACTTTACCCGCGGCCGATCGCGCCGGTCCTGCTTCACCTTTCGTTCCTGCTTTACCCTTCGCTCGCGCCCGTCGCGCCGGTCGGCAATCCTGTGGGTCAACGGGCTTTTCGCGGCGTCGACCGAGAGCGCCGGCGGCAGCGGCGCCGCCACCGTCACGGATGACACGGCGAGCGCGGCCGCCGTAAGCTGGGCGACCCCTGCGGAAAAGCGCTATTTGACACGGGGCACGGGGACCTCCGGCGTGTTGTGGCGACGACCGTCACGCCGGCCGTCCTGCGGCGAGACATCTTGGTGCCGCAATTCCCGTATCAAGGAGTTGATCGACATCAAATCGGAAAAAGGGGGACGGTAACTAATTAATTGCGTCGTCCGGACAGAACTGGAACCTCTCTTAACTCACCCCTCAAACAGCCCGAAGATCTCGTCGAGCGCCTTCATATGGCCGCCTTTCGCCGCCGAGCGCACCCAAAATGCGCGCCCGCCCGCACCCGCCAAAGTCGTTTGGGCCCTTTCGCCCGCCGTGCCATACTGATGGTCTGGCAGACCCTCCCTTGAACAACGCTTTGGAGTGGACACCATGACCTTTCGAAATATCCTGATTCCCGTGGCGGGCCCCAAATCCGCCCAAAACACCTTGCCGACGGCACTGCTCGTCGCCCGGCGGTTCGGCGGGCATATCGACGCGCTGCATATCCGCGTCGATCCGATGCGCCAATTGATGATCGCCGACGAGACGATGATCCCGTCGCGCTTGCAGGAGCTGGAGAACGTCCAGAAAAACATTACCGAGCGGGCGCGCGCGGCGCGCGCCGCGTTCGACACGTGGCTCGCCGACAACAAGATCGCGCAGCGCGAGGACCCGGCGGCCGCCGGAGCGCCGGCCGCCGGAGCGCCGACGGCGGTGTCCGCCTCCTGGGACGACATTACCGGCACCGAAGCCGACGAGGTCGCGCGGCGGGGCGGCGCCTACGACTTGATCGTGGCCGACATGGAACTGGCGCGAACGCGCGGCGTCTCGCGGGACGCGCTGGAATCGGCGCTGTTCAGCACCGGCCGGCCCGCGCTGCTCGCGCCACTCGCGCCGCCGGCGCAGCTCGGCGAGACGATCCTGCTCGGCTGGAACCGGACGGCGCAATCGGCGCGCACTGTCCAGGGCGCCATGCCCTTCCTGGAACGGGCCAAGCGGGTGGTCGTGTTGATGGTCGCGACCGGCGCGAAGGAGGGGCCGGGGCCCGGCGAAATCGCGCGCACGCTGGCGTGGCACGGCATCAAGACGGAGGTCCGGGAGATCGAGCCCGACCGCCGCAGCGTCGGCCAGATCCTGCTCGAAGACGCAACGGCGGTGCAGGCCGATCTGCTCGTGATGGGCGCGTATTCGCACAGCCGCTGGCGGGAAAAGATCCTCGGCGGCGTCACGAAATACGTGATCGATCACGCCGATCTGCCGGTGTTCCTGGCGCATTAAGCACGCTGCTGAAAAACGTCTCGTCCGCAGCCGCACCCTTCGTCAAGCTCAGGGTGAGGCTAAATGATTTCAATGGGTTGACCTCATCCTGAGCTTGGCGAAGGATGCGGCCACCCCCCGGCGGGTATGTTTTTCATCAGCCTGTTAGAGCAACTCCCGAGCGAACCGGTTGGTTCGCGTCGACGCATTTGCGCAGAAAAAAGCAAATCCCGAACGGGGTGAAGCGCGGCCTGTCCGCGCATGCACAAGAAGACCCCGCGCCGTTCGCGAGGGGGAGTGAGGGAGCGGCGCGGGAGAGTTTGCAGGTACCCCACCGTGTGTCGGAGTGGGGTCCAATTCTTATATGGGGCCGCAGTTGAGAGGAACAAGGCAAGAACGTCGATGCGGCGAGATGCCGTAGCCGTACGGTAGCCTACAGAAATTCTACTTCTATATGAGGGGGTTACGATATCCGGCGGCTTGCCTGTCCGCGGTTCACCCGTCGAACAGCGCAAACATCTCCTCGAATGCCTTCATCTGACCGCCATTCGCCGAGGACGGCACCAGGATCGGCGTTTTGATGCCGGCGTCGCGCCAGGCTTCGAGCCCGTCCAGCACCTTTGCGGCCGGGCCGAACAGGGTGCAGTCGGCGAGCCATGTGTCGCTGAGCGCGGCCGGGATCCTGTCGGGTTCGTTCGCGTCGACCGCCGCCTCGACCGCGTCCATTTCCTCCGCGTAGCCCGCTTCGCGCCAGTAATTGCGGTAGTTCGGCAGCTGCGCGTAGTGGATCAGGGTGCGCCGGTTGACCGCCATGGCGGCGTCCACATCGTCGTCGATGCAGGTCGGGATCATGTTGCCGATGTAGAAATCCGGATCGTCGCGCTTCGCGGCGGGCAGCGCGCCCAGCGATTCCGCCATGTGCGAGCGCGCGCCGTTGGCGAACACCATGCCGTCGCCGATCTTGCCGGCCAGCCCGATCATCCGCTTGCGCAATGTGGCCAGCACCAGCGGCGGCTTGTCGCCGACGCGCGGCACCGCGTGGTACGCCTCGACGAAGGTGCGCATGTCGGTCAGCGGCTTGCCCGTGGGCACGCCCATGCGCTCCATCGAGGGCGCGTGGCTGATGCCGATGCCGAAGCTGAAGCGGCCGCCCGAGACCTCGTGGATGAAGGCGGCGCTCTGCGCGTAGTCGAGCACCGGGCGGGTGTAGATCGGCGCGATCGAGGTGCCGAAGGCAATGCGCTCGGTGACCAGCGCGATGCCTTCGCACAGCGCCATGCCGTCGGCCATGCTGGGGCAGTAGATACCGGTGAAGCCGCGTTTCTCGATTTCCGTGGCGAGGTCGAGCGTCGCCTTGCGGCGGCCCGGCACGGCGACCAGGCTGAGGGCGGGTTTTTGTTTGGGCATGGGGCGGGTCTCCCGGTCGGGTTGTTTTTTGTGCAGTGCGCGCAGTTCGCGGTGATCGTCAAACTATACCGTCATTCCCGCGCGGGCGGGAATCCAGGATGTTGGCGACCGCTGGATTCCGGATCGGCGCGGCGCGCCGTCCGGAATGACGATCGGTTATTCTTTGCTCGCGCTCGTCTCGATTCTGTACACCCGCGCCGCGTTGTCGTGGTAGAGCGCGGCTTTCTCGGCGGCCGAATAGTCTTTGGTCAGGCGCTTGAACGAGTTCCACAGGACGCCGTAGCTGCAGCTCAGCTTGTCGACCGGGAAGTTGCTCTCGAACAGGCAGCGCTCGACGCCGAAATGCTGCAGCGTGTGCTCGAAATAGGGCCGCGTCGCATCGAGCAGTTCCTGGCTGGTCGGCGGTTTCGGCTTGTCCTCCCAATGGAAGCCGTTGAACGCCATGTTGAGGCCGCCGAGCTTGGCGACCACGTTCGGGCAGGTCGCCAGCTCGGCGATGTCTTTCCGCCATTGCACGAAGATCTCCTCGCGCTTGCCCGCATAGGGGCCGACGCCGAGCGGCGCGCCGAAATGGTCGAGGATGATCGTGGTGTCGGGGAAGGCCCGGGCGAGGTCGGTCAGTTCGACGATTTGCGGGTGGTAGCACCAGCCCTCGAAGGTCATGTTACGGGGCGCCAGCTGCGCGAAGCCTTCGCGGAACTTGGCGTCCATGAACGAATGCGGGCCGGGTTCGATGCGGGCGTTCGGCACCGCGTCGCTGGCGTCCCAGGTGGCGCTGCGCCGGATGCCCCGGAAGCGCCCGCCGCCGGCCGCGATATGGGCGTCGAGCACGTCGCCGACCGCGGCGCCGAGCCGCAGATCGGCGGTCGAGATGATGCCGGCGGCGACCCGGGTCGGGCCGTACAGGCCGGATGCGCTCATCGCGGCGATGCCGTTGACGAATTCGGTCTCGCCGATGATCCGCATGGGCTCCGGCCCGTCCTCCTTGAGCATCGAGCCGCATTCGATGAACACGGTGGCGACGATGGTGTGGCCGCTCTCGTTGATGTCCTGCAGGATCTCGTCGAGCAGGTAGCGCGGGGCGACCCGTTCATAGCGGAATTCCCACAGATGATGATGCGGGTCGAGGATCGGCAAATCGGGTTCGAGCGCGTCTTCCTTTACCAGTGCGAGCCAGTCGTCATTCGTCGCCATTTCTGGAGTCCTTTCGTGCGATGTTTCGTCGCGCCGGCGCCGGGAGCCGCGCTGCATGGGCTTCTAACGTAATCACGCCTTTGCGGAGATTGCCAGATTGGGCGAAGATGGAGGCACTCGGAGACGCCAGCCCGGCCGTATGTTTGTCGATACTGCGGAGGAAAGCCAGCCATGATCAAACGATTCTCGTCGCTCTTTGCCGGTCACATCGATTTCGGCGAAGGGGAAATGGGACAGGATACCACCCCGGTCAACGAGCGCCGCTACAGCAACGAGCAACTGGCCGGCGTGTTCGGCAAGACTGAGGCGCTGGCGAAATGCATGGACGCCAACGGCTACGACACGCTGTGGTTCGCCGAGCATCACTTCCAGCACGAAGGCTATGAAGTGATTCCCAATATTCCGCTGCTGGCCGTGCATCTGGCACACATCACCAAGACGCTGAAATTCGGCTGCGGCTTCAACATCACGCCGATGTGGCACCCGCTGCGGCTGGCCGAGGATTTTGCGGTCGCCGATATCCTGACCAAGGGGCGCGTCACCTTCGGCGTCGGCCGCGGCTATCACACCCGCGAGGTGGAGACGTTGGGCGGTCCGCTGCTCGACAAGGAGGCGAACCGCGAGATCTTCGAGGAGCAGGTCGACATCCTGTTCAAGGCGTTCCACGAAGAATCCTTCTCGCACAAGGGCAAGTATTACACCCTGCCGCCGGAGGTGCCCTATCGCGGTTACGACCTGAAGGAAATCAGCCTGGTGCCGCGGCCGACCCGGCAGCCGGTGGAATGCTGGCAGCCGGTGGTCAGCGCGACCGACCGGGGCCTCGACTTCATGGTGAAGCACCGCATCAAGGGCATCATCGGCGGCGGCTCGGCGCTGCTCGCGGAAAGCTCGGTCACGGCGTTCCAGGCGGCGCATGAGCGCGCGGGCATCAAGACCAAGTACGGCGAAAACCTGTGCTTCGGCATCTCGTTCCATCTGGCGAAGACCCGGGAGCAGGCGATCGGCGAGGCGCGGCGCTATTACGAGGAGCACGCCAAGATGTTCGGCCCGCTCGGCTTCCTCGGCAAGCTGGAGAAATGGCAGATCGACGCGCTCGGCAAACGCGGCGGCATCGCCGAGGCCGGCATCCCGACGCTGGAGGACGCCTGCGAGAACGGCGCCTGGTATTGCGGGCCGCCGGACGGGTTTGTCGAATATCTCCAAAAACTTAGCGAGAAGTTCCCCGGGCTGGAGGACGTCAACGTACAATCCGCCATGGGCACGCCCGAAACCGTGATGGTCGAACAGCTCGAATGGTTCGCCAGGGACGTCATGCCGGCGGTGCGGGCGCGGTGAGGGATGGTTTGAGGGTTAGGGTGCGGCTACAATGATCTCGTCACTCCCGCGCAGGCGGGAGTCCAGAGGCCGGCATGGATTCCCGCTTTCGCGGGAATGACATAAGGTGGGTCGGTTCCCAAGGCGCAATTCCAAGGCATTCATCATGAGCAACGTCATCTCGCTGCATCGATCCCCGGACGGCCCGACGCCGGGCTTCCACATCGCGCCCCTTTCGGACCTCATGGCCGCCGAGGTGGTCGGGCTCGACCTTGCGCAGCCGCTGGACGATGCCAGCCGGGACGCGGTGCATCAGGCCTTCCTCGATCACCAGTTGTTGGTGTTCCGCGACCAGAAGCTGACCAAGGCGCAGCAGGTGGCGTTCACCGAGCAGTTCGGCACGCTGGAACGGCACACCAAGCGCAACCGGGGCGACGACGACATGCCGCTGGTCCATATCGTCTCGAACCTGGATGCGGAGGGCAAGCCGAGCGGCACGGTGAACTCGACGCAGTGGCATTCCGACAAGTCGTTCCGCCCGGCGCCGTCGATGGCGACGATTCTGCACGCGGTGATCCTGCCGCCGGACGGCGGCGACACCTGCTTCGTCAACATGTACGCGGCCTATGACGCCTTGCCGGAGGACGAGAAGGCGGCGCTCGACGGCGTGCGGGTGGTCCACAGCTGGGAATTGTCGCGCGAGAATATCGGCCGGGTGATGTCCGAGGAGGAAATCCGCGACGCGCCGCCGATGAGCCATCCGCTGGCGCGCGTCCATCCGGAAACCGGCCGCAAGGCGCTGTTCCTCGGCATGCACGCCTCGCATTTCGAAGGACTGCCGATGGAGGAGGGCCGCGCGAAGATCGAGGAACTGGAGGCGCATGCGACCCGGCCCGAGTTCATCTTCCGCCACACCTGGCGCGAAGGCGACATGCTGATGTGGGACAATCGCTGCCTGTTGCACCGCGCCGACCCGAATTTCGACGCGGCGCTGCATCCGCGCGTCCTGCACCGCACCTGCCTGCGGGGGACGCCGACGGAATAGAGCAAATCCCGAGCGAACCGAAACGGTTCGCGACGACGTATTTGCGTATAAACAAAAAGATAGACCATTTCACCGGAGTCGAATTTAACAAGAAATGGTCTAGGCGCGGCGCTTACCATTATTCGAGATAACAGGAGACTTCATGGCAGAACCCAAATTGTTCTCGCCCTTTCGGATTCGCGACGTCGCGCTGAAGAACCGGGTGGTCGTCGCGCCGATGCACCAATACGCGGCCGAGCGCGGTTATCCCACCGACTGGCATCTGATGAATATCGGCCGCTACGCCGCAGGCGGCGCCGGGCTGGTCTTCGTCGAATCGACCAAGGTGGACCGGCGCGGCTGCGGCACGGTCGGCGATCTCGGCCTCTGGGACGACGACTTCACGCCGCATTTCAAGCGGCTCGCCGATTTTATCCGCCAGCATGAGTCGGTGCCGGCGATCCAGATCGGCCATTCCGGCCGCAAGGCGCGCCGCTTCCGCCCCTGGGAAGGCGGCGCGCCATTGCAGCCGTCGCCGGAGATCGACGATTGGGACGACTGGGAACTGGTCGCGCCGAGCGCGCTGGCGGCGGCCGACGACGACCCGGTGCCGCGCGCGCTCGGCACCAACGAGGTCGGCGCCCTGGTCGAGAAGTGGGGCGCGGCGGCGCGCCGGGCGGACGAAGCGGGCTTCGACATCCTGGAAATCCACGGCGCGCACGGTTACCTGATCCATCAGTTCCTGTCGCCGAAAGCCAATGTGCGCGATGACGCCTATGGCGGGTCGGAGGCGAAGCGCATGCGGTTCGCGATCGAGGTCGTGGAGTGCGTGCGCGCCAACTGGCCCGCCCACAAGCCGCTGTTCATGCGGTTTTCGGTCGAGGACGGCGCGGGCTGGGGCGTCGAGGAAAGCATCGCGCTGGCCAAGGCGATCAAGCCCAAGGGCGTCGACGTGATCGATTGCAGCTCCGGCGGTATGCTCGGCCGGCCGGTCGATGGCTATGGCAAGGTCGGCTACGGCTATCAGGTGCCCTATGCGGAACGGCTGCGCAAGGAAGCCGACATCATGAGCATGGCGGTCGGGCTGATCGTGCATGCGGAGCAGGCGGAGGCGATCCTGCAGGAAGGCCGCGCCGACCTGATCGCGCTGGCCCGCGAGATGCTCTACAACCCGAACTGGCCGATGGATGCGGCGCAAAAGCTCGGCGTCGACAAGGAGTTCTCCAGCGTCCCGCCGGCCCAGGCCTTCTGGCTGTCGAAGCGCGCCCAGGGCGTGAAGGAAGTCATCCCGTCGACTTACCGCGCCGGCCGCCACGACGACTGTTAGGACTTGCCGTTAATGCAAAAAACTGGGGACATGGCCGTAATCGCGGCTGGTCACGCTCCGAGGTCTATGATGCGGGGTCTGTGTTGAGCAGCCCCAATAGGCCATGTCCCCAGTTTTCCGAACCGAAAAGCCCGCCGGGGTGGCGGGCTTTCTGGGGAGGGAGCTTCGGGGTGAAAGTCAAAGCGCCGGAAGGCTCGCGGATCCATCTTTCAAGGGTTTGATCGTGATGCTTGACCGGGTCGATCCATGCGCTTGTAGGGAAAAACGGCGCTGAGGCCGGTGAGGGGTTAAGGAGCGCATTTTTTTTCGCCCAACCGGCTGAATTAGAGTTCGTTGAGCCGGCGCCGGTTGGTCAAGCCCGCACCATCCGTGCTTAAATCGCCATTGCCGGTTTATCCAATGGAGTGAAGACGCATGGATTTCGCAATCGAGGATTCCGCCGAACAGAGCGCCTTTCGCCAGGAGGTGAAAGACTGGCTCGCGGAGAACGTACCCGACGGCATGGAGCGCCCGGTCGACGCGATCGACCTGTCCTTCGAGCAATACCAGTTGCGCCGCGAGCTCGGCCGGCGTCTGGGAAAGCAAGGCTGGCTCTATCCCAACATGCCGACGGAATACGGCGGCGGCGACCTGCCGGTCGAGAAAAGCGCGATCCTGTATGACGAGATGGCGAATATCGGTTTCGCCTTGCCGCCCTATTACGATGCGGGCGGACGCATGGCCGCGCCGACTATCCTGGTCTGGGGAAATGACGAGCACAAGCAGCGCTTCCTGCCGCCGATCTGCCGGGGCGAGGTGCGGACTTGGCAGTTGCTCAGCGAGCCGAGCGCCGGCTCCGATCTGGCGGGGGTGAAGACCACGGCGATCCGCGACGGCGACGCCTATGTGGTCAACGGCCAGAAGGTCTTCGTCGGCAGCAGCCACGGCGCGGATTTCTCCTGGACCATCGTGGTCACCGATCCGGACGGCAAGCGGCATGAAAACGTCTCCTGGCTGATGATCCCGATGGATTTGCCGGGCATCTCGGTGGTGCCGATGGACCTGCTGACCGCGGGCGGCGAGGGCGGCAGCGGTTGCGGCGTCAAGAATTCGGTGTTCTTCGATGACGTGCGCGTGCCGGCGGAAAACCTGGTCGGCGGCGAGAACAACGGCTGGAAGGTGGCGACGACCCATCTCGAGGTCGAACACGGCGGCGCGGGGCGGCTGGCCGACCGGCGCATCGTCTATGAGTTCATGGACTACTGCTGCGAGAAACGAAACGGCCACGCGATTGCCGACGATACGGCGGCGCGCGAGGAACTGGTGGAGATGTATATCGAGGCGGAGATCACCCGCCTGTTCGCGATGCGCAACTACTGGCTCGCCCATACGGACAATCCGCGGTCCTATGAAGGCGCGCAATACAGCCTGCGCCGCAAGCTGTCCGGCCTCGACATGGCGAAGAAGATGCTGCGGATCGCCGGGCCGGTGGTGCTTACCCATGACGAGGAGTGGGGACCGCTCCGGGGCGCGGTCGAATATTTCCAGCGCGATGCGATCACCGCGCTGCATCCGGGGGCGACGACCGATATTCAGCGGGTCATCATGTCGCGCCGCATCGGCATCGGCCGGGGCGAGCGCGAAAAAGCCGGCAAGTTGCGGTAAAGCAAATCCCGGGCGAACCGAACCGGTTTGCGGCGACGTATTGGCGTAACAACAAAGTGACAGACCATTTCATCTGATTTGAGTCGAACAGGAAATGGTCTAGGGGCGGGAATCATGGATCTATCACTCAGCGAAACGCAGCAGCTTATCCAGGAATCGGCACGCGATTTCGTGCGCAACGATTGTTCCAAGGACAAGCTTGCGGAATTCGACAAGCAGCAGGCCCCGGTGAACGCCGACCTTTGGCGCAAGATGGCGCAACTCGGCTGGATGGGCATGGTGATCCCGGAGGAATACGGCGGCACCGGAAACACGATGACCGATGTCGCAGTGTTATTCGAGGAGCTGGGCCGTGGCCCGGTGCCGGGGCCGATGCTGTCCTCGGCGGTGCTCGGCGCGTCGATCCTGCTCGAAGCGGGCAGCGCGGAGCAGAAAAAATCCTGGCTGCCCGAAGTGGCGGCCGGCGAGCGCATCCTGGCGCTTGCCGTGACCGAGGCCCAATACGGCTGGTCGCCCGGGCACATTCAGATGACGGCGCGCAAACAGGGCGGCGATTACACGCTCACCGGAACCAAGCTATTCGTGCAGGATGCGGCGAGCGCGACCGACCTGCTCGTGTTGGTGCGGGCCGAGGATGGCGACGGAATCTTGATGCTGCGGGTCGATGCAAAATCGGCCGGCGTTTCGATCCGCCCGCTGGACGGCTTCCTGACCGGCGTCACGGAGGTGAAGTTCGAGGATGTGCGGGTCGGCGGCGACGACCTGATCGGCGAAGCCGGCGGCGCCTGGCCCGCGCTCGGCCGCGCGGTGCAACCGGCGATCCCGATCCTTTGCGCCTACAAGGTTGGCGGCTGTCAGGCGGTGTTCGAGATGTCGGTGGAGTATTCCCGCGAACGCACGCAGTTCGGCCAGCCGATCGGCCGCTTCCAGCGGGTGCAGGATCACATCGTCCACATCGTGAACAACCTCGACGCCGCGCGCTGGACCGCCTATGAGGCGCTCTGGAAGCTCGACAGCAGCCGCGACGCGGCCAGCAGCGTCCATATGGCAAAGGCGGTGGCGTCGGAAAGCTACATGACCGCCTGCGACTACGCCCATGAGGTGCATGCGGGGATCGGCGTGGTCCGCGAATACGGGCTGACGCTGCACACCAAGATGTCGCGCACCCTGTACCATTTCCTGGGTGCGCCGAAAGAGCATCGCAAGGCGCTGGAGCCGCTGTTGAAACTGACGCCGGCGTAGGTCTGCGCGGTCGCAGCGTTTTTTGAATAATCAACCGGTCGCACGAATGGGGCAATGCGATCGGCGGCCCCTAGAGCAGCGTGCGCCCATTTGGGCGCACATAAGCTGCTCTATCTTTATAGAATAGATCAACCTGCCTTTAATTGATTCCAATTAAAGGCAGGTTGATCTAGCCAACTACCGACATCAGGGCTTAACGCCTATGGCCGGCATTGGGCGCTGAAACCCCGATTGCGGAGCGCTCGAAACGACATGCTCGCTGCGACTCTATCGTCGATACGACCTATTTCTCACCATGCAGTTTCGCACGAGCGGCATCGACCGCGTGTTTCAGCTCTTCGATGGCCGTATCAATTCCGTCACGAACATTCTGCCATCCGTGCTCGCCAGCTTCCTTCAGCTCCTTCACGAGGCTGTCGACGTGGCGACGCTTCTTCTTCAACTGGCGGAGGGCTTCCAAGTGCGACTCCATCGAGGTCGACTCGGTCGACTCCAAATGCGCTTCGTGGTGTTCTATGGACTCGTAAAGCGGCTTGATTCGGGCATTCACTTGTTCCTCGTAGACGTCCCTTACCGGCATTTTGTCCTCCAGGGTGTCGCTTCAGTTTCGCGTGTCACAATACTGCAAGTTCCCGACCTATCTTTTTGATCCAGATCAGGTTCGAGTAGGGATTGAGAACAGTATCGGTCATAGCTGGAGATACATGGCGGGTTGCGCCAACGATCGGTCTCTGATCCGCATGCAGACCTCGCGCGATGCCAGGAAGAACGGATAGCTGTTGGCTGATACTCGTGGGCGCCGAAGGCGCACTGCAAACTCTTGGAGCCGCTGTTTAACTTAACGCTTGCGTGAGAGGGCGTTCAGGCGCCGTATTTCCGCCGCATGCGGTCGAAGGCGTGGCGGGTCAGTTCTTCGAGTACTTTAAGATCGATGTCTTCTAACTTATTGATATAGAGGCAAGAGACGCCGGTCTTATATTTGCCGAGCCGGCTCATCAGGTCGTCGTATTGGTCGAAGCCCGGCATGATGTAAACTGTCAGCGCCTGCTTCCGCGGCGAGAACCCGGTGATGAACCAGTCGCCTTCGCGCCCGCTTTCGTATTTGTAGTGATACTTTCCGAAGCCGACGATGTTGGCGCCCCACATGACCGGGTCAAGCCTGGTAATCCGCTGCATCATGTCGAGCACGACCAAACTGTCCCGCCGCCGTTTTTCATGGGCGACGGCGGCAAGAAAATCATCGACGCTGGCGTCGGTCGGCCGGGTTTTCAAGGTCGCCATGGGTCCGACCGAATTCCATCTTAAAGTGTAAGGACCCCTTCGATCATAATTTGCGTCTCGCCACCGATCAAAATTCTTTTCGTGCCGGCGGCGTCGGGTCGAATGAAAATGCGGCCGTGACGATCGATCTTCGTGCCCTGTGCGACCACGATGTCCGAGGGCAGCCGGCCGCCATCCTCCATCCAACACGCGATGGCCGCATTCAAGGAGCCCGTGATCGGGTCTTCGCTCATCCCGCTGGAAGGGGCGAGCATGCGCACTTCATAGTCGCATTCGTTTCCCGGCGGATGCGCGCCGATCAGTCCGATCGAATTGAACGCCGGCCATCGGACGCGCAAGGAATCGACCGCCAGGACGTCTTCCGCGGTTTTCAACTCCAGCACTTGCCATTCGGGCCCGTTGTCGAGTTTTGCGGTTCGGACGACGGCGTTCGGGTCTATCGCCAACGCGGTCACAATGGCCTCAAGATTCTCATCCGGCAGCGGTTCGATACGCGTCGGCGGCGCGGCGAAGGCGGGAACGCGTCCCGCGATATCGATCTCCACGATTCCAACGCCGCATTCCTGCCGGACGATGCCGTCTTGCTTGGGCGTGCCGCCGATGTGCAGCCAGGCGGCGCAACTGCCCAGTGTCGGATGACCGGCGAACGGCATTTCGCGCGTCGGGGTCAGTATTCTGACCTTGTAGTCCGCGTCCGGGTGTGTCGGCGGATACAGAAAAGTCGTTTCGGCCAGGTTGGTCCATGCCGCGAAACTCTTTAGCGCTTCGTCGGTCAGGCCGTCGCCGTCGATCACGACCGCCAGACCGTTGCCTTTCGTCGGCGTCGCGGTGAAAACGTCGCACTGAATGAAACGTCGCTCCGGCATTTCACGTCCTCAACAAAAAGGTGTTTAAGCCCGAATTTTTGAATCTAGTGTGGTGGGGGGCGTCGTTCTACCCCCGCACCACCGGCGCGACACGCGGCTGCTTGGCACTGTTCAGCCCGACCACCAACAATCCGCTGGCAGCGAGGCCGTAAAGCGCCAGCAGGCCGCAGACGGCTTCGACTGAAAGTCCGGCATCCATCAACACGCCCATGATCACCGGGCCGAGCGCCGACGCGAACACCGATAGGGATACGGCGAGCGAGCGGATCGCGCCGAGGTGGCCGGTGCCGTACATCTCGGCCCAGAGCGCGGTGACCGCAGTATAGCTAAGGCCGCTGGTCAGGCCGATCAGCAGCAGGTAGGGCCAGACCCAGACCTGGTCGTCGAACGCCCAAACGATCAGCAGCCCCAGGATCATCGGCAGGAGGAAGGCCGGCAGGACGCGGGCCGCCGTGATGCGGTCGATCAGCGGGCCGGCGGCGAGCGATGCCAGCACGATACCGCCCGCGAAGACCCAGTAGCTGCCGGTCAGCCAGGCGGCGCTCCAGCCCTTGACGGCGGCGATCTCCAGGTGATGGAAGAACAGCGCCGTGCTGATCAGGGACGGGGCCAGGACGGCCGGGAGCAGCATGTAGAAGCGGCCGTCGCGCAACATCTGTTTGCGGGACCAGGAACTTATGGCGGGTTCGACGCGGCCCTGCTGTTCGTGCTGCTGCAGGTGCTCTTGGTGGCGGATGTCATGATTGCGCAGCAACCACCAGATGCTCGGCAGCAGGAAAACCGCGAGCAGCGCCGCCATGGCCCCGTAGGTTGCGCGCCAGCCGATCGCCGCGATTGACAGCACGGCAATCACCGGCAGGATCGCCTTTCCGGCCGAAAAGCCCATCGAGGCGAGCGCCAGCGCCTTGCCGCGGTCGGCATGAAAATAGCGCGCCGTCGCGGTCGTGCCGGTGTGGCTGGCAAGCCCCTGGCCGGTCTGACGCAGCAGGAAGATCGCAAGGATCAGCAGCGGCGCCGACGGGACCGCCGCCATGAACGCGGTGGCGACGATCAGCGCGGCGCAGACCAGCGTCGCATAGCGGCGCAGGCTCATCCGGTCGATCTGCTGTCCGGTCCAGGGCAGCACCGCCGCGCTGGCCAGCGTGCCGGCCATGTAGATGGCGCTCCACGACGTGTGGCTGAGTCCGAATTCGCCGCGCACCGCCGGTCCGAACACGCCGATGAAGAAGGTCTGTCCCACGCTGGAGACCGCGGTCATGGTGAAACCGAACGCGAGGAAGCGCTTGTTGTCGAGGGCGAGGCGAAGGTAGTTGGTCAGGAGCATCGACGCCGTATATCACCGGACGCCGCCTCGGACCAGCCGTGCGGGCGTTGCGGATTGCGACGCGCGCGAGCCTCATACTTCGACGTCGCTCAGCATGCGGCTCGAAAGCGGGGCTTGGTGGCTGCGCTGTGCGCCGGATCGACGTAACATGGCGATAACGTGAACCCGATACGCGTGCGTGACAGGGCGCGAGCCCGACGCGGGAGGCATTGTGCCGGCGGAAACCTATGATCAGCTACATGCCCGATATGGCGAGCCCTATCGGTGGCTGCTGACCGTCGGCGGTATGCTCGCCTCGTTCACCATGGTGTTTTCCGGCACCATCGTGAACGTCGCCGTGCCCGATGTGATGGGGGCCTACGGCGTCGGCCAGGACAAGGCGCAGCTGCTGTCGACCGCGTTTATCGCCACGATGACGGCGAGCCAGCTGCTAAACACCTGGTTCGTGCATACCTTCGGACAGCGCTATGCGTTCTGTATCCTGCTGGTGGTGTTTTCCGTCGGCGGCCTGATTTGCAGCGTGTCGCAGACGCTCGACCTGATCATCTTCGGCCGCGTCATGCAGGGCTTTGCGTCGGGCATTATCCAGCCGCTCGTCATGGTCACGCTGTTCCAGATTTTCCCCAAGGAGCGGCGCGGGACGGCGATGGGGATCTACGGCATGGGGCTGGTCTTCGCGCTGGGGCTCGGGCCGGTCATCGGCGGCATCACGGTCGATACACTGGGATGGCGGGCGATATTCTATGTGCCGGCGCCGCTGGTGGTGATCGCCTTCTTCATGGGACTCGTCTTTATGCCGTCAGATCGCGACGCGGGCCCGCGCACGCCGTTCGATTGGACCAGCTATGGCCTCTTGTGCGTCGCGCTATATTGCCTGATTTCGGGGATTTCCAACGGTCAGCGGATGGGTTGGGCCTCGGACGAAATCGCCCTTCGGCTGGTCATCGGCATCGCGGCCGCGGTGGGCTTTACCCTCATGCAATTGCGCGAGGGACCGCGGCTGCTCGATTTCACCCTGTTCCGGAATGCCAGGTTCGCCTCCGCCATCGTCGTTGCCTTCGTGTTCGGCATGGGCAATTTCGCGATGACCTATGCGGTCCCGGTCTTCGGTCAGATCGTACAGGGATACACCGCCACGGTGGCGGGCTTCCTGCTGCTGCCCGCCAGTCTCATCCTGATGGCGGTGTTTCCGCTGACCGGGCGGCTGGCCGATCGCGTGCCGCCGCAATTTCCCATCATGGGCGGCCTGATCGTGTTCGCGGCGGGCGTCTACCTGATGGCCGGCGCCGACGTGAACACGGTGTTCTGGACCTTCGCCTTCTTCGCCATTGTCTCGCGCGTCGGCATGGGGTTCATCAATCCGCCCCTGATGGCGTGTGCGCTCGGCGCGCTGCCGCCGGAGCGACTCAACCAGGGATCGGGCACGATCAACTTCTTCCGCCAGCTCGGCGGCG
>JBFFGE010000046.1:0-26556 GCA_041557595.1 Alphaproteobacteria bacterium
AGCGGACATTCCATCACGGCCATCTGGCCGTGGTCATGGCCGAAATCGGTATGCGGGAGCGCGGCGCCGCAAAACTGGAAGAGGCGCTCGCAGTGTGCCGCAGTGCGCTGGAGAACCCCGAGGGTGCGGAAGTACCCGTATGGCGCGCCACGCTGCTGGTAAACTTCGCCTATGTCGCCACCTTCCTGGGCTCGCGGATGGCGGACACCGCATTGCTGGAAGAGGCCGTCTTCGCCTGCAACAAGGCCCTCGAAATCTTTACCCAGCAAAGCGATGTCATCACGGACCGGGAAATGGTGCGATACAAGGCCGCGGCCAATGGCGGGCTTGGCGGGGCGCTGGCGCTGCTGGGCGAACGCGAAGCGAACACCGAAACCCTCAATCACGGCATCGCCGCGCTCCGCCTGGGACTGGCGGCGGCCGACGACGATGACAATGCGTTCGTCCGGGCAGAAATCCAGCACAAGCTGGCATCGGCATTGCGAGTGCTGGGCGAGCAGACGGACGAACCGGTGCACCTGGAAGAATCGATCACGACAAGCCGCGCAGCGCTGGAAATCCGGACGCGCGAGCACTTTCCAATATACTGGGCGCTCACCACGAACGATCTCGGCCGCACCCTCAGAGTACTGGGAGAACGAGACGACAACGCCGCGTTGATAGAGGACTCGATCGCCGCGCACCGCGCCGCACTGTCGTTATTCAATCGGGCCGATGCACCCTATCAGCAGGATCAGGCGCGCGAACTCCTCGCTCTCGCCGAAGCCGCGCTGGAAGAGCGCCGCTAATCCGTGAACCAGCCGATCCGCGACCGCTTCGTCACACCGGCCGATCGCCCTTCTCCACCTTGAGGACGCGGCTGTCGACGGCCGGCAGCATCTTCGCCGGGTCGCGGGTCACCACGACGTCGACCACGGTCGGCCGGTTGGTCTCCGCCATGCCGGTGCGGATCGCATCGCCTAGCGCGTCCGGATCCTCGACGCGGATGCCCTGGCAGCCGAAGGCGTTGGCAATATTCGCATAGTTCATCTCGACGAGTTCGCTCGACTGGTACTTGCCGTCATACATCGAATGCTGCAGCGCCTTGACGTAGCCGGATGCGGCGTTGTTCACCACCATGATGGTGCAGCCCACTTCGAGCCGCAGCGCGGTCTCCAATTCGCCGATCGCCATGTTGAAGCCGCCGTCGCCGGTAATGCCGACGACCGGGCGGTCGGGCACGCCGAGCTGCGCACCGATGGCGCCGGGCAGCCCGTAGCCGATCGAGGCCAGCCCGCGATCGGCGATATAGGTGCGCCCCGCCAGCTTGGTGTCGTAGAGGAACCCGGTCCAGTGCCCGGCGAACCCACCATCCGCGACCAGCACGGATTCCGGCGGCATCACGGTGTTCAACTCGGTCAGCATCCGCGCCATGTTGATCGGGCGCTCGCTGGAGTGCAGCCGGTCGGCCGCCTCCGCCTTCCATTTGTCCATGCGCGCCGGCACCTCGGCGGCATAGTCCTGGCGCGCCGCGCGCTGCGTGTCCGCACCGTCAGACAATTCCGTCAGCAGGTCCCGCAGGCCCTCACGGGCATCGCCCCAGAGCGGCACTTCGGTGCGGGTCGTGCGGCCGATCTCGTCTTCGAGAATATCGAGATGGATTAGCGGCACCTCCGGCGGCAACAGGGCGTACCGCCTGGTCGGAATCTCGCCGAGCTTGCCGCCGACTACTAGTAGACAATCGGAGGTGTCGATCAGGTCGTTGGCGATGCGCGAATAGCGGCCGTACAGCCCGGCCGAGAGCGGGTGCGTGCACGCGATACCGCCCTTGCCGCTCATCGTGTGGGCGACCGGGATGTTCAGCGCTTCGGCCAGATCCTGCAGCGCCCCATGCGCCTGCGACAGATGCACCCCGCCGCCGGCCAGGATCAGCGGCCGCTTCGCCTTGCCGAGCAGTGCCGCGGCACGCGCGATATCGTCCGCCGCCGGCCGGCTGCGCTGGCCCGGAATGGCGCGATGGGCCGGATCGACCCAGAAATCGTCGGCGGTGAAGTCGTATTCGCCGTGGCAAATGTCCTCCGGCACGTCCAGCACCACCGGGCCGGGCCGGCCGCTGGTCGCCACGGCAAACGCGCGGCGCACCTGTTCGGGAATGCGCAAGCCGTCCTCGATGCGGATCAGTTCCTTGGCCGCAGGCGTCAGGATATCCACCTGCCGGCATTCCTGCGTCATGTTCTTCCAGGCGTGGCTGCGATTGGTGTCGCCGGCCAGCACGATCATCGGGATGCCGGCGTTCAGTGCCTCGACCATCCCGGTCACGAGATTGGTCGCGCCGGGGCCGAGCGTGCCGTCGCAGACGCCGGGCCGTCCCGTGACCCGCGCATAGGCGTCGGCGGCGAAGACGCCGCAGCGCTCGTCGTTGATCAGCCGATGGTTGAGCCCGAGCGCCCGCACCGCCTCGTAAAACGGCAGAAGCTGAAATCCGCCCATGCCGAACATCAGGCCGACGCCATGGGCCTTCAGCATTTCGGCCAGCGCCTCGCCGCCGTTCAAGCGCCGTGCGTAATTGTCCGCCGCCGATTTCTTAGCGCTGCTCATGTCGTCTGATCCTATTCTCATCGTTCATTCGGCCCGCCCATCATAATCGACAAAGCGGCAGGGCGACAAAGTTCCGCGAAGGGCCGCGAATCCATACGGCCACCGACGTTCTTGACAAATCCAATTAGTTATAACATTGTTATAACTATAGGAGGCCACCATGAAGTCGGACCTGCGATCAATCGGAAATGCCAAAGGCGTCATACTCCCGAAGCCTATAATCCAGCAATGCGGATTCGAGGATCAGGTCGAAATGACCGTCGAAGGCAACAAGCTCGTGCTATCGCCCTGCGCCTCGCCGCGACACGGGTGGGCAAACGCCTTCGAAGCGGAGACGCAAAACGCCGCGCCGGAGCCTCCGTTGCTGCCCGAGCACCTGAGCGACGACTGGGACGACGCTGAATGGACGTGGTAAAGCGGTTCGAGGTGTATCTTGTCTCGCTCGATCCGACGCTCGGCTCGGAGATCCAGAAAACGCGGCCCTGCGTCGTCGTCTCCCCCGATGAAATGAACGCACATATCCGGACGGTCATTGTCGCCCCTATGACGACCACACTCCGCAAGTACCCAACAAGGGTGACGCTCACCTTCAAACGGAAAAAGGGCCATATTGCGCTCGATCAAATTCGCACGATCAACAAGGCGCGGCTAGTCCGGAAGCTCGGGAAAATCGAACGCAAGACAGCGCAAACGGTCGCCGCCACCCTCGTCGAAATGTTCGCATTCGGCTGAGGACAACCAAAACCGGGCCTCATTCCGGGTTCATCAACCGCCACTGTTTGGGGTTGCGCGCCGGCAGTTCGTCCATGATCTCGCGGCGTTTCGCGTCGGTCAGTTCGTACCACGTGTCGATCTCTTCCTGGCGGCGCAGGCAGCCGGAACACAGCATCTCGCCGTCCAGCTTTCGGACATAGCAAATGCCCTTGCAGGGCGTTTCGATCTTGTTCCAGGCGGTGGCCATGAAAGACTGCCTTTCCGGTGCCGTGTCGCGCTATTCTTAATTCGCGATCCTATCATGCAGCAAGGAGACCCGCCATGCCCGCCCATCACGAACTCTTTCCCGCCCCGGAGAATGTGCATTGGGCATTCTTCGACGCGGCCCTGGAACCGCTGATCGAGGTGAGCCCCGGCGACACGGTGACGCTCCACACCGTGTCCGGCGGGCCGGATATCCTGCCGACCGAGGACGGGTTCGAGATCCTGCCGGACCACCTGGAAATCCACGAGAAGCTCACCCCCGGCGGGGCCGGCCACATCATGACCGGCCCGGTGGCGGTCAAAGGGGCGCGGCCCGGCGACATGCTGGAAGTGCGGATCAAGGACGTAAGCCTGCGCCAGAACTGGGGCTGGAACCGCATCCGGCCGCTCTCCGGCGCGCTGCCCGACGATTTCCACGAAATGCGGCTGCTGCACATTCGGCTCGACAAGGAAAAGAAGGTGGCCAACCTGCCGTGGGGCGTCGACCTGCCGCTCGACCCGTTCTTCGGCGTGATGGGCGTTGCCCCGCCGCCCAAATGGGGCCGCATCACGTCGATCATCCCGCGCCGCCATGGCGGCAATCTCGACATCAAGGCGCTCGGCGCGGGCTGCACGCTCTACCTGCCGGTGTTCAACGACGGCGCGCTGTTCTCCGCCGGCGACGGGCATGCGGCGCAGGGCGACGGCGAGGTCTGCGTCACCGCCATCGAGACCTGCCTCAGCGGGACGTTCGAGCTGCACCTGCACAAGAACACGCCGCTCGCGATGCCGCGCGCCGAGACCGATACCCACTACATCACCATCGGCATCGACCCGGTGCTCGACAACGCGGCCAAGCACGCGCTGCGCGAGATGATCGCCCTGATCCAGCTGAAATCGAACCTGTCGAAGGAAGACGCCTACACGCTCTGCTCGATCGCCGCCGACCTGCATGTCAGCCAGATCGTCAACGTCCACAGCGGCATCCACGTGATGCTGCCCAAGGCGGCGTTGCACGGGTGATGGGTAAATGCCCGAGTTTAGAGTGAAACGGCCTTCGTTAAGAAAGACGATTGGGTTGCTCTGGGTCCTGGTAACAGTGCTTGTTTTCTCTCAATTGGTTTATGTGTTGATTGAAATTTCGCGGCCTGACGGATTAGGGGTTTCCGCCTATCTGGGCTCCATTATCTTTCAAATCGAAGCCGGCGCATTGGCTTTACTGTGTGGCTTGAGCCAGCTTCTCCATTGGCGGTGGGCTCCCGGCATTTCCCTCGGCATCGCGTTGTCCACCGCGACATACATGATTTTCTATATTCCGTTGGGCGAAATTCTCGGAGCTTGGCTAATTGTTCCATTCGCAATTTTTCTATTGTGTGTAGCAACCCTCTATCTCGTTCGGAAAATGTGCGATGGCGAGCAGTGATGGCGCTTAACGTACACCTCTGTATTCGTCCGATCCGTCGAGGCTCCGATCCTTCCACGATCAATCATTCAGGCACGTTCGGACCGGCGCAAATGCATTCCCGTATGACAGGTAATCAACCCGAATAATCCGGCTGCCGTTCCGGCATGCCGGCCTGGAAGGCGGGCAGCGCACGGCACGCTTCATCGACCCCGGAAATCAGCGGGAACGGCGTCATGTCGGTGCCGTAGCGGCGGCCGTTCATGACTTCCGGGATCAGATAGAGATCGGCCATCGTCGGGCTCTCGCCATAGCAGAACCGGCCCGGCTCGGGCCGCCGGCGCAGCAACTCCTCGAGCGCGGTCAGGCCGGTCGTTACCCAGTGCCGGTACCATTCATGGGTCTGTTCCCCCGAGGCCCCGAACTGATCCATCAGACGGTTGCGGACCCGGGTGATATGCAACGGATGCATGTCGCTGCCGACGAACTGCGCGAAGGCGCGGACCCGTCCGCGCGCGACCGGATCGGCCGGCAGCAGCGGCGGATCGGGATAGGTTTCCTCCAGGTATTCGAGGATCGCGGTGGATTGGGCGAACATCTCGCCGTCCACGTCGAGCGTCGGCATCAGCCCCTGCGGGTTCACTTGCCGATAGGCGTCCCAGCCGATTTCCCGCACCGAGATGTATTCGAAGGGAATGTTCTTGAGATACAACGCCGTCCGCACCCGCTGCCCCGCCGAATTGAAATCCATGCTGTAAAGCTTGAGCATACCGCCCTCCCGTATTCCGCTGACCGGCCCAACCGCCCCGGTTTTTCGCTAAATTTTATCAATCTTAATAAAATAGAAATCATGCGAACGTTACCATCCCAAGCGAGTTCGCCGGCTTCGGAGACGGCCGGCGTCCGGTCGGAAATCCGGCACGCTCCCGGCCGGAAATCGCCGTTTTCAGGGGACGCAGGACGCGATCATGAGCGGACCAAGAATTGGGTTTGCGCTGGGCGGCGGTATAGCCCGCGGATGGGCGCATATCGGCGTGCTGCGGCGGCTGTCCGAACTCGGCATCTATCCCGACCTGATCTGCGGCACTTCCATGGGCGCGCTGGTCGGCGGCTTCTACCTCGCACACAAGATGGAAACGCTGGCGGGATTCGCCGGCATGCTGACGCGCTTCCGCATGGTCCAGCTGCTCGATTTCACCTTTGCCGACAGCGGCATCATCGGCGGCAAGCGGTTGCTGCGCGAACTCGAACGCGAGCTGGGCAACACCCGGATCGAAGAGCTGTCGACACCCTTCGCCGGCGTGGCCGCCGAACTCGCCACCGGTCATGAAGTCTGGATCGACGAGGGCCGCCTGATCGACGCCATTCGCGCCTCCATTTCACTGCCGGGCATCTTCAAGCCGGTCAAGCTCGACGGCCGCTGGCTAATCGACGGCGCACTGGTCAATCCGGTACCCGTATCGACCTGCCGCGCCATGGGCGCCCGGCTGGTAATCGCGGTCAACCTGACCGGCGACACGCTCGGCGGGCTCGCGACCGAAGACCGGCGCGCGCCGCAGAATTCCGGCGGCGGCTTTCCCTTCCTGGGGCTGGACCGGCGCCGGACGACGCCGGAGCGGATCGGTCCTGCGATGCGGCAATATTTCGGATACGAGACGGAAGAGCCCAATCTGTTCGGCACCATGGCGGCCAGCTTCAACATCCTGCTGGACCGGGTGACGCGCAGCCGCCTCGCCGGCGAGCCGCCGGACCTTGTTATCGCCCCCCGCGTGGGCCATATCGGGCTTCTGGACTTTCATCGGGCGGAGGACGCGATCGAAGAAGGCGCAAAAGCGGTAGACCGAATGGTACCGGAACTGATCGACATAATGGGGGCGTTCGGCATACAGTTCAGCGATCAGGACGAGAAGAACTGGGCGCAAGGGGATTAAAAATTCGGTAACCTTTTCAACAGATAAAGAGCACACGATCAGGGGTCTTGCCCCGCGCGTGGGGCCTATTGCCGATATCGGCGATATTTAAAGTTGTAGATTAGGAAGGCGGAGCTACTCATTTGAATCCAATCGTTAAACCTCGCCTTCAAAAGATGGCCGCGGCGGTCAAGTCCGCCTTCGCGCGGCTCCGGCCGAGCCGGAACCTCCGCCCGTCGGCGCCGCCGCTTCCCGAGCGCTATCCCTGGGAGGACAGCTATCCGGCCAGCCTCAACTGGCGGGCGCGAATCGAGACCAAGCCGCTGACGGCCCTCCTGGACGATGCGGTCGCGGCGTTTCCGGACAATCCCTGTATCGAATTCCTGGGCAAACGGTACGATTACGAGGATGTCGCCGGATTGGTCGACCGGGTGGCCAAGGGCCTGCAGGATCAGGGGATCGGCAAGGGCGACCGGGTCGGGCTGCTGTTACCGAATTGTCCTTACTACGTGATTTTCTATTTCGGCGTGCTCAAGACCGGCGCCACGGTGGTCAACTACAATCCGCTCTACGCCAAACGGGAGATTACCCGCCAGATCATCGATTCGGAAACCCGGATCATGATCACGCTGAACCTCAAGACGCTCTACCCGAAAATCGCCAAGGATTTATTGGGCGACGTGCTCGACAAGATTGTCGTCTGCCGCATGCGCGACGTGCTGCCCTTCCCCAGCATGCTGTTGTTTGCCTTCCTCAATCGCAAGGAAATCGCCTCGATCCCGACGGACGCGCACCACGTGCCCTACGAAACGCTGATCGACAATGACGGCGCGCCGGCCCCCGTGACAATCCAGCCCGATGACGATTTGGCCGTGCTGCAATATACCGGCGGCACCACGGGCACGCCCAAGGGCGCCATGCTGACCCACTCCAATCTCTATGCGAATGCGGCGCAAACCAGCCACTGGGCGGTAACCGCGAAACCGGGATCGGAGCGGTTTTTCGGGATTCTGCCGCTGTTTCACGCCTTTGGCATGACCGGCGTAATGAACACCTGCCTCTTCCATGGCGGTGAGTTGATCCTGCAGCCGCGCTTCAACGTCAAGGACGTGCTGAAAACCATCGAAGACCAGAAGCCGACCGTTTTCCTCGGTGTGCCGACGATGTTCTCCGCCATCAACACCAGCAGCGACGTCGGGAAGTACGATCTCTCGAGCCTCGAACTCTGTATTTCCGGCGGCGCACCCCTGCCTGTCCAGATCAAGAGCAAGTTCGAGGAATTGAGCGGCTGTACCCTGGTCGAAGGATACGGGCTCACGGAAGCCGGCCCGGTCTGCACCGTCAATCCGTTCGAGGGCGTGAACAAGGCGGGTTCGGTTGGATTGCCGCTGCCGGGCACGTTGATCGAGATCACCGACCGCAACAACCCGGACGTGGTGCTTCCCTTTGGCGAGCACGGGGAGATTTGCGTATCGGGTCCGCAGGTGATGACCGGGTATCTGAACCAGCCGGAGGAGAATATCGCGACGTTCCAGGGCGGACGATTGCATACGGGCGATATCGGCTATATCGACAGCGACGGCTATGTCTTCATCATCGACCGGATCAAGGACCTCATCCTGAACGGCGGGTTCAACGTCTATCCGCGCATGGTGGAGGAAGCGATCTATCTGCATCCGGCCGTGGAAGAAACGGTCGTTTGCGGCGTACCGCACCGCCATCGCGGCGAGATCGTCAAAGCGTATGTGAAGCTGCATCCCGACGCGACGCTGACGAGCTCGGAATTGCGCGGCTTTCTGAAAGACAAACTCGCCTCGTTCGAGCTGCCGTCGCGCATCGAGTTCCGGGATGAACTGCCCCGGACCCTGATCGGCAAGCCGCTGCGGCGCGCCTTGATCGAAGAAGATACCCGAAACGGACCGCTCGAGGACCAGCCGGAATCGCTCGAAAAGCAGGCGGCGTCCGCGTGAAGCGTCCAGCAATCCGACGCCGGATCGGCATGGCCGGAGCGATGCCCGGCACGATTTGGCGCATAATGAAGGTATTTCCATGACCGGCTTATTCCACCTCATGCGACAACGCCTGATCAGCGCGCCGGTGCTGCGTTGGTATCGCGGCGTCCTGCCGCCCATGTCGGACACTGAACGCGAAGCCATCGACGCCGGAACCGTCTGGTGGGACGCAGAGCTGTTTTCCGGGGCCCCCGACTGGGACAAGATGCGCGCCCTCGCCGCGCCGACGCTCAGCGAAGAAGAGCAGGCATTTCTGGACGGACCGACGGAACGGCTGTGCGAGATGCTCGACGATTGGCAGATCACCCACGAGCTGGGCGACCTGCCGCCCGAGATCTGGAAGTTCATCGCGCGCGAAGGCTTCTTGGGAATGATCATTCCGAAGGAGCATGGTGGGCTCGGGTTTTCCGCCCTCGCCCATTCCGCGGTCATCATGAAAATCTCGACCCGCAGCCTGACTGCTGCCGTCACCGTCATGGTGCCGAACTCCCTCGGCCCGGCGGAGCTGTTGCTGCAATACGGCACGGACGACCAGCGAAGCCATTATCTGCCGCGTCTCGCAACCGGCGACGAAATTCCCTGTTTTGCGCTGACCGGCCCCTTCGCCGGCTCCGATGCGGCCACGCTGCCCGATAAGGGTGTCATCTGCTACAAGGACATTCATGGCGAACGCGTGCTGGGCATGCGGGTATCCTGGGAGAAGCGCTATATTACGCTGGCCCCGGTCGCCACCATTATGGGCCTCGCCTTTCACCTTACGGACCCGGACGGCATCCTGGGCGGCGACCCGGACATCGGCATCACGCTGGCATTGATCCCGACCGAAACACCCGGCGTTAAAATCGGACGGCGCCATTTCCCCGCCAATCAAGCCTTCCAGAATGGGCCGACGCAGGGCGACAACGTCTTTATCCCGATGGACTGGATCATCGGCGGCCAGGAACGCGCGGGCCAGGGCTGGCGCATGCTGATGAACTGTCTTGCCGCCGGCCGCTCAATCTCGCTGCCCGCGGCCAGCACCGGCGGCGTAAAATACTGCGCCCGGGTGACTGGCGCCTATGCTCGGGTCCGCAAGCAATTCCGACTGCCGATCGGACGCTTCGAAGGCGTTCAGGAAGCGCTCGCCCGCATTGCCGGCAACGCCTATCTGCTCGAATCCGCCCGGCGGATCACGGCTGCCGCGGTCGACCTCGGCGAAAAACCGGGCGTGCTGTCCGCCATCGTGAAGTACCACACCACGGAGCGGCTGCGGCAAACCGTCAATGACGCCATGGACATCCATGGCGGCCGCGGCATTTGTAACGGGCCCAGCAACTATCTCGCGAATGTCTATTTTGCCTTGCCGGTCAGCATAACGGTGGAAGGCGCGAATATCCTGACGCGCAGCATGATCATTTTCGGGCAGGGCGCGATCCGCAGCCATCCCTGGCTGCGCCAGGAAATGCAGGCGGCACACAACGAAGACCGCAAGCAGGGCCTGAAGGATTTCGACCGCGCGCTGTTCGGTCACCTCACCCACCAGATAAAGACTGTCAGCCGGGCGCTGTTCCACAATCTGACCGGCGGCGAATGGGCGACCGCGCCCGATGCCGGTATCGCGACAAATTATTACAAGCAGCTGACGCGCGCGAGCGTCTCCTTCGCGCTGGTCGCGGAGCTATCGTTGATCCTTCTGGGCGGCGCGCTGAAGCGGCGGGAAAGCCTTTCCGCCCGGCTCGGCGACGTGTTGAGCGAACTGTACCTCATGTCCTGCACCCTCGCCCGATTCGAACATGACGGCCGGCCGGAGGCCGACGAGCCGCTGGTCCATTGGTGCTGCCAATCGTCCCTCCATACCATCCAGCAGCGGCTCGACGAGATCATCGTCAATTTCCCGTCTCGACCGATTGCGTGGTTTCTCAGGGCATTAGTGTTCCCGCTGGGGCTGCGCCGCAAGCCGCCGACGGACAAGATGGCGGGACGCTGCGCCGATATCATGCTGGACCCGACCGCCGCGCGCGACCGCCTGTCGGCGGGAATCTTTGTATCGGCCGACAAGAATGATATCACCGGCCGGCTGGAATACGCGCTGGAGCGGACGATCGCCGCCGAACCCATCGAACGCCGGTTGCGCGACAACAAGCTGGGCTCGGTCGAAGAGGGCTTGGCGACGGGCCTGATTACCGAAGCCGAAGCGGCGCTGCTTGCCGAAGCGGCGCAATCGGTCCGGGCCGCGATCATGGTCGACGATTTCGCGCCGGAAGACATAGGCAAAGGAGCAATGCAATCTCAGAACAAGGACATGGCCGCCGCCCTGTCTATGTAGTCGACGGCAGCCGAACCCCTTTCCTGAAGGCGCGCGGGCGGCCGGGACCCTTCACCCCTGTCGATCTCGCGGTCGCCGCCGGTCGGCCACTCCTGCTGCGCCAGCCCTTTTCGGCGGACGCGCTGGACGAGGTGATCCTGGGTTGCGTGTCGCCGCGCGCGGACGAAGTCAATCCGGCGCGCATTGCCGCTTTGCGCCTGGGATGCGGCGAGGGCGTGCCCGCATGGACCGTGCAGCGCAATTGCGCGTCCGGCATGCAGTCCGTGGAAACCGCCGCCCGCTCGATCGCCGATGGCCGCGCCGATCTGATCCTGGCCGGCGGCAGCGAAGCGCTCAGCCACTCCCCGATCCTGTTCAACGACCGCATGGTCGGCTGGCTCGCCGATCTGAACAGCGCCCGCAGCTTGTGGGCAAAGCTGGGCGTGGCGGCCGGCTTTCGCCCCGGCATGCTCGCCCCGGTCATCGGGTTGATCAAGGGGCTGACCGACCCCGTGGTCGCCCTCAACATGGGACAAACAGCCGAAGTTTTGGCGCATAAATTCGATATCGGCCGCGAGGAAATGGACGCGCTGGCGCTCGAGAGCCATCAGCGCACGGCGCAGGCGCAGGAATCAGGCGACCTGACTGAAATCGAGCCGATCTTCGACACGCGCGGTGGCTATTATGAGCAGGACGACGGGGTGCGCCCCAACAACACGATGGAAGCGCTGGGCAAGCTCCGCCCCGCCTTCGAACGCCCCTTCGGCACGGTCACGCCGGGCAACAGCTCACAGATCACCGACGGCGCCGCCTGGCTCATCCTGGCCTCGGAAGACGCGCTGAAACGGCACCGGCTGAAGCCCCTCGGCCGCATCGTCGACAGCGAGTGGGCCGCGCTGGATCCCGCTCAAATGGGGCTCGGTCCGGTTCATGCGGCGACGCCCATTCTGCAACGGAACGATCTCGCCCTGGACGACGTCGACGCCTGGGAAATCAACGAAGCGTTCGCCGCCCAGGTTCTCGCCTGTATTGCCGCATGGCAGGACCCCGAGTACTGCCGCGAAAACCTGGGCCTGAAGGATGCGCTGGGGACATTGGACCGGGCGCGGCTGAACCTCGATGGCGGCGCGATCAGCGTCGGCCATCCGGTCGGCTCAAGCGGCGCCCGGATCACCTTGCACCTGTTGCATGTGCTGCGCCGAAAGCGTGCGAAACGCGGGATCGCCGCAATCTGTATCGGTGGCGGCCAGGGCGGCGCGCTGTTGTTGGAGGCCGCCTAGTCATGGACCGGATAGAGAACCGCCAGAGCGGGAGCAATCGGTCATGACCGAGGCAAAGACGCAGTCCCCCGCGAAGCCAGCCGCCAAGAAACCGAAAGGCAAGCCGGCGCGTCCCACCGTGGCCATGCCCAGGCATTGGCACGGCGAACGGGACGCCAGGAATGTCCACTGGCTGAGCCTCGACAAATCCAATTCGGGAACCAATACGCTGTCGCAGGACGTCCTCGCGGCGCTCGACGTCGTGCTCGACGAATTGGATGCGGATCCGCCCGCGGGTCTGATCATTCGATCGGCAAAACCGAATGGGTTTATTGCCGGCGCCGACATTTCCGAATTTGAAGACCTGACCGATCCGGACCGGGTCGTCGAGCTTGTCCGCCGCGGCCATGCCATCCTGGATCGGTTGGAAGGCCTTTCCTACCCCACCGTCGCGCTCGTTCACGGTTTCTGCCTCGGCGGCGGTCTCGAACTGGCCCTGGCCTGCACATACCGGATCGCGAGCGACGACGCCCGCATCGGCCTGCCGGAGGTGCGGCTCGGCATCCATCCCGGCCTCGGCGGCACCGCACGCCTGACCCGGCTTATCTCGCCGGTGAGCGCCATGGGCCTGATGCTGACGGGACGCAGCCTCCGCGCGCGCGCCGCGAGGGGACTTGGCATCGTCGATGCGGTAACCCAGCCGCGGCACTTCAAGCGGGCGGCGCATACCGCGATTTCCGATGGGTTGAAACGGCGCCGGCGGCGGGTTTCAGTGACACTGGGCAATTTGACGCCGGCACGCTGGCTGCTGGGCATGATCATGCGCCGCCAGGTCGCGTCGAAGGCCCGGCCGGACCACTATCCCGCCCCCTTTGCCTTGATCGACCTATGGCAGCGGCATGGCGCCTTTCGGTCCCGCATGATGCACCGGGAAGCGGAGTCGATTGCCCGCTTGATCACCGGCGAGACCGCGCAGAACCTGATCCGGGTGTTCTTGCTGGGCGAAGAGTTGAAGGCCCTGGGCAAGGCCGAGGACCATGATATCCGTCATATCCATGTCATCGGCGCCGGCACGATGGGGGGCGATATCGCGGCATGGTGCGCGATGCAGGGGCTGCGGGTCACCCTGCAGGACCGCGAAGCCAAATACATCGCGCCGGCGATGGGCCGCGCCGCGAAATATTTCAAACGACGCCTTCGCGAGCCCGCGAAAGTTCGCGCCGCGCTGGACCGCCTGATTCCCGATCTGGCCGGCGCCGGCGTGCCGCTTGCGGACGTCGTCATCGAGGCCGTGCCCGAACAATTGGAGATCAAGCAAACGCTCCTGCGCGCCATCGAGCCTAAATTGAAACGCGGCGCCTTGATCGGCACGAACACATCCAGCATTCCGCTCGAGCAACTGGCCGAGGTGCTCAAGCGGCCCGAGCGGCTGATCGGATTGCACTTCTTCAATCCGGTGGCGCAAATGCCGTTGCTCGAAATCGTGCGCGGCGACAACAGCGCGCCGGAAGCGATGGCGTTCGGCCAGGCATTCGCCCGTAAGATCGACAAGATGCCGCTGCCCGTGAACAGCGCGCCCGGTTTCCTCGTGAACCGGGTGCTGACCCCCTACCTGTTGGAGGCGGTCTCGCTGCTGCAAGACGGCCGGTCCCCGGAAGCGATCGACGGCGCGGCCCTGGATTTCGGCATGCCGATGGGGCCGCTGGAGCTGGCCGATGCGGTCGGTCTGGATATTTGTCTGCATGTCGGCCAGATCGTCTCCCCGACGCCCGATTGGCAGCCGCCCGAAGCCCTCACCAAACTGGTCGAACAGGGCCATCTCGGGCGCAAAACGGGACGCGGCTTCTATCGCTACAAGAACGGCAAACCGGTCGGGAAAAAGCGCGCCGCCGGGCGCCCGGACCCCACGATTCAGAACCGGCTCATGTTGCCGCTGCTGAATGCCTGCGTCGCATGCCTGCGCGAAGGATTGGTGGCGTCGGCGGATCACCTGGACGCGGGATTGATCTATGGCACGGGATTCGCGCCCTTCCGCGGCGGCCCGATACACTACCTGCGAAGCGACGCCGGCCGCTCGCTCCTGGCCACGCTCGAAGACCTGGCGAAATCCGATCCGGCCCGGTATCCGATCGATCCCGGCTGGAAGGCGGCCCTCGGGCTGCAGCAGTCGGACGAAACCTGATCGGTCGCTCGGTCCGCAGCTTCTGCCGTCGAATATCCACCCATCCGGTTCACATCCGCTCAGCGCAGTACCCGTGTCGCGATAATCGCAAGTTGCGTGCGGTTCTTGGCGCCGACATTTCCCATCATGGTGCGAATATGGGCCTTCACGGTGCCTTCGATGATGCCGAGCTCGCGCGCGATTTCCTTATTGGAAAGCCCATTCAGCAGCCCCTGCAGGATCTCCATTTGGCGCGGCGTAAACCTGACATCCTCTGGCAGTTCGAAAACCTCGCCCTGCCCGTCCTGCGGCTCCGGCGCCGGGTCGGCATCCATTTCGGCCACCGGATAGAACCGCTCACCGGAGAGAATGATTTCGATGACGCTCTTGAGCACTTCGGGACCGAAGCTCTTGCGGATGAATCCCATCGCGCCGGCCTCCATGACTCGGAGGATATCCTGCCGATCGTCCGACGCGGTCAGGGCGGCAACCACCGTTTCGGGCGCGAGACGGCAAATCGCCTCGATCGCCGCGACGCCATCTTCACCCGGCATATGCAAGTCGACCAACGCGAGATCGAGCGGCATGCCTTTCTGCGCGATCTCTATTCCTTCGCGCACAGTGGCCGCTTCCAGAACCTCGGCATCGGCAAACTGTCGTTCGAGCGTCAATCGTAACCCGTAGCGGAACATGCCATGATCATCGATCGTCAGGATACGCACCTTTTGTCTCCCACCGGTCCGGGACTCGGCCGATCATCACGACATCAATAACTTTTACAGCTTTCCAACGGGTTGCCAGACGGCATTAGAGCCACGGCACCCCAACAGAATGAAATACCATGAGTTCATGAATAAATTCTTACCAACGCCAGAGGAAGATTTACCATATTATTGTTAAGAATTTACACCTAAACTATTGATTTCGATGGCTCTATTGTCGCATAATCAACATAGCCAAAAGAATTGTAGTTAACCTTAATTCGCCGTTGTGTATCGTAATGGTTAATCACAAACAAAATTATCTACCCGACGGATTATGACCCTTGAGCCCTTTTTCTAACCGAACGGACGATATCTCGTGTCAGAAGTTAGGGTTACCATGGCGTAAATCAATAAAAGACCCTAACCAGAATAATCGACCGAACATGACTGGTTATTTAATGGGTAATCCTTAATGGGGACACCAAGATGGACACTGTGGTAACGCTGCTTTTCGGACGCAATAAACTCTTCCGCGAAGGTCTGAAAAGGTTGCTGAAGGGATCGCAGTTCGAAGTCGTGGGCGAAGCCGATGATGTCAGCATGTTCGAGATCCCGACGGAACTCGAACCGGGCCTGATCTTGATCGACCTGTCCTCCAATCCCAGCCATATCGTCGACGACCTCACGCATCTTAGCAGCGCATTGCCCGATTCGCCGGTGGTCATCCTGAACGATAATCTGTGTTCCAATACGCTCGCTTCGTGCCTTGCCGCCGGGGCCAGCGGGTATCTGATGAAAGATATTTCGCTGGATGCCTTGCTGATCTCGCTTCAGCTCGTGGTCTTGGGCGAGAAGGTGTTCCCCACCCATCTCGCGGCCTTACTCGTCAACGGCGTCGCCAACGCGGTGCCGGCCAGCGTGCCCACGGACAATTCCTACGGATTGTCGGAGCGTGAGATGCAAATCCTGCAATGCCTGGTCCAGGGCGATTCGAACAAGTTGATTGCCAACCGGCTCAGCATTACCGAAGCGACCGTCAAGGTGCACATGAAAAGCCTGTTGCGGAAAATTAACGTGAGCAATCGGACACAAGCCGCTATTTGGGCGCTGAACAACGGCTTGATGCCAAGCGCCGGTTCCGCCTCAACCGACTGACGCCACGGCGTCTCAACTATCGGGAAACAGCCCCCCCCCGCCGGATATCGGAGCGGCGGTGGGCGATGAAGACCGCCGCTTCGGTGCGATTTCGAAAATGCAGCTTGCCGAGAATATTCCGGACCAGCGCCTTGGTTTGAGGTTCGGAAATCTCCAGGCGCGCCGCGATATCGCGGTTGCTGCTGCCAAGCCCCAATTCGTCGAGCACACTGCGCTCTTCCTCATCGAGTTTTTCCAGCAGGCGCAGACGAAGATTGTCGAGCCCGAAATCGTTTCCGACACCGGAGGGAACGATCGTATATCCGCTGCCGCTCAACCCGACCAGGCGGCCAATCTGGTGCAGGACGAGGTCGGTGAACAACCATGCGTCGGCGAGATGAAGCGCGCTTGCCGCCTCCAGCAAACGGTCGCTGTTGAGCGCGACGATGACCCGCGCGTGGCGCGAAAGCTTGACGAAGGCGTTGGCATCGGATTCTCGGAGTTTTTGAATCGTTTCGAACCAAACGATCAGGTAATCGGTGCGATGTGCATCGGTGATCGCATTATAGTCCAGGCCGTCGATCACCCGGACATCGAATTGTGGAATGTGGGCAAGCGCCGAAACCAGCGCCTCGCGCTCGGCCGCCGGCGCGACCGACACCAGAATTCGGGTCCGACGGCCGTACCCTTTCTGGGCCTGCGATTCAATCGCGTCATTCAAACTGAGACTTCCATTTCCCCACACACCTGCTCCAGGGGCATCTCCGATATGTTCATCCGCCACGCGGAGAGCGCCGTCGAATGTTTGTAATCCCGTCGGCTCCAATTGCCGGTCGAAATTTCCCGTCGAAGTCCCATTCCCCTTGGACATGACCATGCTTTCCATGCGTCATTATAATTTTTACCGCAAGTCGAGTCGCCGTAGTTCCGAGATCGGCCGTCGCAACGGATGGCTGTGCCTGCTCGCGGATTCAGCCCACCACACCGTGAGACGGATCTACCGGATCAATCGATGGCCTGATTGCGCCGATATTTAAATCTTCACAAAACCTTGATTAAATGTATTACCTCAACACGTTATGATCCGTCCACGCCGCATTGTCGGTAGCGAAATAACAGCGGGGGTACCCATAACGACATGGCGCTGCCTCGCTTGGACCGGCACGCGAATCAATCCAAGCAATTGTGCTGTCATTACAGCGGCAACTGCGCCGGCCACGCCAGCGGACGCGGCTCCTCTTTTGGGAATGCGCGTCGCGGAGGGACACAATGCGCCGCCAAACGAACTTGCGCCGCCCATTGGGCGGCGCAAACGCATCGTAAAAAAATCTATCAGGTGGGTGCGACGTTCGCCGGTTACCCCGCCGGCGCGCCTTAATAGGCGCCGGTTCCGCGGATGACGATGATGAAGGTTCGCATCATCACATAGAGATCGAGCCAAACCGACCAGTTCCGGATGTAGTAGCTATCCAGCGATTCCTGCACACCCAAATCACCGTCGCTGCGCGCCGAAATCTGCCAGAAGCCGGTAAGCCCCGGCAGTACGCTGGATCGAATATCGCAAAACCGCCGATCGAATTTTTCCAAATGGTAGTCGGGGAACGGCCGGGGGCCGACCAGCGACATATCGCCCCGCAGGACATTGAAGACCTGCGGCAATTCATCCAGGCTAGTCCGGCGCAGGAAACGGCCAACGCCGGGCAACACGCGCGGATCCTTGCGAAGCTTGAAGAACCGCTGCCATTCCTCGCGAACGTCCGGATTTTCGGCCAGATGGTCGACCAACCGCTTTTCCGCATCCTTGTACATCGTGCGCAGTTTCAGGACGCGAATGCGCTTATTCTTAAAACCGCGCCGTTCCTGTACGAAAAAGATCGGTCCGCCATCGACCAGGAATATCCAGAGTCCCGCGAGCGCCAGAATCGGCAGGGACAGAATCGCGGCCGGAATTGCGATCGCGAAATCGAGCGCCCGCTTGATGAGATAGTTGTGCTTGACCAGCAGGTTGTTCTTGACCTGCAATCCGACCACCTCTTCGAGATCGACCGGCGAGACCCAGAGGCTCTGCAGACCGAAAAGATGCGGTACGATAATCACATTCTCGAATTGCAGACCCTCGAGGACTTTCGACGTCTCACGCCCATTCAGACGCGGCATCGCGATCAGCGCATTTCGCACCGGCAAGCGGCTGAAATTGCTGGCATGGGCGATCGGACCGAGAACGCGAACGCCCTCGATCTCCGTCCCCCATTTCTCGGCATCGTCGTCGAAGACGCCGATCGGCCGGAATCCCAGTTCGGGCCGACGTTGCAGCAAGCGCACGACGGCTTGACCGGTCTGTCCCCCACCGAGAATGACCGTAGGCTGCCCCCATCGCCGCATGGAAATCAGCGAGTGCCGAACCAAGGCTTCGACAATGGAAGGCACGAAAACGGCAAACAGGGCCGACGCGACCAAGATTCCGCGCGACAGGTCGTCTTTGTATTGCAGGTAGTTCCACGTGATGAGCAAACCGAACAGAATGAAGCTCGCCACGACGCGCTGGCGCAAACGCGACGCCGGGTTCGTTCCGTATCCCGGATACATGCCGATGAAATTCAGCGCCACCGGCAACATCGTTACCGCAATCGCAATGTCGATATATTGCGCCATGCTGATTTCGATTGGCCAAATCGGCGCCAAGCCAAGCCGGGTCAACGTTCCAAGGACGACGCACAGCTCCAACGCCACGACATCGGCCAGGAACATGACGATCCAGGTCCCGCGCCACTCCTGCGAATTCTTCGCAAGCTCCCGCCATTTTACTTGCGGATGCTCGGTGACCCGCTCGGCCCCTGCTGTAATTTCCGCAGGCCTGTCCAACACGTCGGCGCCGGCCGAAATTGCCGCGCCGGTTACCCGCCTTGTTCCCCTCGGCTCCTGTGCCGCACTTTTACTTGAAGCAATTTCGGTTGCCAAACCGACCTCCTCATCCCTCGTCGGGCATAGTCACCCGAGGCTGGTACAGAATAATTATTGGGCGTCCCCTCTATTAGGCTGGGGTGGGCCCTTTTATTTTGCATTATTGTCGTATCTATTATTGGGCATTTTATTGCTTCACTAGAACTCAGATAAAAGTACCCGTCGGAATAGTAATAGGTTCTCAAGTGTCTGGGATCAAAGCGAATTGGGTGTTAGCTATTTAGGTATTAGTAGTAATAAATTTGCGTCAAATATCGCCTAAATGATTAGTTGAGCGTCGCCACCTACCCATAAGAACAAAGCCGGCCGGGACCGGCCGGCCAGCGGGCGACGTTGCTGCGGAGATTTCGAAAGCGGGAAATGTTCGTTTACCGGCCGCACGCTGCTCTCGCCAATCATCGACGCCATTAGCCGCTTCGGTGGCGAGCAGATTACGCGGGGATCAGCGATCGGCCTTCTGCAGGCAATAAAACAGCCCCGGCAGGCGATCGCACAGGTGATGCCGATGATCCAGTTCCAACAAATGGATCTTGAAATACGACCGTACGAGCTCGACCTCGCGGACGAGCGCGCGATCGAGTTGTTCCATCAACAGTTCCTTGCGGTTGAGCGCAACACCAACCTGATTCAGGAATACCCAATTCAAGAAAATGAGCTTGTATTTCGACGGTTCCGTGGACAAGAGGTCCTTCAATCGGGAATTGACCAGCATGGCCGAGCTATCGGTCTCCGACGGCGCCTCGGCGATGTCGGAAACGTCAAATACCTTCTGGAGAAATTTGTCGCGGGCGCTGCGCGATTCGCGAAGCTGCGCGCTGTCGAACTCGCGAATGAACTGGGCGGCCAAATCGCCCTCCACGTCCACGTCTTCCACGCTCGGCGCTTCATCGACCGCGTTGAGCGCTTCGGCGAAGGCCGCATTCTGGGCGGACCGCCGGCGCGATCGGAAATGTCTGAAGCCGATCCATCCCGCCGCCAGAATGGCTATGGCGGCGCCGCCCCACCCGCTCAAGAAGAGCCAGATTTTTTGGAAAATGACATCGAACCAGCGCCGTCCCACGATCGGCGCCGGGCTTCCCGACGCGCCGCGCGCCGGGACGATCACGACCCCTTTAGACAAGACCGCGACATGATCGCCGAGATCCGTTGCGGAATTCCCCGCCTCCGGGGATATCGCCGGATCCTCGTGCGGAAGTGCCGCCTCGGCCTCCGACGCGGCGGGCGACGTCGCGATCGTATCCGGCGACGCAATGGTCGAACCGGGCCGAGATTTCGAACCTGAGCGATCATCGGGCCGTGCCGGGGTTGGCAGCGCCAATGATGCCTGCCGCTGCGGCACAGTATCCTCGGTCTTCCCGGCATCGGTCCGCTCATTCGCCGATTCGGCCGCCTTCGCCAGCGGCGCGACCGTCGCGCCAACGATGGGGCGGCGCGGTTGCGCGGGCGGCGCGGGCGGCAGACGATCGGCGGCCGTGACGGTCGACGTGCGGAGCGCTCCAATGGGCACACCGGTTTCGTCAATGACAACCGCCTGGCCTCTGCGGGTCTGGACCAGGCATTTTTGTTTGTTCCGCTTCAGAACGGTACAAACATGCCGCGCCTCCGACAGATCCTGAAATGGTCCGGTCAGCAGCCGAAAATACACGCGATCCCCTTTGAGGACGGCCTTCTCAATCGAAATGCCGGACTGCCGCAATACCGCGATATTCGTATCGCTGATTTTCCGCCACTCGTTTCGAGCCGCCCGATCCGACACCAGGGACGCCAATTGGATAAAGAACGAGCGCTCCCGGCCCCTCTTGAACCGGATCGTCGGAATTTCGGCGCCGGACCGGCCGCGCGCTGCGGTCACTGCCGTTACGGCAGTAAATTCACGGATCGGAGCCTTCTTGGCGACCGTGCCGATATCGTCCGGTCGGCCCGGTGTCGGTGCCGATAATCGTAACGGTGTCGACGACGATGCTATTGCCGGTATCAGCGCCGGGGATTCCTTTCGCGCCGGCCGGGCCGGTTCGGAGTCCGCTGCAACCGCACACGCCGCGGCGGATACATTGGGTCCACAACGCTCCTCCGTCCCCGGCGGCTGCGGACGGGTCTGCATCGGCGGGAGATCGAGCTGGGCGGCAATCAGTTGCGACCAAAGATTGCGATCGACTTTCGGCGATCCATTCAGGCCTTTGATGCGCATGAAGTTTCGAATTGCCGACCTGGTCCGTTGATTGAGGACGCCGCTAATCGGGCCGGGATTGACTGTCCCGTAATGCTTCGGGTCGCCGTCGGATAACTGATGAAGCAATCGCTGGATGGTCCGGACATCGACATCGGCGTTGGACGCCACAACCGCATCGCCGGGTTTGACGGATTGGGCGAAGGCTGCGCCACGCACCGTCAGCCCGTCCTGTCCAAGGTGGAAGAGGCTCAGATTGACTGCACACAATAGAATCAGACACGTCCATTGGGCTGGGCCCCTTGGCCGCATTTTCATCCCAAATCCTCCATCTGCCGCGGGGGCCGCGGCATTCCCAACAAAGAGATCGACAAAGCGTGCGCCCCGAGATCACACGCTCATTTTTTATGCGTTTCGATTCAAACTGCCGAGCAGCCGCTTATAGTGCCACGGGAATGCCTTCTCGGCCCCGGCCGTATCGCGTCCGTAGTCGCGGTCGGCGATTGTCTCCGGCGTCTCGCAACGGCGCGGATGGACCATCGACAGGACGAACCCGGCGAGCGAGTTGTTGCCAATGCCTTCCAGTCGGCGGACCGCTTGCAACACGGCTTCGCGCTTGGTCTTGCGCCACTGCAGCACGAGAACCGTGCTGTCGACCAGCTTCGCCAGAACCTGCGTGTCCGTGTATGCCAGCACCGGCGACGAATCGAGGATGATTGCATCGTAATCCCACGCCAGCGTATTCAAGATCTCTTCCACCGCGGTGGCGTCGAGATTGTTGGCGTTCTTGCCTTGCCGCTTACCCGCCGTGATGTAGTCGAACCCGAGAGACGCGCCTTTGTGAATCACCGATTCCAAATCGGCATTTCCGGAAACCACATCGACGATGCCGGTATCGTTCGGCACGCCCATAAACTCATGGAGCGACGGCCGGATCAGATCGCAGTCAATGAACAGCACTTTCTGGCCAACGCTCGCACAGAAGCTGGCGTAGCAAATTGCGGTCGTCGACTTGCCTTCACGCGGCAAGGCGGAGGTAAAGAGGATGGTCTTCGGATGACGCGACTCACTGGCGAGGTACAGCCCCGTGCGCATGTTCTGAATTGCCTGGGTAAGCCGCAAATCGGATTCGTTGGAACGTCGTTTTTCCGGCGCCTTGCACCACTCCACCAGATTCGGCGTTATCGGTATAAGACTCAGCGCCCGATATTTGATCGTCCGCTCGACCTCGTCCGCGGTCTCGAAGGTGCGGCGCAGCGCGGCGCCGAGGAGAACCGTTGCAATCGATAACAAGGCCGCAAGAAATCCGGCGATCATCATCGTTTTCGTCTTTCTCGGTGACGACGGCGCCGTTTCGACATCGGCATAGGACACGATCCGGGCATTCGGCTCGATCAAATCCTGCGACGCGATGGTCTGCGCCAATCGGATCTGAAATTCCGCATACAACCGGCGCTTCGCATCGGCGTCCCGCCGCAGTTTTTCGAGAACGATTTCCGACTTGTTGATCGTAATCGCCTTGCTTTCGAGCTCCCGCAGATCGCGTTCGAGCGATGCGACCTCGGACTGGGCAATCCGCCGCTCATTGGTGATGCCCTCGACGATCTTTTTGATCTCCCCCGTGGTCTTGTTGCGCAGATCCTGGATCTCGGCGCGAACCTTGATCATCCGGGGATGCTTTTCGCCGTATTTACTGGCGAGGTCGGACCGCTGGCGGCCTAACTCAACCTCTTTCTCGCGGAGCCGCTGGATCAGCGGCGACCGCAAGACCTCTGGCGAAGAAGACATGCTGCCCGGTACCCGGAGCAGTTGGGAGGTCTGTGCAAGTCGAGCCGCCGCGCGCGACTCCGCGGCGCGTGCCCGCACCAGCTGCGAGTTCAACTCACCCAGCTGTTGAATGGTGACGCTGGTTCCCCGGGTCTCGATCAGGCGCGCCTTGGCGCGATACGCCTGAACCTTGTCTTCGGCGGCCAACATGTCGGCTTCGATGCCTTCGACGATCTTTCGAAGCTGCTCCGTCGCGGTCTGGGCCGATTGCTTGATATAGCTGATCTGCGCCGCGAGATGGGCGGACATCAGGGTGTTGACGATCTTCGCCGACTTCTTCGCATCGAGCGATTCAAATTGGACATCGATCACGCGGGTTCGCCTCCCGGCGTCGACATTCAGCTTCTTGTCGAATGCGTTGATGACCCGCGTACGAATGCGCGCCGCTTGCGCCTCTTCGATCTGCTCCGCGTCCAAATCGAATTCCGGTACCCGCTTCGCCTTGGGTTTGCCCGAATTTAGGGAATCGAAGCTGCCCGAATCGACGAAGGCTTGGAATCGCTCCCAAAGCGGCTGCGATCGCAGGCTTTCCATTCGCAGCGCCTTGTTGAATTCCGGGTCATCCACCAAACCCAGCGAATCGACCACGGTGCCCGCCAGGACGCGAGACTGCAGCAAGCGGACCTCGTTGGGGACATCCGCGATATCCCCTCGCGCCGTCCCGCCCGCGCCGCGCCGGTTTACATTCTGACCCGACCGGCTGTCGATCAAGAGCTGTCCAACTGCGCTGTATTTCGGCGTAACCATCATCAGATACGCAAATGTCGACCCTATCACTAAAACAGAGATAACAGCCATCGTCCGCCAGCTATCCCGCAAAGTCTGGAATATTTCCGCCAGGGATACGTCGCGTGAGGACTCAGGCACATCGTCGAGGATCTGCACGTCGTCGATCTGCTCAATTTCGTGTTTCTGCGGTACTTTCTTTCGCATTTCAGATTCTCTTTGCTCTGGTGTTTCGCGGATGGTTTCACAAATTCAAGTAAACTTGCCGATCAAATATTCATAAGCACTGTAATAATTCTATCCGTACCAAGTTGAAAGACTTTGCAACTACATTGATATTCTAAATATTAGAAAACCCACCAATAAATATTGTATTAGCTCTTTCACACACTGTAAGAGCCCAGGACTGCATCCCCTGGCTCGCATCGCTTCGCGCGGCGCACCGCCGACGATTAGCCTTAGATTTAAAAGGATTATACGCTGGTCTGCTGTCACAGTTGACAGACGCATCGGGAGTAACCTGAAAGTAAAGGACTCTCCGTTAGACCTGCCTCGCGTCGGGCGCCCACCCGTGGCAATCGGATGGCCGCCCGAAAGCGATCGAATTCGGCTAGAAAAAGCGCTCCGGCACGACGATTGTATCGCCCGGCAGAACGCGAAAATCGCCCGCCTCGATTTCCCGATCCTGATATTTCTTGCTGCCCGATCGGGTAACTACCCAGACATTGGATTTCGCGCGATAGGTGTAGCCGCCCGCCATCGCCACCGCATTCAAAACGGTCAGGCCGTTCTTGTAGGGATAGCTGCCGGGGCGTCTCACTTCGCCCAGGATGAAGAACGGGCGATAGGTCAGCACCTCGATGTTCACGGTCGGATTCTTCAGGAAGCCGTTTTTCAGCTTGGTCACGATCTTTTGCTCAAGCTTCCGTGCCGTTGCGCCGGCCGCGGGAACCTCGCCAATCAGCGGAAAGGCCACCGAGCCGGCCCCGCTAATCTCGTATTGGCCGGACAGGTCCGTTTCGCCGAACACGGTGATGCGCAGCTTGTCGCCACTGCCCAAAACGTAATTCGCGTCACTCGATGCCGCGATGGCCGGAGAAAGCAATGCGGCCAAAATCATCATCTGGAAGACGATCGCCGTCCGGCGCAATGCCTTACTAGTCCAATTCCACACCAGTCTTACCCTCCTGTCTGACCGGCTTTTCTACTCGTATTTCCGAGTCTTTGAGCCGGCGCCGCAATAGATGCGGTCACAAATACCTTGGTTCCCGCGAGCCCAGCCACGATCCGGCTCGCCGAAACTTTCGCCATTATGCAAAATTTTCCCGAAAGAGAGGGAGGCCCTTGCGAATTACTACTTTTGAAATACTCGCCCCGGCCGCCAAAGCCGATGGGCTGCGAACCAAATTAAAATATATTTTTTGACGAACTACCGCCCTGTCTCGCCTGCGGGCGCACGCTTTCACTCGCTGCAGACCACGTCTCGTCGAGGCCGTCCTGGCGCGGTGCCGCTACATATTCGCGGCAGGAGGCGATAGTCGCCCCCCGCTACGCCGGCCGGACGCTCACATCACCAACGCGCGGTGACGCCCCCACGGACCGTATTCTGGGTGTAATCGTTGCCCGCGACCGTGCTGCTGCGATTGCGGAAAACATAGCCCGCATTCAAAATGAAGTGCCGGTTCATCGCGTAATTCGCCCCGACACCGGCGCGGTAATTATCGTCTTCGCGGGAAATTTCCTCGTAGTCGTCACGCCGATAGCCGAAAAACGCATTCAGCACCAGGTTCCGCAGCAGTTCATGATCGACCCGGGCGCCGACTGCAGTACTCACATAGCCGCTGCTGGCAATCCTAGCCGTCTCGACGATCCGCCGATTGAGATTCAACCCGACCGTGGTGAGACGGGTCGGATTCCACTTGATATCGCTGCCGATAACAAAGCCGTCGGTAGAACTAAAAGCCGGATCGTCATAGTTACGCCTGCGATACCCCGCGAAAACGTCGCCGAAAATTACATCGGTGATATCGATCTTGGCGCCGCCAAGAATCGAATAGCCGTCGGAATCGCGGTTGAAGCCATTGTCATCGATGCTTTGACGATATCGGACAACCCGGCCCTCGCCGCGGATGAACGCAACATATTGCGGAACGATCTGATATCCGACTTCGAGGGCGGGCGTGAACACGTTCCGGTCGCGGTCGTCATTGTTGACGTTACCGCCGAGCGCCGTCCGCGCATCGTCATAATCGATATGCTCGAAGGTCCCGCCAGCGGTTACAGCGACGCGATTGAACCGATGTGTCCCGGAAAGCCCGGCACGAAACTGGTCCAGCTCGGTCGGGTTAACGCCGCCCACATCGTCGGGATTGCCGCGCGATTCGTGCAGGTGATTGTAGCTCCCGCTCGCCCGGACGCGCGTACTCTTGGTGACATCGACCGTCCCTGCCACCGACGCCCGGTAGTCCTGGTAAT
>JBFFGE010000047.1:0-26412 GCA_041557595.1 Alphaproteobacteria bacterium
ACCGGCGACGGTCTTCGAGGGGCGCGACGGTTTGTACAATGCGTATGTCGGAGACGGCGAGCACGCCTTCGAATTGATGACCGACGGCATGGGCGACGAGTGGACCTGCCTGCAAACCTCGTTCAAGCCGTATCCCTGCGGCCATGTGGTGCATGGCTTTCTCGACGCCATTCTCGCGCTCTATCGGGAGGAAGGCCTGCGGGCCGATCAGGTGGAGAAGATCACCTGCCCGACGGCCGATTGGATGATCCCGGTCATGTGCGAACCCCGCGCGGTCAAGCTAAAGCCGGAAACGGATTATCACGCGAAATTCAGTTTCTATTTCACGCTGGCGGCGACGCTGCTCGATGGTCGGCTCGCCGTCGACGTCTTCACCGAGGAAAAAATCAAGGACCGGACGATCCTCGCGCTTGCGGAAAAAATTCATTGCATCCCGGATCCGGATGCGCCGGGAACCGGTCATTTCAAAGGATGGGTGCAGGTGGACACCGTCGACGGAAGACGTCTGGAACGGGTGGTCGACGACAATTGGGGAAGCGCCGCCAACCCGATGACGCAGGACCAGGTGCGAACCAAGTTCCGGGAAAACGCATCGCTGGCGGTATCGGATAAGCGGGTGGGGGAGATTATCGAAGCGGTGGGAAAATTCGAGACGGCGGGAGATGTGGAAACGATTGTCGGGCTCTGCACGGGCTAACCCCGACGGCAGAGTAGAAGCGTGCACCGCCGGCGCCGACCGTCTGGTCAGGCCATCGCGCCTGCGACGATGCCCTTATCGTGGAGCGCGCCTATCTCGCCGGAACCCAGGCCGAGCACATCGGCCAGTATCTCGTCGGTGTGCTGGCCCAACACCGGGGCGAGGCCCACGGGGGTACGATCGGTTGCGGCAAAATCCATCATGGCGCCGGCCGACAGGAAGGTGCCGATGCCCGGTTGGTCGATCTGCTGAAACATCGGGTTTTCCGTGGAAAGGCGCGAATCCTCGGCAACCGCCTGAGTGAAACTCTGGTACGGTCCCCAACACGCGCCGACCGCGTTGAGCGCGTCCGCGCACTCTGACAGGCTTCGCGCCCCGAACCACGGTCGAAGCACGGCCGTGATGGTTTCGCGTGCGGCGTACCGGTTTTCTTCCTTCATCAGATCGAGCTCGAAGAGCGCTTCCACCTGCTGCATTTTCTCCTGCGTGCCGGTGGCCTCCAACAACGCCGTCCAATGGCGCGGCGTAAACGCGGTGATCATCACGCGCCGCCCATCCGCCGTGCCGAAATCGTGGGCGTAGGTGCCATAGACATGGTTGCCGGAGCGCGGCCGGTCGTCGCCATTGACCTGCGCCTCGGCGATATAGCCGAGATGGCTGAGCGTGGCGAAGGCGGTATCGCTAAGCGCAATGCCGACGAAATCGCCTTCCCCCGTATCCCGCCGTTTTCGTTCGGCGACCAACAACGCCTGCACCGCGGAAAGCGCGGCCACTACGTCCCAGACCGGCATGACATGATTGACAGGACCGGCATGCTTTTCCGGACCGGTGACCAGCGGAAACCCCGCCGCCGCGTTGACCGTGTAGTCCAGCGCCACGGAACCATCCCGGTTGCCGGTAATGTTGACCATGATCAGATCGTCGCGCCGCGCCTTCAGCGCTTCGTAGTCGAGGAAACCGCGGGCGGGAAGATTGGTAATGATATGGCCGTTACCCTCCCCCGGCTGCGTCATCAGCGCCTGCGCCAATTCCCGGCCTTGCGCGTCGCGTACATTCAGCATGATCGAGCGCTTGCCCTTGTTCAGCCCGGCCCAATAGAGACTGCGCCCCTCTTTGGTCACCGGCCATCTCCGGTAGTCCAAACCACCGCCGACCGGGTCGATGCGAATGACATCGGCGCCAAGCTGCCCCATGACGAGTCCGGCATAAGGTGCGGCGATAAATGCCGAGACCTCGACAATCCGCATCCCCTTCAAATGTTCAGTCATGGCTTGAGCCCTTCTTCGAATTGGCGATCGGCATGCAGACGGATTCGAATGCGCCCGCAAACTTATGTGGAAATCGGTCTTTCGGCGATGTAGTTGCCGACAACGAGATTACGCAAGCCGGTCGCAACAAAGCAACGAACTGCATCTGCGGGCGTTTCAACGAGCGGTTCATCCGCTGCCGAAAACGACGTGTTCAAGAGAACCGGCACGCCGCTCAGCTCCTCGAAGCATCGGATCAAATTATGGAACCGTGCATTGTCCAGGCGCGTGACCGTTTGGATGCGGACGCTGCGATCCATATGTGAAATGCCCGGCAACCGCACCGGGTTCTGCACGGCGCCAATGCGCGCCATAACCGGCGACGTGCCATGAAGATCGAAGTACCGGGCACATCGTTCGGCCAGCACCGATGCGGCGTATGGCCGAAACCGCTCACGTTTCTTGATGATCAGATCGAGGACGTATTTCACATGCGGATCGGTCGGATTGGCGAGAATGCTCCGATTGCCGAGCGCGCGAGGCCCGAATTCGCTCCCGCCCTGATACCAGCCGATAACCGCCCCTTCGGCGATCAAACGCGCGGCCTCGGCCGGGAGTTGCTCGTCGTCGACACGCCGGCTTGCGCATCCTGCCGCCGCCAAGGCCGCTTCTATTTCGTCGTCTCCGTAGGTGCGGCCATAACATTCCGCCGGCGCCGTCCCGTCACGGCGCCCGGCCAATTTTTGGTGCGCCGCCAGCGCAGCGCCAATCGCGGTGCCATTGTCGCCGCTGGAGCCGTTCATATGCACCGCACCGAACAGCCCGCTCCGGCGAATCTCCTCGGTCGCCAAAATGTTGAGCGATACACTGCCGCTGTAATACAACGTATTGAAGGAATGCCGGTTTTTGATCTGCGCCAATAACCCCGTGAGCACACGGCCGGTACGGTCCTGAATCGCCGCGGCGAGATCGGCATAGTGCGCAACGCCCGAAATATCCCGGCCGGCAGTATTGGGATCCTTGAACCGATCGTTCAGGAGGTCGTATCGGATCGACAACCGGCCATCCGATTCAAGCCTGGCAAATCCCAGGGCCGCGTGCGCCGAAACATCGCCATACGAGGCCAGCGCCATTACCTTTTCCGCATCGCCGCTGCTTTCACCGCCGCAGCAATACCAACCCGCCCACTTCCACAGGTGCCCCAAACTCTGCAACAGGGGCACACCATGGACGGTCGATTCCGGGACAGGATCGTCACCGACGGGATCCGCGAAACGATAGACAAGCTCGAGCGAGGCGCCGTCGAAAATGTAAGCGGAAACGACTTCCCGCCCATGGGCGCCGACCAATAGCCGGGCGCCCGTATGCACGGTTTCCTGAAGGCTGAGTGCGGCCCGGTCGTCCTCGTACGCACCGCCGCCATCGGCAACCAGAACCAGACCCGGTTCGAGCGACGAATAGTGCAGAGCATATTCCGCATGGCAAAGATGCTTCGGTGCGGACAGGATCGCCGTGCCCGAAGGCACGATACCGCCGATCAAGGTGCTCATCCGGTCATGCGAGAGCCCCGGAATGTGCCGCACCGTGCAAATCGCAATCGCCGACAAATCATCGTAGTCGATCCCGGCCGTGTCGAGACAGTAACGGACGCAGCGCGTGACGATTTCGGCGTCTCCATCGAGCAATAGAACCTGGCCTTTGACCCGCGTAATGCGTTCCGCCTGGATCGCGCAAACAACTCTGCCGTCGCGCAACAATGCGACCGAGCCGTTTCGCCCGCGGGAAATGCCAAGAATCCACATCGGCGGTTCATTCATCGCAAAAAGTCACAGGCCGAGCGCTTTCAACTGCCCGCGCAGCACCTTCTCCGACCCGGCGACATCGCGAATGCTCCTGAGCGCAAGACCGAGAAAAGTCCAACTCTCGTTATCGTTCTTGTCGGACTTCAGCGCCGCGCCCAACACCTTGACGGCATTCTTGGCTGCATGTTCCGCCTGGGCAAACCGTTCGGCGCGAAAATGCGACACCGCAACGGCGGTCAGCGCGGCGGCGCGGCGGCCCCCGATCTGGCGCTCGAAATCGTTCGGGTCATCGTCATTTTCGAGCAGGAGGTCGCCAAGGATGGCATGGGCATCTTCGAATGAGGGTTGAATGCGGACCGCACGATCCAGGAATTCGATCGCTTCCGCGGCGGCTCCCTGCGCGCGGCACACCAAGCCGATCCCGTAATGGGCAGCCGGCGAATTGTCGTCCAGCGCAATTACGTCCCGGTAGAGCTCCGCCGCTTTTGTCAGATCGCCCCGCACCCGCGCCCTATCCGCATTCGCCAGCGTTTCCCGTATAGCCTTCCACTGCAGCCGATCGAGTGCGGCGCGTCGATCGGCGTCTTCCGGCGTCAGCGCGACCGCTCGCTCAATGGCGGCCTTTGCCTCGCAGAACCGGCCTTGCGTCTCCAGCACCAGACCGTACACATGCCAGGCGTCTCCGTATTCTGGAAAATCCTCCAGCAATCGGCTGTACCCGGACAGAGCATCCTCGACACGCCCCATATCAAGAAGCAGATTGGCCCTGTTGAACAGAATACTGGAGTCATCCGGTTCGAACGCGACCGCCCGGTCATATCCCTCAAGAGCCTCCTCGCTGGCCCCCGAATCCGCCAGAATATTGGCGAGATTGTTATGCGCCGTCGAAAATCCGGGATCGAGTTCCAAGGCCCGCCGATAGGACGCGGCAGCGTCATCGATCAACCCCAGGGCGCGCTGCGCCTCACCGAGATTGTTGTGATAGGGCGCCAAATTAGGCAATTGACGGATGGCGCGCTGAATCAAATGAACGGCCGATTCCGGATCGCCGATTTGCTGGGCAATCACACCCAGGAAATGCAAGGCATCGGAATGATCGGGTTCCTGTTCGAGAACATCCCGGTAGAGCGGTTCGGCTTCCCGCAGCCGGCCGGCCCGATGGTGCTCCACGGCGCACGCGAATGTTTTTTCAATATCCATATCGCGGCAACTCACATGAAACGTTTAACCGGACCTTCCGGATCGATCGAGCCGTCCATGCCCGGTCGGCACACCCTCCACAGCAGGATGACCGCCGGACATTCGAATTGTTCGATCATGTAGCACATGCCGAGCAGTCGCAGCACTATTTTGACTGCGGGGTTCGCGATGATCTTTCTTGTCGACGATCCGGCGAACACCGCATCCCTAGAAGGGCCGGTCGCCGTCCACCGTCACCCGGTGCATGGACCGGCGATGGCCCTGATAGTCGTTGAGGGCATAGTGCTGCAGACATCTGTTGTCCCACATCGCCACGGACCCTTTCGTCCACCGGAACCGGCACGTGAATTCCGGTTTTGATGCGTGCTCCAACAAGAAATGCAAAAGCGGTCTGCTTTCTTCTTCGGTCATATCCTTGAAGCGGATGGTGAACGGCAAATTCACGAATAACGATTTCCGGCCGGTTTCCGGATGGGTACGCACCAGCGGATGCTCGGACGTCATTTCTTCAGCTGTCGCATTTTCGCGCAGCTTGGTGGATCGGCTGGCGTTGCGCGCTTTAACCGTCGCCGGATCGGTCAAGATGCGACTGCTGTGAACGGCAATAAGGCCGTCGAGAGTTGCCCGCATGCCGTCCGACAGGCTCTCATAGGCAAGATACTGGTTGGCGAACATCGTATCGCCGCCCGCATTCGGAACCTCCAAAGCATAGAGGATTGAACCGAGCGGCGGCTTCTCCAGAAACGTCACATCCGAATGCCAGGTGTCGCCGATGTTGTTCCGGTCGGTCGGTTCCTTCACGATCGGCAGGATTTCCGGGTGCCCCGGCACCGGCTCGTATTGCGGATGAACGTTGAGGGTGCCGAACCGCCTGCCGAACGCCTTGTGTTGTTCCGGCGTAATATTCTGGTCGCGAAAGAAAATGACCTGATTGTCGAGAAACGCTTGGTGAACCTCGGAAAACGTCTCGTTGTCCAAGGGCTCAGCCAGATTGATGCCGCTGATTTCGGCGCCGCATGCCCCTGAAACCGGGCTTACTTCAATCCGTGTGTATTCCACCTATCCACGCTCCAAGCACTATTGTCCGGACAAATCGCCATCGAAGTTTATCCGAACTCATCGACCGAAACCAAGGATAATGGTGACTAGATCAACCTGCCTTTAATTAGGATCAATTAAAGGCAGAAAAGTTGATCGATTTTATAGAGATAGAGCAGGTTATGGGCGCCCAATTGGGCGCGCGCTGCTCTAATCGATCTGCATGGGCGCCTGCGGCTTCAGCGTCGACGGTTGGCCGGTGCGGTGGGTCCCCGCGACCGACCATTCGTGCAGTTCCCGAAGAAGTTCCTCCTTCTTCTCCCCATGATCCTGGCTGTGCCAAAGGTTCCGTACCTCATCCGGGTCGGCCTTGAGATCGTAGAGTTCCCCTTCGGATTCACCCAGATAGTAGACCAGCTTCCAATCCCTATCCCGGCGCATCACCATTAATTCCGCGCCAGTCTGAATGTGATCCCGGCCCAACTCCGAATACACCACGTGCCGGGCCGGCGTTTCGTCAGACGACGCGGAGATTCCCGGTAACGGCGTCGCCTCCCATCGGTCGGGCACCGCCACGCCGGCCGCCCGTGTAATCGTCGGCGCAATGTCCATCAGTTGAACCAGATTGTCGTCGCACCGCCCCTGCGGCACCTGACCGGGCGACCAAACGATCAGCGGCACCCGGGCCACGGTATCGTACATCGTCCATTTTTGGATGTGCCCATGATCGCCAAGCGCATCCGCGTGGTCGGAGGTAAAGATGACGAGGGCGTTGTCGAGATATCCCTTCTGTTTAAGAACCGCCATGATCGCGCCAACCTTTTCGTCGATCATCGTCACATTGGCCGCGTAGTAGCGGCGTATTCGCAGCAGGTCCTCAGGCGAAGCGTCTTCGCGCCAGGCAATGCTATCGATGTTAAATTTGATCATATTCCGGCGGAGTTCGGCATGCGCCGGGGGCTGGTTGGCCAGTTCTTCTTCCGACACTGCCGGAAGCGGGATTGCTGCATCCCGATAGAGGTCCGCGTAGCGCGCAACCGGATCATAGGGTGGATGGGGGCCGGGAAACCCGATTTGCAGAAACAACGGTGACTCCGCCTTGCGCTCCTCCAGCCACCACAGCGCCATGTCGCCGACAAAGAAATCCGGATGCATATCCTCGTCGATATCCCAATCGAACGCACCGAGTGCCTGCTTGAATCCCTCGGGATCGCGCTCGAACCGGCTATACCGTGTCGGTTTGATCAGCTTGCGGGCATGCAGCGCCTTGTCCCATTCGTCGTAGAACGCGCGTTCATGCTCCTCGAGAAAAAGCGGCCGGTCCTTGTTTTCGACGACGAACCGTTGATGAAACCCGCCGAGCGCGTGATAGGGATTGATGTGCATCTTGCCGATATTGACGCAGTGATAGCCGGCATCGGCGAGCCATCGGACCCAGGTCGGTTCCCAGGGCTGAAAATTGCTGAAAATCCCGGTTGCATGCGGATAGACGCCGGAAAACAGGCTCGAACGCGCGCCGACGCACACCGGGGACGTCACGAAACAATTGGTGAATGCGGTGCCTTCGCGCGCCAGCCGGTCGAGATTGGGCGTTTGCATCCAGGGCGCTCCGAGCGCGCCGATCGTGTCCGCCCGCTGCTGATCGGTCATGATCAGGATGATGTTCGGCTTGTCCATTCGGCTCCGTTCCTGTTTCGCTCGATCCTCGAGGACGCTTTACACCCGCCCGACGAGTTCCTGCTCGATCATGTCCTGCAGCGTTTCTTCGAAAGCACCCAGGGTTTGATCGATGTCGCCCTCGTCGTGCGCCGCGGAGGTAACCCCGCTCATATGCGACATCAGGTCGACACCCCGATGCCGCAATCCCGACCGCAACGCCTTCACCACAGCGGGATCGACGCCGCGAATTTCAGCGGCCGACCGGCCCTCTACGGATCCGCGAACGTCCTTTCCGAAAAACATATGGAATGTCGAGGATTCGCCGTACACCGCGCCGTCGACCTGATGTTCCGTCATGATCTTGCGGGCGCCGTCGCGCAGCCGTGCGGCCATCCGGTCGGCCTGCGCCTGTGGCTCTCCGGTCCCGACGATATTCAGCGCCGCCACCCCCGCCGCGGCAACCAGCGGATTGCCGTTGAATGTCCCCTTGTGGACCACGCCCATCGTGCCCGCAGCAACCGTCTCGCCCGGATCGAGCAAGCGCATGATCTCCGCCTTGCCACCGACCGCACCGCCCGGCATGCCACCGGTCAGAATTTTCGCCATCGTGGTGAGATCGGGAATAACGCCGTCCCGCGCCTGTCTGCCGCCTGGGCTCCAGCGAAAACCGGTAATCACCTCGTCAAAGATCAGGGTCGCACCGTACCGGTCGGCGAGCGCCCGCAAGGCCGGCAGGAAGCCGTCCGGCAGTGGCACGCAGCCATAATTCGCGCCCGAAACCTCGCAAATAATCGTGCCGATTTCCGGGTCTCCTTTAAGCGCTGCCTCCACCCGATCCGCATCCGGCGGAACAACCACCGTTGCTTCGGCGGCTTCGGGCAACATGCCAAGGCTCGGCGCCTCGTCGAACGGCGCCTTCATCCCGACCAACGCATAATCATGCCAGCCGTGATAGTGCCCCTCGAATCGAAGGATTTTTGTTTTTCCGGAATTCGCACGGCCGATTCGGATGGCCAGCATCGTCGCTTCCGTGCCGGAACCGACAAAGCGCACACGTTCGGCCGAGGGGATCAGCGTTTGCACTTGCGCGGCCCACGCAATTTCAAGCGGATGACAATCCGCGAAAAAGCTGCCCTCCGCGGCCTGCGCAGTCATCGCCGCAACGACGTCCGGATGCGCGTGCCCCAACAGCAGGGAGGCGCTGCCCATTGCATAGTCGATATATTCGCTGCCATCGACCTCCCATTTCCGGGATCCCTTGGCCCGCTTCACGTATTTTGGAAAGGGTTCCGCATAGCGGCCTTCATGCGAGACGCCGCCGGCCATGATGCCCTGCGCCGTCTCGAACAGCGCCTCGGAAGTAAGTCCTTCGAGCGTCAGAATATCGGTCATGTCGTTCACCCCGGTTGCCTGGCTACCGAAAGTGTAACGTCGATGGGAGCTCCGGGCTATCGCTGCCTCAACATGAGGGTCGGGCGCCGGACAATGGCGTCAGCCCGTTTGCGGCTGGCGACCTGTCGGAGGATAGCGCGGGTCGAGAAATCCCGGCGTCGAGGGGTGGCCGGAAGCGACCAGATTGTCCACCAACGCCTCGTCTTCCGCCGAAAATGGATGCTTGAGTACGCCAAGATAATCCTTCCACTGCGCAAGCGTTCGGGGACCGGCAATGACGCTGGTGACGATCCGGTTGTTCAACAGCCAACCAACGGCAAATTCCAAGGGTGTCCGGCCGTTCTTAGCCGCCTGCTTCCTGATTTCTTCGACAATCTTGAATGTTTCAGGCCGGAAATCGCGCTTGAGAATGCTGCTGTCCCCGCGCCCCGCCCGGCTGTTTGCCGGCGGTTTTTTCTTCGGGTCGTATTTCCCGGTTAAGACGCCGCGCGCCAGCGGGGAAAACGGCGCGACGCCGATACCGTAATACTCGCACGCCGGGAGCAGATCGTTCTCGACCATGCGCATGACGAGGTTGTAATGCGGCTGACAGATCACCGGTCGCTGTACACCATGGGTGTCGCAGAGACGGACGAGTTCGCCCACTTGCCATGCCCGATGATTCGAAAACCCCCAATGCAACGCCTTACCCGAGGCGATGATATCGCCCATCGCCGAAACGCTCTCTTCGAGCGGTGTCTCCCAATCCACATGATGCATATAATAAATGTCGACATAGTCGGTTTGCAGCCGCTTCAGGCTATGGTCGATCGCCTCCATCATCCATTTGCGCGACAGACCTTTCTTGCGCTGGGGCGTGCCGGCCGCCTGGCCGACCTTGGTCGCAAGAATCCAGTCGGCCCGATCTTTCTTGATCAGTTTGCCGACTATCGTCTCGGACTTGCCGCCCGCATAGGCATCCGCCGTGTCGATGAAATTCACGCCTCCGTCGCGGGCCGCATTGATGATCTTGCCGGCCGCCGTCGCATCGGTGCTATCGCCGAAATTCATCACGCCGAGGCAGATTTCTGACGCCTTCAAGCCGCTATTGCCGATCTGTCGGTACTTCATGATTAACAAGTTCCTAACGTTGCGAGGGTGCGCCGAACGAGCCGGGCAGATACCTCAAAGCATTCATTTCATTGGCATCGGCGCACTGCCAGCGGCAACGACACCTTGAATAAGATGCTAACCGGCCAATCCATGCCGCCGCAAGGCCCGGAAATTCGCGCCTGCCATTTACCAATCTTTAGGCATCCGCGGATTAAGAAGACTCCAGGCCAATCCGACGTCCAGGCAATCCAAGAGTTCGAATTTTGACCTCCAGCTTGAATGGTTTGAAAATTTGCGTCGTCGACGACAATCCGCATATGCGGAAGTTGTTGTGCGAATTGCTCGTTTTCCTGGAAGTTTCCGAAATTCGCGAGTGCAGCGACGGCGAAGAAGCGCTCGAGACGCTGCAGCTATTTCCGGCCGATCTTTGCATTCTTGATCTCTGCATGATGCCGATGGACGGCATGACTTTCCTGAAACATCTGCGCACCGACACGGACAGCCCGAACCAGAAATTGCCGGTCATCATGATCACCGGCGTCGCGGATCGGCAGGTGGTGGAGGAAGCACGGGACAGCGGCGCAACCGAATTCATGGTCAAGCCGATCACCGTCACCGCGCTCTTTTCCCGCATTTGCGGAATTCTGGAGAGCCCCCGCGAATTCATCACATCGACGGAATATCTAGGGCCGGATCGGCGGCGGCAGGTCAAGTCGGCCTCGCAGAGCAAACGGTGGGACGATTTGGGATCGCCCCGAAACAGCGAATCCCGGAAGCCGGCCAACCCCGCCGAAAGCCTGCAAACCGCGACACGTTGGAAAAACGCCCTCAAACGCGGTTCCTGACCGCCCCGCGGCTGCCCTATTCCAGAAGTCCCCTGAAATATTTTCAGTAGGCGTCGGCGATCGCCCGCCCGAGTAACGCCAAATCCTCAAGCTGTTCCAACCCTGCGATCTGATCGATGATCGTCTCGACCGACGCCGGGCTCGCACCCCGAAAAGCCGTACATTCGCGAATTTTCTCGGCCACCTCCTGATAGCTCATGGGGTCGTCCGTGCTGCCCTTGCAATAATCCGCGCGCTCCTGCAGGCGGCGGCCGTCCCGCAACGCGATATCCAGCACAGTCGTAACGGTGTTGTATCGGCCCGCTTGCGCCTCCGCATCGCTGTAGGCCTGATAGTCGATCGTCGCGATCATTGCCTGGATATCCGGCTGAAGAACCGTCGCATCCGTAAAGGCCGACAGCCCCGCCATGCCGTCCCGGAGAATGACCGCGAGGCTGAATTCCATACTGAATTTGCCCTGCAAGCCGGTCTGCGGCCGATGATGCAGCAATGTATTGTAGACCGCCTCGTTGGTACGAACCTTCAACTGGTCCACATCGGCCGCGCCGAATTCGTGCGATTTCTTGAGCTTTTGCAGCGTCGACATGCCCGGATGCGTGCGCATGCCCGACGGGAAGGGTTTGATCCAGACGCCGGGATCGTCGAACGCCCAGGGGTTGCCGAGCCGGCCGTCGATCCAGCGTCGGTCGAAACCGTCCCCATAGGCGCTGAAAAATCCGCGCGACGCTTCCAGTATCTGCCGGCTGGCCGTAAAGCCGCGTGCGGCCAGCTCCGCCGCCATGACGCCCCTCTCGGCGGCCTGTCCCGCATGATACGGCTTCACCATGGTGCCGAAATTGTCGCGCAGCCCCGCCGAACCGCTGGCCGCAATACCGAGCGCCGTGGCGATACCGTCCGCAGACAGCCCGAGCAGCCGCGCGCCGGCCACCGCGGCGCCAAGCCCGACGCAGGTCGCCGTGCCGTGGAAGCCCGCCCGGAAGTGCCGTAACCCCAGCGCGTCGGCAATCTTGCCCGCTGCCTCGACGCCGACCAGATAGGCGGTCAGCAGCGCTTCGCCCGTACTTCCGTTCGCCTGCCCCAGCGCCAGGACCGCCGAGAAAATCCCTGCCGTCGGATGAATGCTGCCCTTGTCCAGGTCGGTCACCGACGACCGCAGCGTATCGTCATAATCGTCCATATGCATCGCCATGCCGTTGGACAACGCCGCAAGGGCCGGCGGCGCGGCGATCGATGACCCCAGCAGCGCCGACGACCCGGCCCCGCCAAAACTTTCGACATAGGCCCGCAGGATACCAGCGCCCTCATCCGCCGCGCCGGCAAGACCGACGCCGAGGGCGTCGAGGATCGATTTCTTGGCGAGCTCCAGGACACCACGGGGGATATCGGCAAAGGCGCAGCGCGCGGCAAATTCGGCGATTTGGGCGGTCGGGGATGGTGGTGAGGGCGGCGGATTCGGCATCGTCACAGGCTTCCTGCATACTCTATGGGAGGATTTGGCGTTCAAACGCGCTCAATGGAAATCGTATCATAGAGCGAAACGCTGCCACGAGCGCCTGGGCGGGAGAGACAAAAATATGGTGGAAACCGGACCGACACGGATTGCAGAGGACGAACACGGACGTCGCGCGACCTATGACGACATCGAGATCGGCCACGAACTCGAAGAAATGACGTGGGTGGTCACCGAGGAAGACATCGAGAAACAGTGCCAGATGGATGAGGATTTCCACGAATGGTACGTGCTGGGCTCGCCCTGGGGCGGACGCGTCGCGCCGCCGCAGATCCAGTACCGTCCGCCGCGCTGGCAGTTGTCGCGCACTTTCAACGTGCGCGGACTGTTCTACAAATGGACGCTGGAAAACGTCAAACCGATCAAGCCCGGCGACGAGATCACGGTGCGCGGCAAGATCCTCAACAAATGGATCCGCAAGGAGCGCGAATTCATCGAATTCGAATCGATCGGCACCGACGCGACCGGCGACATCGTCTTCAAGACGACGCGGGTGCACGTGCTCGATGTCGTCAAACGGGACGCACCGCGCACGGGCAAAGGCATCGACAGCGGAATCAAGAATGAAAAAATCTAGGGCGGTTGCCCTGTGACGGTCGCGGGAAATTTTAGGAGAGAAGATAGAGAATGGGAATCATCACCGCGGAAACGCCAATCGGCTACGACCTGCCGCCGGTGGCGCGCCGCTTCAATGTGGGGATGTTCGGCGCGGGCGGCGTCAAGACGATCCACAACGACCAGGCGGCCGCCGAGGCCGAGGGCCTGCGCGAACCGATTGCCGTGGCGCCACAGGTCGCCGCGCTGATCTTCCGCATGATGCGGATAAGTTTCGAGGAAGGATGGATCGTCGGCGGGAAAAGCGAGCTGACCTTCCGCCGCCCGGTCGGCGTACACGACTTCTGCGTCGCCAAGGGTAAGGTGGTGGAGAAACTGCCGGAAGCGGCCGGCAAGACGCGCGTGGTCTGCGAGGTCTGGGTGGAGACCGAGAATGGCGTGCAGGCGATCGTGGGGAAATGCAGCGGGTTGGTGAGGTGAGGGTTACACTTTGAGGCAATATTAAGCCGAAATTTAGCTGCCCAATGGTTGATTCAATGACTCCGCAACATCCCTACCCGTCCGCCGATTGAATTCGCGTTTTTGTGCCATGCGCAAACGATTTGCCTCTGTCGCTGCGGCAAACATTCCAATCGATGTTACAACCGTGAGAACATCAACTGGATTGGTAAGCTCATTCCCCGCCGACTGATGCCAACTGCGAGCAGCCTCGACAATATTATCGATGTCCCTTTTCGTCAGATGCTTTAATTCCGTTCCCCCTTTTTTAACGTTCTCGGCAACAACACTTCTCACTGTCGTTACGAATAGATCCTCTGGTATTTTGAAGACCGGCATGCGAAGAAGTTGTATCGCTTCGAATTCCACTTGATTTTCAGTCGGCGCATTTTTGGGTGTTACGCTTCCCTCGTCAAAAATCTTATTTTCGAGATGTGCATTCTTGCGTATCTGAAGATCAGATTCGATGGCAGCATTTGTCTTCACTTCAATCAAAGTTCCGCGACCACCACGCTGCGGTAATACAAAGGTATTGAGTATCCTCCGAAAGCCTTCGCCCGTAACGATATCGAAGATCCGGCCCCCATCTTCCGTATCAAATGTCTTCGCAGCCTTTGTGATTTGTGTCGTAAAATCGCCGTTCTGCAGAAGTTTCAAAATCTCCGCCTCGCCAGCGGCACCATTGATGTTGCTCAGCAGTGCCCTTAGCGTATCTTGCTGACTTGGATTTAGTGTCGGCCATGCAGGTGCGAACACTTCTTCTGCTGTTGCTGATCGGCTTATTACTCGAAGCCTTGCTACATCGGTAGTGGAAGTAAGTTCCTGCGCTCTACCTATTGCGAATCCGCTATGTAATTTTTTGACACCTTCGGTATCTCGCAACCAACGCGCAACTCTTGGATTTCGACTTACGTTGACTACCGAATTCTTAAATATGCGAACCAATGGGCCAATGCCGGGTACGAGCGCCGCCAGTTCCAGTGCCGATCCAAGTCCGGCCAAAGCAGCATCATCGAAGTCCCCTTTCTTTATTGCCGCCGCCATCGCGTCAAAATCTTTGACGCCCTGCTTAACCGCCACGATTTGCCCAATTCCAGGCAACATCTCAAACAGGATATCCAGGAAGATATTCGACTCTCCCGAGAGCTTCGGAAAGAAAGTCGGTAGAATCAACGCCAATACAAATGTTTGATTCTTGCCGGCTTGAAGCGCTTGGTCGGCGGCGACAAACGCATCCAGCGCATCCCCTCTACCCAAGAGCGCCTTCGCCTGATCATCCAGTTCTCCCGTCGTGAACGCGCCGGAGAACCATTTCTCGATAAACTCGAACTTTTCCTGGTTCGCTGCCGGCTCTTTCATCAAGGCGGTCGCGACGCTGTGCGGCACCGTCATAAAGGCCTTGTCGTTACCCTTTCGGAAGAACGCCACACGCGGCAACCGGATCGGCCGCTCCGCGCCGGATTCGATCGGCAATTCCTCGCCGATCTCATTGCGCGGGTCGGTCGGGTCCAGGCCACCTTCCGCCTTGGAAAAATCGGCGAACAGGCGGGCCTCGAATGCCGAGTTCAGCGCGAAGGTCGCCGCCAATCGGCGGAATTGCCCGCCCGGGTCCCTGTTTTGCTGAAACCGATCGCGGAATGCATCCCGGTTCGCCGCAATTGCCTGCAGCGTCTTGTTCCGGTCGCCCAACACCGGACCAAGATCGTCGACCAGTTTGCGCAGTTGTTCCTTGGGAATTCCGCGGTCGTCCGGCAGCGCGGCAATTTCCTTGCGGGCCCGTTCTAGGATCTCCGCGCGCCCTGCCTCACTCGCACCACTGGCGCTGACGAGAGACAATGCAATCCGAACAAGGTCGGGCGCGAACCCCGATTCCCGCGCACGCTGATCGACAATTTCGTCCGGCTGACCGAATGTTTCTTCCAGCAGCCCGACAAATTGTTTCGATGTCCGAATCGGCGTTGTCACCGCTGGCGACTTGGCCGGTGCAGTCAGTCTATCGTCAGCTTCGACGGGCGGCCGAATTTCCGGCGCGTTTTCCGGTGGAGCCGTTTCGTCCGTCTCTTCCGGAAATTCCTCGGGAATCTCGTCTTGGTTTGTTTTCGCCAGACTGTCCTCCGCCAGCGAAACCATCAGGTCGGGCGCAAGAGGAATGTCCGCGAACTCCCCAATCGCCCGCGCCCGGTCCCGCACTTCCGGCGGAAAATTTTCGACCAACCGCGGATTGATTTTCTCGAGCGCCCCGAACGCCTTCGCGCCGGCGACCTGCAGCGCGGGGTCCGCGGAATAGAGCAATCCCACATATTTGTTGCGCAGCGCCATCGGCAGGACGCCTCGGTTGCGCACGAAAGTCAGTTCCCGAGATGCCTGTTCCTCCGGCTTTCCCGCCGATATCTCTGCGCCAACAGTCTTCCATAGGGCGTCGACGGTTTCCTGATCCTCCGGTACGCCCGGATCGAAGCGCCCGTTTTTCGCCGGGATCCGTTCCAGCAACGCCTGTTCGCGCGCCGCCGACGCGAGCGCGTCTTCGTTCTTCGCGCGCAGTAAATTCGCCTCCAACGCCGTCAGTTGGCCCGCCTGCACGGCGGCGCCGATAGTCGTTTCGGTCAGGCCGCCGGCATCCGCGGCGTCCGACAACTCGATCATCGCGCGCTCCTTCGCAATCACTTGCGCGCGCTGCACTTCACCGTTCACCTGTGCCCGCCGGGTCGTCAGGGATTCCGGCGTCAGCAGTGCGTCGAATGCGCCGGACTCCAGCATTGCTTGCGCATCCACCGGATCATCGATCAGGCCGTCCAGGGCGGCATTTCCGATCAGGTCATGCACCTCGCGGCGAATATTCGCGCGCCGGTCTTCCGGAAGGTTCATATCGTCGAACACCGCCGTCGCCCGAGACGCGATTGCGGTCAGCTGTGTCGGATCGTTGCGGACAATATCCCCGTATCTTTCAAACAGTGTCCTGAGCCGAACCCTGCGCTGAACCGCCCGGGACGTGCCTTCCAGCAGCACCGACCGATCGTTTATCGCCGCGCCGAGCACCGTCAAATCCTCCCGCAAGACAGCGCGCATTCCTTCCGGTGCCGCGGCGAGGGCCTGATCTTTGCGTTGCTCGTTTTTCTCGCGGAATTGCTCGAAAAATTGCGGCCCCGTGGCGCCGGGATCGCGCGTTCCCGCCTGGAGGTCGCGCGTACCGTCCAACAGGAATGTCGCCGCCAGGATTTCCTGCTCGATACGCTGCTTCACGCGGTCGAGCTCCTGGAGACGCCCGGTGTTTTCCGGGCCCGGGCCGCCTCCTGCTCCCAAAGTCGAGGTGAACTCGGGGTGGCTGGATAGATCGATTGGAATATTCGGCATTCTGTGGATCGACTCCTGTCCAATACGGCACGCCACCGGAGCACCCTTTACGGTGCGGCAGCGGTCTTCAATTTCACGAATGTCTAAGAGTTCTCACGGTGCGCGACGGCTTGGCGCGGTCGAATGCCCGCTGTCAATTCAACGGTATAAAATCGACAGAGAAAACCCCCGCCTCGGGAAACAGGCGGGGGTTTTCTGGAGCAAATTGTTTGGCTTGTTCTATGCGCGGATCATATCGCCATATCGTTCATGGCCTAGCTGCGATTTTCGCTCATTCAGCCTAGTCCAAAAGTATAACGACAAGCGCTCGAGGTTTCGCCGGTTCGAAGATGTTAAATAATACTTTCGGGTTAATCCAACGGCTGTACATTCAATCGATTGGATGTCTACACTCCGATGCTATTCTGCGACCATCATCGTCGGCGATGTGGGGTATCGTCCTGATATGTGGGCGTGGCACGGTCCGTCGCGAAAATGAACATAAATCGTACGATCCGTTTGCTGCGGTAAAACCAACGGAACGGACATCGGCCCGGCCGGCACCGGGTCATCTGAGAGGGGTAGCGCATCGGTATTGGCGCATGAGTGAATTCAGAAGAAAATTATGGCAGGCATTGGCCTGGACAAACGTGTACCAGCGAAAGAGCTGGGCGTTGTTGTTGGCGTTTACCGCCCTGCTGGCGACCGGTTGCGATACGGTACCGGATACCCGGCAAAGTGACGCGCCCGTGTCGCTATGGAATTCCGATCCCGGCGATAGCGTACCGCCTGGATTTCAACAGAACGGCAAACTGAAGATCGCGCTGCTCGTACCCCTGAGTGGGCCGCACGCGCGGCTCGGCGTTCAACTCCGGGACGCAGGGATACTTGCCCTTTTCGATCATGACGAAGAATCCATCGTGATCCTGCCCAAGGATACGAAGGGAACCACTGGCGGTGCGATCGAGGCCGCGGAGAGCGCGGTCTCGGAAGGGGTGCAAATCGTGCTCGGCCCGCTATTTTCGCAATCGGTCGAAGCAATTAAGCCGACGCTGCGCGCCGCCAATATTCAGGCGATCGCATTTTCGAACAATCGTGCCGTCGCCGGCGACCCGGTATTTCTGATCGGCAACCTCCCGGATACACAGATTACCGCACTATCGGCACATTTGAGACAGACCGATAGGCGTCGCGTCGCGCTCATTGGGCCGGACACGGGGTATCTCCGGTTAATCCGCGATCGGCTCGTCCAGACCGACAAGGCCGGACAGATCAAACTCGTCGATGTCCGTCTCTATCGCGACAGCGATGACTACACCGCAATTTCGAAGCACGTCGAAGCCATCACGAAATACAAACAACGCAAGAAAGCGTTGCAGAATATCGTCGCGCCTATCAAACGGGCGTATGAAACGTTCGACGATCCGCAGCGAGCCATGCAAGTGGCAATGCAGAAAACATCGCGCCTTTCCGAAAGGGCCACGATCAACCAGGCGTCCTACCAACCGGGCTCAAATTCGGACCCGCTTCGCCCTTCAAGGCCAAGCGCGCCGGATTATGGCTCCGCGATCGCCGACCTCTTGGTGATTTACAATCAGAAACTGAGGGTTTCCAAGACGCCGCATCAGGCGATGGCGGCGGCACTCGCGGAATTTGAACATCGCGAAACGCTTGGGCCCATAGAGGTCGACTCGATTGTGTTGCCGGTTGGCGGTAAGGCGTTGCTGGTGCTTGCTCCCATGTTCGAATATTTCAATGCCACGCTGCCCGAAGTTCAATTGCTTGGTACCAGCATTTGGGACAGCGGCGGCATCGAAGGAAAACGCGATCTTATCGGGAGCAAATTTGTTACCCCGCTCTCCTCGGACTGGTCCGCCTTCCAAACACGATTCAATGAGGTCTTCGGCTATAAACCGGGCGCACTTGCGGCCGCGGCATTTGACGCGGTCACGGTTGTCACGACAGCGCGAAATAATGAAGCCGCCGAACCGCTCGACACCGCGTTCATTACCCGCGAACAGGGGTTTACCGGCTTGAATGGCCCGTTCCGGTTCCTGGCGGACGGCAGCAATGAAAAGCGCCTGTATATCGTCGAGATGCGTGCCTCCGGACGGGAGTATTTGTCGACCTGGTCGCCAGCTGACGAAGCCATGCCGACGAATGCCCTGGGCGAGGACGCCGAACAGAAAATTCAACCCTTCCGGACACCGCCTTCCGAGACTGCTCCGTTACAGCAGGAAGCGCCGGTTTCTCTCAAGCGCTCGGCCGATACCATCGGTGGCTAGACCATTTCTTGTTTAAATTTAGTCATATGAAGTGACCTATCGCTCGGGATTTGCCCTAATTCTCCGCTTTCTACATTTCCAGAGGCATCCGGAGCGCGATCCCGGGAAAAGGATCTCGGTTCACGGTTTCGGTCTTAGCGTTCCCTGAAATCGCCCATAGACGCCCTGGCCCACGTCAATTCGCCCTGAACTCGTAAAGTAGGTCAGTTGTTTCGCGCTCATCCCATGGGTATGCGACCATAAATCGCCGATTGTCATCTCCCGACCGGCCCGGATCACCGATCTTGCCGGGCACAAGCTTGGCGACCTTCCGCCACTGCTGATCGGATAGCTCATCGCGCTTGACCATACCAACACCTCCAACTGTGAAACAGTCGGGAGCTAGGAATCACATCAAACACAAAATGTGAATCCTGAATGTCGGTTGAACCTAACGCGCGCTCCGCCGGCACCGATGCGAAAAAGAAACCGTATAGGACAGTTAGCATTGCCGCGGCCCCAGCAAGAAAATAGAGAGGGCGGCGGTTCATTGCGCTCGGCACCTATTCGGGACGTTGAATTGCACGTAGCGAGACATGACCCATTTCGATGCCCGGACGGGACCAAGGACTTGGACCCTTAACAAAGGTGCCGATGATTCGGGAACATTGAAAGTCACACCGCACATGCATGGCCCTGAGTTGCCCGCAAGCGGGATGCGGTCCCCTGCAGGCCGAATCGCGGACCTGCAAAACTGCGATGCCCCTCTAAGCCCCTTGAATGCGGTCGTGGAGATCGTCTGCATCCGAGAAGACATCGGCCATTTCCGCGTCGGTCATGTCGCGGCCTTCGTCGACCGCCTTCTGGAGCTTGGCGTGCATGGTCTTGAATTTCGCCTGCGACAGCGGATAGGACGCCAGCAGCCCAATCGCGAGGTCGAGCAGCTTGGCGAGCAAGAGCGCCGTACCGGTTTTCATTGTGTCAGCTTCCCTTCTGTCACCAATCTCGTTCGAAGTTCCCGCAAGGCGGTTTCCGCGACGAGCACCGTAATCTCGGTCAGCTCGCCCCGATCATAGGCCGCTCGCGCAATCCCGAGCGCCGCGTAGACCCGGCGATCCAGCTCCTTCAAGGTCGCCTTTGTCTCCGGCAAGGTCAGCGGGTCGGACACGGTTTGCAGGACGATTTGGCCGTAAACGATGTAATCGCCCGTGGCAGCGTACAGGCGTTGCTGCGGCGTGGCCGCAGTCGATTGCAGCGAGCCTGCACAACCAGCGGCCACGAGGACGATAAGAAGCGCCGCGTACTTCCGCATGTCACTGTTTCCCGTCATCGACGTTGGGCACGGCCCAAACGCCGAATGCCGTCAGCAATGGAACGAGAATCGCCATCACCGCCTCGGCGGAAATGCCCTGTCCGGAGAGATCGATGCCAAGAAACGTCTGGACGGCGACGATGACCGCGCCCAGGACCGCAATAATGAGTTTCGAGTACCTAGCCATATCGGTTTCCTTCCAATACTGAGAAGACCGCCCTAAAGGCGGCCGATGCGAAATCGATGGATGCGACTGGCCTGCAATCGCCCCAAGCATTCCAATTTAATGAACTCTGGTTTTTGGCGGATTCGGGCTGGCCGCCAAGCTTTCCCATGCTTCGCCGGCGGCCAAGAGACAGGTCGGCCCAGCCGGCACGGTGTATAGCAAGGTCCAACTCCCATCGGCGGCGACATAGAGTTCCACAAGGCCGCCGCTGCCGGTCAGTGCTACGGCGGATTTCCGTTCGCCATAGGCTTGCTCAAGCGCCGCGACGATTTTCTCTCGATCGCCGCAGACGCCTTGCGCCCAGCCGGAACCGGCGCATGAAATCAAAACCACCAGCGACAGCGGGAACGTCCATCGCCACATTGGCCTAGCCCGACGGCCAAAAGGCCATTTTCGCCAGCAAGCCGATAATGATGACCATTCCGGTCACCATGCCCGCTTCAAGCCGGGTAATCTTGCGCGACAATGATTTCATGTGGTCGTACAGATTCTTGTACCGCACGCCACAGGATACGACATGGGCCTGCAGGCTCTTCGTCTCGGCCGGGTTGATATCCGTCATCGGGCGACTCCGACATTGGGCGCCGCCACCGTTGCGGAAATTTTCATGTTTCATCCCTTTCTGAAAACGAAGCGCGCCGGTCGCAGCCTGATGCAGAGGTGAATCGATCAGAACTTCACGATCAAATTCAGCGCGATACATGGCGGCATGTTGTTGTGCGGCTGATCGCCGCCGCGGGGATGCATCCCCTGATTGACGTTCAGGTTTTGCGAGCCATTGGTGTCGGCCATGACGAATTTGCTCCCGCCGGTGGAGTCGAAATCATTGGAACGCCATTCGTCGACGTTGTGGTCGTGCCCCGGCATTTCATCGATGGTCAGCGTGTGAACTTCGGTGCCGCCGACGTCGCCCAGCGTCCGGGCGGTCAAGCCGCCGACCGCACCCGCCATGATCGGCAAACGCTGACGGGCATCCGGCATCGTGAGGGTCTTGCCCGAATTCCAATCCGCTTGCGCACTCCCGCCGCGTCCGGTCGAGACCGGCGCGTGTGCATCCGCAATCGACGCCCAAAATTCTTTGAACAGTTCCTCATACTGCGGGTCGGCCAGGGTCGCGCCCGATCCGGCGTCGCCGATGCTATCGCCGTTGAGCACGATCCAGCCCACCGGGGGCGTCGATCGGATTGTCAGATCCACCTTGCCGACATAGTCGCCCGTCGCCCCCGCCGGCGCCACATCCGTACCGATGACCAGACCCAGCGATTGCCGGGCGGTCGCCGCATCGATGTCATCCAAGACCGCCTGCATAAACCCGCTTACCGGGATACTGCCGCTAATCCCGCCGGCGGATGCAATTGGATTTCCGGCACCGTCGAAGGCGAGGAATTTGTTGGCGCGCAGTCCGCTATTCGGAATTTCGCCTGGAATCGTCGAGGAATCGGTTGTCGGAAATCGGAGCGCACGGTCCACGTCGGCGGCGGCATCCTGGACGATCATGGTAACCCGGTCGAGACCGCTTTCATGGGTTGCGGCGGGGAATGGATCATTGTCGGTGTAGTCGATTGCCTGAAAACGCTGCGTGCGCCGGACAATGGTCCAACTCACGCCGACCGGCGGGGCCGATGTCGCACTCACCGCACCACTCGCGCCCATTCCGCCGGATACGGTAAACTCATTGTTCAACGATTTGGACGTCTCCGCCCCGGTCGTCAAATCGCGTTCGATGATCTCCAGGTCGCTGGCATCCAGGAAAGCATACGGTACCGGGAAATCTGTCGTACTGCCGTCCCCGTCATAGGAAACGCGATTGACCGTCGATGTCAGGGTCATGGACTACCTCGAATTTTGAATGTTCGCGAAGTCGTAATTGCGGCCGCCGCTACGTACCGTCACGGCTTTCGGCAAGCGCGGCGAGCTGGCGGATCAGGTATTCATCGTTTGCAAGGCCGGAACGGTTCAACAGGTCGAATATCTCCTCATTGCCGATCGCCCGCAGTACGCCATTCGCCTTGTCGATTTTGGCGTCATAGTCGGCACCCCATCGGCGGCGCAGCGCCGCTTCGGCAGTCGCCGCGTCCTGCTCCGACCGATCCGAACCGGTGGGACTTCCGGCACGTCGATTCCATTCATTGACGAAATTGCGCGCCAGCCATGGAGGGACGCCCGCTTTATGAAACCAGCCCCTGACTTTTTGTTCCAGCGCAGCGTCGTGCCGGAGCTCCGGCGGTGTGGCGTCGAAGCGATACTCCTTCGGCGAGGATGGCGCTTCGAAGAATGAGCGGCCCGCTGGATCAATCCTGACCGGGTTCTCTGCTGTTTCTACACCGCCCGACATACCCGCCGTCGGTTCGGCGGGATAGGCCACGGCGTATAGCGAACGGCGATGTTCCGTCGCCGCCTTATGCCCCGGATGCGCCGGATCCTGCAGGATCGACAACAATGCGCCGTCCAACGGCATGGCATCGATCTCCGCCCGCGCAGCGTCCGGCGTTATTTCCGGAATTTCCTGCATACATCCTCCCGTTCGGTGACTTGTGGACTCGACTCAAGACAAAAAAATGCCCCCCACTATCAACTCGTTTTTCCAGGGGTATTTTTCTTTGGCGAAATCCCAAATGGATCGTTGAATGCGCCGGCGCCAACCTTCCCAGCGAATTGGCCGCTACCAGAAATGAGCGCCGATGCTGCTCCCAGTGCCGCCTGTTGTTTGCCGGCTCTGGCCTGAAATTGAGTGCGCGCGGTGCCAATGCGGAAATCGCGCGCTCGCAACGCAACCTGATTGCGAATACCGAGGACCTCGAGCGCACTTTCAGCCGCCAAATCCTCAAGCAGATCGAGCGGGCTGCCCTCTATGCTGACGCCGGCCGCACCGGTTGCCGTCCGCCGTTTACCGAGCGCCCGCGCCGCATCGCGCCGTTGCCGTGCAGCATCGGTCGCCGCCTGGCGCTCCGCCAGTTGCGCATTTTGCTCGGCAACGGCAGCATCATGGCTGGCGAGCTTAGCTTGATTATTGGCCGCCGTAATCGATTGGGCCGCACTTAACGCGGTTCCTGCAATAAGTAGAACTGCCTCAGCCCCGCTCATGGCGCACCCGGGCGTAGAGGATGGCGTCCCGGCCATCCGGTGTGTATGCCTGCATCAATCCTTCCTCCTGAAATCCCAGCAACCGGGCCCATCGCCTGGCGCTGTCGTGACTCACATCGACGGTCATTTCGATGCGCCGCGTCGGCCGATCGTCCAGAAATACCTGCACCGCGCGATGGATCGCCAAGAACCGAAACGAGCCGCAATTAGACAGCAGCGACCACGCGACGTCCCGGCCGGGCCAGGCCGTCGCCAAACCGGCGATGGCGATCACACCGTCGTCGATCGCCGTGAATGCGACCGAGCGGCGCAACAAATCGCGCCGGTAATCCGCCAAATTCAGCATGGGCCGTAGATCCCGCTGGGCATCCTGCAATTCGATTGCATCGAAATGCCAGGATTCGAGCGGCACGAAGCTGACCGTCACCGGTCTTGCGTCACGAGTTGCGGATAGAGCGCTACCAAGGTGCAGGGAAACGGACCGCGCGGAACGACGGTTATTCTCCCGACGCGGTCGTATCCACCGGGCCAGGGGATGAAACTGTCGCCGCTGTAGAGCGGTGTCGGAGTCCCCATCGCGGTCGACGGATCGCGAAACACCAATTCGGGTAGCGGATCGATCGCCGTCTCCTCCGCCCCGGCCCACACTCCCAAGGACCGATGCAGCCGGACAGTACAGCCGGTGATGCGTTTGATTTTACCCTGCGCCGTGCCGTCGGCGGCCCCGGCTTCGATATCCAGTGTCTGTAATATGGACAAATGATCATACGCCAGTCCCACTGCCGCCCTGGTCACGGCGCGGTCGAGCGTGATTTTCCCATCGGCGACAACCTTGTCCGGATGCGATCCGCCATCGGCAAGAATCTGCACCGTTTCCCCTTCCAGATGGTCGAGACCGGCCAAGATGGCTGTCGCCGGGCCGTCATAAATCAGGCCGGAATCCACGTAGAAAGCGTCCGCCTGATCGGCATCCTCTTCGAGCGGCGATTCCAAATATTCGATGAACCGCCGGATAAAGCCGTCGATCCTGCGTTGCACAACAATCCACAGTTCGTCCCGGCTGCCATTGGATGATGGAATGACGGCAATGTTCTCGACACGGGACGACGCCCCTGCCGCATCGGATTTGCCGCCCAGCACGTGCTGATGCCACCCGACAACATCTTGCTCGCGCCGATAGGTAAGCCCGATCAGCCGGCCATCGCGCCGAACCGCCCAGAGAATTGAATCGGGCTCCCGCTGATAGGCCAATTCGGTGAGGTCGCCGGCTCTGAATCCGTCGCTTTCGAAAGCGAATGCCTGTTCGAAGACCTTGCGGCCGGCCCGCTGCACGAACAGTATCGTGCCACCCACCTTGACCGGGGTTGCATTCGCGCTGCCATAGACCGTCGCCCGTCGGGCCTGCGGCGGATTCGCCGCATCCAGGGCCTCACCGGCGTTGGAGGGGCTCAGTGGCCATTCGCCGCCGACGGTCCCGACCATCAGCGCCTTTTCATGGTCGAGCAACCACTGGATCGCATTGACGTTGTTTGCATTCAGCGTAAAGGCGAGGGCGTTATCCGACACAACGGTTCCATCCGCCTCCGTCGGCATGAAATTCTCGTAGTCGCCGGTGCGCGACAAATCGAGCCGCTGCGGAAAATCCGGCCCCCCCGCCAGCGCCAAGCGATCTTCATAGAAAGTGCCCGCGCCGGGATATCCGGTGGTGTCCGACCACAGGCCCAGCCGCCAATCGGCGGTCGCCGACGCCGCGCCAAAATTCCGTTTCACTTGAACCGTAACCTGTGTGGCCGATATCCATGCCGATATTTCCCCATAGCCCCAGACACCGCTGTTCTTGAGCCTGATCAGCCGGGAGACGTCCGTCGCCTTGAACCCGACGCCACCGTTGATGCCGTCGGTCGCGCTGGCGGTCACGGTTATCGAACCGCTTGCCGCGCTTGGCGTCAGCGTCGTCGGCGTCGTGTTCGCCGGCAGGTACGGCCCGTCGGCCGGTTCGATTGCGGTCAGGGTCCAGTTGGTATCGCCGAATCGCGAGAGTTTGCGCGGCATGTATGACGGATGGAAGAGATACAGCACGTCCGCCGATTGGACAAATTTCAGCGCTTCCAGGTCGCTTTCCTGGTACGGAGAGGCGATCTCATAGGCGACGCCCGGCGCTGTTTCGATCCGGGAATTGTCCCGAAAAAACCGCAAATAAACATGGCCGGCTTCGATGATGTAGGCCTGCTGGACCGAGAACTCGAACGGCAAAAGCCGAACGGTACGCGTGCTGTCCTTGACCTCGGCCACATGACGCGTCCCGGGCCGCCGAATTGCGGGCCCTTGGACCTTTGGGTAGAAATTCCGCATGCGCCGCAGGGCCGAAAAATACTTGGACAGATCCTGCCGCCCTTCGAGAAGTGGCGACCATTCACCGGCATTAAACGCCGTGTAGGCAGGGGAGGCTTTCGGCATTACGTGCGCGCCTCCAACCAGGAACTGCGAAACAGGCGACGCGCGGTGCTTTCCTGGGCGTCGGCGCGGCGGGCGCGGACCAGCACCTCGGCGTATTGCCGCTCGGCGAATTCCTTCTTGCTGTTCGACTGGGTCAGCGTCTCGGCCAGTTCGGCGGCGAGCCGGGCGGCCAGCGCCTCGATCAGCAGCGTGTCGTACTGCGCC
>JBFFGE010000048.1:0-26249 GCA_041557595.1 Alphaproteobacteria bacterium
GCTGGGCCACGATACGACCGCCGCACTGGCCTTGGCGGCCTCGGTTGCGCGTTCCAGGCTCGAACTGCTGACCGCGACATCGACGCCTTCTCCGGCCAGCGTGTGCGCGGTCGCGTTGCCCAGCCCCTTGCTCGATCCCAAAACGAGCGCGCGCTTACCCTTGATGCCCAGGTCCATCTGAGTCTCCCCATGTTTTATTGCGGTGGCCGCGATTGCCAAGCGACCGTTTTGCCGATTTATAGTACAAGCCTTTGCGCGCGCCGGTGCAAGGGATCGCGCGCCATCGGAAACATCAAACGCATGGGAAGCAGGCATGGACTACGTTGATTTCGGAAAAACCGGCTTGAAGGTCAGCGTCGCGGGCCTCGGCTGCGGCGGCAACAGCCGGCTCGGCCAGACACGCGGCATGAGCGAGGACGAATCGGTCGGCCTGGTGTGCGCGGCGATGGACCTCGGCGTGAACCTGCTCGACACCGCGGCCAACTACAAGACCGAGGGCATCGTCGGCAAGGCGATCAAATCGGTGCCGCGCGACCAGGTGGTTGTGACCACCAAGGCGTCGATGCGCGGCAAGGATGGCGTGGCGTCGGCCGAGGAAATCATCGCCAGCCTGGACAATTCGCTCCGTGAGCTCGACACCGATTACGTCGACGTGTTCCAGCTCCATGCGGTGGCGCCCGATGCCTACGACCACGCGCTGAACGAACTTGCGCCCGCGCTGTTGCGCGAGAAGGAGAAGGGCAAGTTCCGCCATCTCGGCATTACCGAAACCTCGCCCTTCGATCATGAGCAGAAGATGCTTCAGCGAGCGGTGCAGGACGGCATCTGGGAAGTGATGATGCTGGGCTTCAACATGATGCACCAGAACGCGCGCCACAAAGTGTTCCCCGAGACGATCAAGCACGGCATCGGCACGCTGCTCATGTTCGTCGTGCGCAACGTGTTCAGCCAGCCGGGCAATCTGCAGGCGGTGATGCGGGAGCGGGCGGAAAAGGGCGAAATTTCGCAAGCTCTGGCCGAGATGGACGATCCGCTCGGTTTTCTGATCCACGAAGGCGGCGCCAGCAGCCTGACCGACGCCGCCTACCGCTTCGTCCGCCACGAGCCGGGCGTCAGCGTCGTCCTGTTCGGCACCGGCAATGTCGATCACTTGAAGATCAACATCGACTCCATCTGCAAGCCGCCCTTGCCGAAGGCGGACACCGACAAGCTGTCCGATCTGTTCGGTCATTTGCTGGGCGTTGGGCTGGAACTGCCGGACCGGAGCGCACGGCGGTAGGAGAGGCGGGTAATGCCGTGCGGTCGGATTTTAAAAAGTTTTTGCGCAGTTATGGTCGCCCCAAAGCGCCGACGGACATTTGGCAGAAGCCGTTCGACTTCGATGCGCGGCATTACGCTCGGCTCTGTGCCATTAAGGATGACGATCCGGATCCAGACGATCTGATCGACTACGCACATGACATTAACTACACGGAGGTACAAGAAAATCTGTTTGCCCATCTATTGCCGCTTTGTCTTCTAGCTTGGCGGACCGATCTCTTTGCAAATCACAATTCAAAATATTGCGGCTATAGGGAATACTTCGCGACGGCGATTGCGTCACGCTGGGACTACCTGAGCGGCCGATTATTAGTGCAGCAGCGGGCCAAAGCCGCAGAAGGATTTATGCGGGACTGCATTCTCGACAAAATCGATTGCGAGAACGCGCTTTCTCACGATGGTCCGTGGCTCTCGGCGTATGCCTGGGTGGGGGCTCTGGGAACATACGCAGTCGCATTCCCATCTCTTGGCGAGCTTTGGACGCGCTGGTGGGGCTTCGAGACAGCCGGGCATACCATTGGTGGCCTCCAGTATATCTCCAGCTTGATGTACGAAGAGCGGGACAATCCAATTTTTACTCCATGGACACCGACTGAAGGTGGCGGTCCACTTTGGCCGTGGGAAACCGAAGGTTTCATATACGATCAAGGCTGGAATGCCGCGAACGTTGAATTTCTTCGGAAAACGCTCACTCTCGACTATGTACACGATGCTTTGGAACGGGCCGTACGGGCACTGGACGGCAAGATCCACAGCAATGTTCCGACTGAAATGTTGGGCGATTTCGAGTTACAAAAAGAATTGCTGTCCGGTCGAATTACGTACCTGCTGCAATATCTCGCTGGTCCGTTGTCCGATGCGCCAATCCTCTGGCCTGGCGATGATTGGCGAACGCGCCGCTAACACGTCGATTTTCGAATGATCGGCCGCAACTAAAGCGAATTATCCGGTTCGCGCGAAGGCCCGTTGATTGCCCAGGGTCATCGCGCAGGCCTCGGCCGCTTCTTTGCCCTTGACCACGAAGTGGTCGTGGAAGAAGCGGGCGTGCTCGCCGTTCTCGTGGAAATGGTGCGGTGTCAGCACCACGGACAGGATCGGCACCTCGGTGTCGAGTTGGACCTGCATCATCGCGTCCAGCACGGTGGAGGCCACGAAATCGTGCCGGTAGATGCCGCCGTCGACGATCAACCCGGCGGCGACGATCACCGCGTAGCGGCCCGTCTTGGCCAGCAGCTTCGCCTGCAGGGGGATTTCCAGACTGCCCGGCACCTCGAACACGTCGATTCGGTCCGCCGCCACGCCGTGCCCGCCGATTTCGGCGATGAACGACTCGCGCGCCCGGTCGACGATGTCCTTGTGCCAGCAGGCCTGGACGAAGGCGATCCGGCCGTCGCCGCCGGACCCGCCGGTAGCGGTCGTTTGCGACAGATCGACTTTGGTGCGAAGGGGCTCCGACATGGCGATACCTCGTTGTTCAAGACCAGACCCAGGGCGTTCGGGAAACAACGATGCGCACCAGTCAGGCGGCGGCGCAGGAGACCGTCATCCCGTTCTCTCTCATCCGGACTCTCACCGTCGGCGCCGGTTTCACACCGGCTCTGCTGACCCCGCCGCTGGCCGATACACCAGTCGATGGGCGCTCGCGGGCTCATGCACGGGTGCATATACCGCCGGTGGGGAATTTCACCCCGCCCCGAGAACGCGTCCCATTCCACAGGTAAGCGGGATGCGACAGCAGGATTATAGACGGGAAGAGGCGCGGTGCAAAATCGGATGGTGGAGGGCGGCGACGCTAATTTGTGCGACAGTATTTAGGGCGCGGTATATGCAGAAAACGAATGATCGACATCTCTCACAACCCCCATTCCGCACTGGCGACGCGGGCTTCGGTGCCGCTCGGGTCGGTGAAGTCGTAACCGCAGGCGATGTAGTGGCGGGCCGACAGCGCGTTTCCCTAGAAACCCAGATAGAGGCAGAGCGCGCCGATGGCGACGGACAGGTAAATCTGCAACTCGGCGGCCTCCGCCAGCGATCCCGTCGCGCTCGGCAGGAAGAGCCGCAGGCACCAGGTGACGACCATGACCGTGCCCCAGAACGACATCCCGCGCAGGAACAGCGGCAGGCCGAAGAAGCCGGCGGCGAGGAAGATCGACCAGCTCCATCCGGTATCGACGTGCCTGATCTTACCGGTTCCCCGGTGGCGCAGCGCGACCCGCATGCCTGTCTCCGTCGCAATGAGGGGAGAACGAGTGTGGCATCGAGTATCGGGCCGTTCCCTTAACGTCCTGTAAAGGGAGCGCGCCCCGGACCGGTCCGCCGATGGGCGAATGGTCCATTTTATCCGATATTACCGATAGTTGGTCGGGTTACTTTTACTTTAGCAGCGCCGAGAAATTGACCCCGATATCCGCTTCGCCGCCGGGTGAGCCGACGCCGGTGCCGACCACCAGGCCGGCGAATTTGGGCGGCTGGATTCCGGGCGTATTGTCGAACAGGAAGATCGCCTGGATGTCGAGACCCTTGGGCATTTTTCCGGGCGGCAGCGGCAGCGGCAGGACGCCGGCAGGGGTCGCGGCGGACCCGACCGGCGGGGCCATGCGGTAGCCGATTTCGACGCTCCAGGAGAAGCCCTTGAGCTCCCTTTCCTCGACCGTGTAGAACCCGACGAAGGCCGACGCATCGCCGCCGGGCGCCGGTGCGCCGACTGTGACGCTCACGCCGGTCATAAGGCCGATCGGCTTGGCCCGGCCCGTGCGCCAAACCACTTCGGCAGACCCGTTGCCGCCGACCAGAAAGGGCGAGGTGCCGTCGCCGACCACCCCGACGCTGAAATGTTTGATGGACGGAAGTTGCAGACGAGCCTGCTGCAACGTCTCGAGTAGGGCCATGTGGTTGGCGGCGGACGCCACCTGGACCACCGGCGCCACGCCGGCACGATTGTTTTTCTTGTTGAAGCGCGCGATCGCTGCCGCAAGGTCCTTGTCTTTGTATGTCTTGGGGTCCTGTCCGGTAATCAGGGCCTTTTGCGCGCGCGGCAGGCTGAGAATCGCCTGGACGATCAGATCGGAATAGGGTCGGATTTCCTTCATCGCGCGCTTGACCAGCCCCTTAGGCGGTTTTACACGCAGCTTCGGCGGATTGATCGTGACGCGAACGCAGGCTTTCGGTTGCTTGGTCAGATCCTTGCCGAGAGCGACGCCGCGCGCATAGCCGCGCGGGCAGGAATAGCATTGGTCGAGCACGCCGTTGCGGAACTTGCGCTTGCCGCAGCCCGCCTTGCCCCGGTACAGCGCCGCCACGCGCTTCGCCTTGACGCGCTTGTAGCAGGCCTTGGCGCCGGTGACAGATTTGAGCGAGCGCTTGTATCCCTGGCAGGAATAGCACTTGCCCTCGCCGACATCGAGGAACCAGCCCTTGCCGCATTTCGTTTTGACCAATTTGCCGCCGGGATTTTTCGGGCCGGCGGCGCGCCTGTATTTCTTGTACGCCTTGCGCTTGCAGGCCTTGGCGCTTTTTACCGGAAAGGTCGTCCGGTGCGGGGCGCTGGCCGGGCAGCTCCAGCATTGACCGCGGATGAGGTTGCGGAAGGCCGGGTTCCAGGCGACGCCCTTGGCGTCCTTATAGGCGCCGAATTTGCTCTTGCAGTTGGCCTTGCCGGCCCATTTTGCGGGCGAATGCTGGGTGGCGACGAGCGGTTTGCCGATGGCGGTCGGGGCCGTCATACAAAACGCCCCAAAAATCAGGGGCGTCAATCCGAGGAGAAGATATTTGATCGAAAGCTTCATGCGTCGCGTTGTCCCTATTCGTCCGAATTCGGTAGCGGATGGGTCTCCATTGCCGTTCGGGCAAATATCGAAACACGACCGCTTGCGGTACTGTTGTAACGTTGGGCGTCGCCAAATCAAGAAATTCGTTTCGTTGTCAGAATGGGATGGCGGGTCGTTTAGACAGCGTGAAAAGAGAAGACCGGGCTACCCTATGACTCAATAAGTCCCCGTCCGATAATCTCGCGCATGATATCGCTGGTGCCGCCGGCGATGCGGCTCATGCGGGCGTCGGCCCAGGTGCGGGCGATCGGGTATTCCCACATATAGCCGTAGCCGCCATGCAGCTGGACGCAGTCGTCGAGCACTCGGCACAGCAGTTCGGTCGAGTGCAGCTTGGCCATCGCCGCGTCCTCGGCGGTCAGTTTGCCGTTCCCATGCAGCTCGAGGCAGCGGTCGATGAAGATGCGGCAGGCGGCGGCCTCGGTCTTGATGTCGGCCAGCGTGAAGCGGGTGTTCTGGAAGGTCGCAAGCGTCCGGCCGAAGGCTTTGCGCTCCTGCACGTATTGAACCGTCCAGTCCAGCGCCGCCTCGATCGACGTGGCGCACCGGAGGGCGACGAGCAGGCGCTCCTGCGGCAATTGCTGCATCAACTGCACGAAGCCCTGGCCTTCTTCGGCACCCAGCAGGTTGGCGGCGGGCACCCGGACGTCGTTGAAGAATAGCTCCGAGGTGTCCTGTGCCTTGTAGCCGACCTTCTCCAGATTGCGGCCGCGCTCGAACCCGTCGCGATCGCCCTCCACCAGGATCAGGCTGATGCCCTTGCCGCGCGCGTCCGGGTCGGTCTTCGCCACGACGATCACGAGATCGGCGAGCTGGCCGTTGCTGATGAATGTCTTCTGCCCGTTCAGGACATAGTCGTTGCCGTCTCTCACCGCCCGGGTGCGGATGCCCTGCAAATCCGAGCCCGCGCCCGGTTCGGTCATGGAGATCGCGCCGATCGCCGCGCCGGCGGCCATCTTGGGCAGCCATTGGCGTTTCTGTTCCTCGGACCCATAGGCCGCGATGTAGGGAGCGATGATGTCCGAATGCAGGTAGAAGGCGGGCCCGGTCGTGCCCGCGCGCGCAAGTTCCTCGACGACGATGGCGCTGAACCTGAAATCCGCGCCCGCGCCGCCGTATTCCTCCGGGATGGTGCAGCACAGCAGCCCGGCCGCGCCGGCCCTTTGCCAGACCTCGCGGCTGACCACGCCGTCCTTTTCCCACTGCGCGTGATGGGGCACCACCTCCTTCTCGATGAAGGCACGGACGGTTTCGCGGAACAACTCATGCTCGCCGGCGTAGACGGTACGCGGGATCATTGCGATGTCCTCCCATCGATTGCCCGCGCGACCGTCCCGATGGTATTGCAGACAAGGCGCGCTGCCGTCAGCGCCCCGTGGCCGTTGATGTCGAGGTCCGGCGCGAATTCGACCAGGTCCATGCCGACGATTTGCGCGCGCGCGGCGATGCCGTGGATCAGGTCGACTACGTGCCAGTAGGTCAGGCCGCCCGGCGCCGGGGCCACCACCGCCGGGATCACGGAAGGATCGAGGCCGTCGCAGTCGATGGTGATGAAGCAGCGCGCGCCTTTGGGAACGTGGCGCAAAGCCGCATCGATGCCCGATTGGTGCATCTCGCGCGCAGTGACGATGCGCGCCCCCCATGCCAGCGCGTCGTCCAGTTCGCCGCGCCGCGCGCTGCCGACGCCGCGCAGTCCCACCTGCACCATTCCGGTGACCCACGGCATTTCCGAGGCGCGGCGCATCGGGCTGCTGTAGCCGTGCCGGATGCCGTCGACGTCGTCCCGCCAATCGATATGAGCGTCGACTTGCACGACGCAAACCGGGCCGTGCCCGTCGAATCCCGCAACGACCGGGATCACCACGGAATCGTCGCCGCCGAGCACGATCGGGACCGCGCCGGCCTCCAGGATCGCGTTGACCGCACTGGCGATACGCTCCCGATTGCCCGGCGCGTCCGATGGATCGCAGGGCACGTCGCCGCAATCGACGACGCGAATGGCGCTTGCGTCGCCCAGCAAGGGACCGCCGAGGTCGAAATCATGGTGCTCCAGCTTGTCGGCTTGCCGGTTGATCCGGGTCCGCAAGGCGGCAGGCGCGCTCGCGCAGGGGCTGCTGTCCGTCCGATACGGCGTGGCGTGGGAGGCACCGAGGATCGCGATATCCGCGTCCAGGGTCGGCCCGGCCTTGCCGGAGGGAAAATCGAGAAAAGTCGACACCATGACGCAGATTTCCCTGAGACCGTTTGCAAGCGGAGAATCGCGGTATAGGCTAGGCCAAAACGACGGCAAGGCAACCGGACGACACATGAGCACTATCGGCATTACCGCCTTCGGCGGCTACATCCCGCGGCTTCGCCTGCAACGGGCGAGAATCGTCGAAGCCAATGCCTGGGCGAACGCCGGCTTGAAGGGCTTCGCCAGGGGCGAACGCTCGATGTGCAATTGGGACGAGGACAGCGTGACCATGGCCGTGGAGGCGGCGCGCGACTGCCTCGGCCCGCGCGACCGCACGGCAATCAACGCGGTGCATCTGGCATCGACCACGTTGCCCTTCGCGGATCGGCAAAACGCCGGAATTGTCGCCGAGGCACTCACCCTGAAGGAACAAATTGCGACCCTCGACGTCGCCGCATCGCAGCGCGCCGGCACGTCGGGATTGATCGCCGCGCTCAACGGCCTCGCGGCCGCCGGACCGGCGCTGTTCGTCGCGTCCGAACATCGGCGCTCGGCGAACGGGACGCCGCAGGAATTGCTGGCCGGCGACGGGGCGGCGGCGTTGTTGCTGGGCGAGGGCGATGGCGTGGCGGCGCGCTATCTCGGCGGCAACACGGTATCGATCGATTTCGTCGACCATTACCGCGGCCAGCACCACGAATTCGACTATGACTGGGAAGAGCGCTGGATTCGCGACGAAGGTTTCATGAAGATCGTGCCGCAGGCGGTTGCCGGCTTGCTGGAAAAGACCGGCGTGGCGCCGGAGGCCATCGACCGATTCATCCTGCCGACCGTTCTGCGGCGGGTACCCGAAGGCCTCGCCAAGACGCTAGAACTGCGCGATGAAGCGGTGGTGGATGTCTTGCAGGGACGCTGCGGCGACACGGGCGCGGCGCATGCCATCGTGTTGCTCGTGCAGGCGCTGGAAGAAGCGGGGCCGGGCGAGAAAATTCTGGTGACCGGGTTCGGCCAGGGGTGCGATGCGTTGTTGTTCGAGACCACCGACGCCATCGCGTCTGCCCGTCCGGCGCGCGGCGTAGGCGGCAGTCTGGCCGCAGGCGCCCGGGAGGAAAACTACAACAAGTTCCTGTCCTTCAACAAAACCGTGACCAAGGATTTCGGCAAGCGCGGCGAGGTCGACAAGCAGACCGCGCTGAGCACGCTGTACCGCAACCGCAAGATGCTGACCGGGTTCGTCGGCGGCAAATGCGCGACCTGCGGCACCGTGCAGTTCCCCAAGGCGCGCTACTGCGTCAATCCGAATTGCGGCGCGCTGGACAGCCAGGACGATCATCCGATGGCCGACACGCCCGGCAAGGTAAACACCTATACCGCGGATTCGCTGACGTTTTCGCTCGATCCGCCGGCCTATTTCGGAATGGTGCAATTCGAGGGCGGGGGCCGGCTCATGGTGGACTTCAGCGATGTGGACGGCGATACTTTCGACATCGGCGCGGCGGTGCGGATGCAGTTCCGGGTGCGCGAATTCGACGACGAGCGGGGCTTCCGCAAGTATTTCTGGAAAGCGGTGCCGACGGACGGACAATCGGCGGGCGTCAAGGAGTAGAGGTCATGGCGACAGGCATTCGGGACAAGGTGGCGATCCTCGGCATGGGCTGCTCGAAGTTCGGCGAGCGCTGGGATGCCGAACCCTTCGATCTCATGGTCGAGGCGTTCACGGAGTGCCTCGACGATGCGGGCATCGAGAAGGACGACATTCAGGCCGCCTGGCTGTCGACCGCGATCGACTCGGTCAATGTGGGACCGAGCGGGGTGCCGCTCGCGGTGGCTTTGCGGCTACCGTTCATTCCGGTGACCCGGGTCGAGAATTTCTGCGCGAGCGGCACCGAAGCGATGCGCGGCGCGGTCTATGCGGTGGCGTCCGGCGCCTGCGATATCGCGCTGGCGCTCGGCTGCGAGAAGCTGAAGGACACCGGCTATGGCGGGTTGCCGCAGCGGACGCGCGGCGTCACCAATTCGATGTATTGGCCGAACCTGTCGGCGCCCGGCGTATTTGCGCAGCTCGCCGCGGGCTATCGCGGCGCCCATGGGGTCGACCGGGACGAGTTGAAGCGCGCGATGGCGCATGTCTCGGTCAAGAGCCACGCCAATGGCGCAAAAAATCCGAAGGCCCATCTGCAGCGCGCGGTAACGATGGAGAAGGTGCTCGAAGCGCCGATGGTCGCCGAGCCGATCGGCCTGTTCGACTGCTGCGGCGTGAGCGACGGCGCGGCGGCGGCGATCGTGTGTACGCCGGAAATGGCGCGCAGCCTCGGCAAGCAGGACATCGTCTCGGTCAAGGCGCTGCAGCTCTCGGTCTCGAACGGGTCGGAAGCGGGGCACAACTCGTGGGACGGTTCGCACATCAAGACCACGCGGATCGCCGCCGGCAAGGCCTATGACGAAGCCGGCATCAAGGACCCGCGCCGGGAACTCAGCATGACCGAGGTGCACGACTGTTTCTCGATCACCGAACTGATCACGATGGAAGACCTTGGGTTGTCGGAACATGGCGAGGCGGTCAAGGACGTGCTCGACGGTGTGTTCGACGCGGATGGCGAGGTGCCGTGCCAGATCGATGGCGGGCTGAAATGTTTCGGCCATCCGATCGGCGCCTCGGGCCTGCGGATGATCTACGAGATGTACACGCAGATCCTGGGCCGCGCGGGCGAGCGGCAGCTTGACGATCCGCGGCTGGGATTGACCCATAATCTCGGCGGTTTCCCGCACCTGAACGTCAGCAGCGTCTCGATCATAGGTCGCCACGAAGGATAAAGGCATATGGCCGAAAAATTGCGGTACCGCCTGTTGACCGGGGTGGACGACCGCCGGTTCTGCGAACGCATCTCGGCGGCGCTGGATGACGGCTATGTGCTTCATGGCTCGCCGGCCGCGACCTTCAACGGCACGGAAGTCATCGTGGCGCAGGCGCTGGTGCTGCCGGGCCAGCCGTCGAGCGCGGCCCGCGACATCGATGAATAATTCCGCGATTTGGATTGTTAAGCAGGCGTTAAGCACGGCCCCGTAACGTTTATTCCCAGCATTGAGGGAAGCAGCGAATGTCCGACCCAACCCGCCGGCGCTTGCTCGGCCAAGTGGCGTCCGTGTCCGCCCTGCCGATCTTGGCGGCCTGCGGGACGACGGTGCTGCAACCGCCGGACGGCCGCGTCTTCAGCTTGGGCGTTGCCTCGGGCGAGCCGCTGCCGGACGGGATCGTCATTTGGACCCGGCTCGCACGGGACCCGTTGAATGGCGGCGGCATGCCGAAGACGCCGCTCAACGTGCGTTGGGAAGTTTCCGCCGACGCGAACATGTCGCGCATCGTCCGGTCCGGCGTCGCGGTTGCGCGCCCCGAACTGGCCCACGCGGTCCATGTACCGGTGCAGGGGCTGGATCCGCATCGTTGGTACTGGTACCGGTTCCACGCGCTCGGTGAGACCAGCACCGTTGGCCGTAGCCGCACGGCCGCCAGGGCCGGGCTCGACAGATTTCGCTTCGCCTTTGCGAGTTGCCAGCACTACGAGCATGGCCATTACACCGCCTATGAACACATGGCGCGGGAAGACCTGGACCTGGTGGTCCATCTCGGCGATTACATTTACGAATATGCCGGGAAACCCGGCCGGCCGCGCCGGCACGATTTGTTCGAAGCGACGACGCTCGAGGGATACCGCAATCGCTATGCGCTTTACAAAATGGACCCGGCGCTGCAGGCCGCCCATGCGGCGTTTCCATGGCTCGTGGCGTGGGATGACCATGAAGTAAAAAACAACTACGCCAACGATCGCGGTCCACGCGGCGAAACCTCCCGTGCAATGTTTCGGCAACGCCGCGCCGCCGCATATCAGGCCTATTACGAGCACATGCCGTTGCGTCCCGCCGCCCGTCCGAACGGCGCCGATATGCAGCTTTATCGGCGCTATGGATTTGGCAACCTCCTGACGATGCACATGCTGGATACGCGCCAGTACCGCACGGACCAGCCCTGCGGCGACAAGAAGCAGCCGCTGTGCGATGCGGCGCTCTCTCCGAATGCGACGATGCTGGGGTTAACCCAGGAACGATGGCTTCAAAACGGATTGTCGCGGGATCGTGCGGCCTGGTCGGTGTTGGGTCAGCAGGTTCCCCTCATGGAGCGTGAAATTCACCGGCGTGGCGACGTGTTGTTCGACATGGACAAATGGGATGGCTATGTCGCCGCCCGCAATCGTTTGCTCGGCCATGTCGCCAATATCGGCAAGCGAAATCTAATCGTCCTATCGGGCGACGTGCATGCGGCCTGGGCCGGCGATTTGCGGCACGATTTTAAACAGCCGCAATCGCCGGTGCTCGGGACCGAATTTATCTGTACGTCGATTTCATCGAAAGGGGACGGGTGGGACAGCAAGAAGGGGCCGCGCCGGATCGTCGCCGCCAATCCCCACATCCGCTATTACAATGGCCGGCGCGGTTATACGCGCTGCGAGGTCTCGCCCGGACAATGGCGCGCCGATTACCGGACGGTGCCCTATGTCACGCGCCCCGGCGCGCCGATTTCGACCGCCGCCAGTTTCGTTGTCCAGCGGTCGAAGCCGGGCGTCGAGATTGCCTGACAGCTGATTTGGAACAGGGACGGCGGCAGGAACTCTGCCGTGCCGCTGCGCCCGGTCGCTATTCCGCCGCTGCAGGCTGATGGCCGACGGAATCGCTGTATTTGTCCAGCTCTTCCTCGCCCATGAACTCCTTCTCCCACTCCATGACCTGATCGAAGCCGGCGAATGTGTGGAAGTCGCCCAAGGGGTGCTTGGTGAACTTCTCGTTGAAGGCTTTTTCGGCCGAGGGGCCGTCCTTCTGGATCGCGACGGCGAGGTCGTAGACGGCGCACATGGTCGCGCGCAGCGTCGCGCCCGGCGCGATGGTCATTGCGATGCCCAGTTCCTGCAACTCCTGTTGCGTGAAGCGCGGCGAGATGCCGGTCTGGTTGTACAGGATCGGCCCCTTGACCTCGGCGACGACGCGCTTGACTTCCTCGACGTCGGTCGGCCCTTCGACGAAGGCCATGTCGGCACCGGCCTTGAGGTAGGCGTTGGCGCGGGTGATCGCATCGTCCAGCGTGCCGCCATGGGCGCCGCGGGCGTCGGTGCGCGCGATCAGCACGAAATCCGGATCGACCTCCTTGCGCGCATAGTCGGCGGCGCGGTATTTGCCCACCGCTTCCTCGATGGGGATGACCTGCCGTCCCGCGACATGGCCGCACCGTTTCGGGATGATCTGGTCCTCGATGTGGATCGCCGCGACGCCGGTCTGGATGTATTCCTTGACCGTGCGGATGGTGTTGATCGCGTTGCCGTAGCCATTGTCGGAATCGGCGATCACGGGAACGCTGGTGACGTTGGCGATGTTGCGGGCGTTGAGATGCATTTCGGTCATCGTCGCCAGGCCGGCATCGGGCATGCCAAGCAACGAGAGCGAGGTGCCGTAGCCGGTCATGTAGATCGCCGGGAAGCCGACCTTGTCGAGGATCCTGGCGCTCAGGGCGTTGTAACAACCCGGAACGTAAACCGATTCTCCTGATTTCAGGATTTCGCGCAGGCGTGTGGTCTTCTTCATGGGGCGTTTCCTTTGCAATATCGAATGCGAATGTTGCGCCGAGGAAACCCCGGCGGGAGTGACAGGTCAAGGGACGCGGGGCCGGCTATGCGTCTTGCGCGGCAAGCCAATCGTCCAGCGGCGGCACACGCGCGTCAACCAGCCGGAGATTATAGTAGGGGATCGCCGGTTTGAAGGCATCGAAGACGCGGCGCAACTCGCCGACCGGTTCGTCATGGATGTCGACCCTCAAATCCACATGGGCAAAGGGTTTGTTGTCATGAACGCGAATGGCTGCCGAGCGTTGCCCGCCATGTTGTCCGCCGGCATCCCGGCCGGCTTCCAGTCCCTTCATCAACCGGTCCTCAAGCGGATCGCCGGGGTTGGCGAGAAAGCCCGATTCGATGGCGTCGAGGACATGCTCGCCGACAAGGACGTTGCCGAGCGCGATATGATTGCCGCCGATGTGAAAGCCCGCCCAGTCCCGGTTCATCTTGCCGTTGCGCGCGGCGATGAAGCCGTCGTCGTCGATCACGCCAAGTTGGCGGTATTCCGCATAGGGATCGCCGGCGACCAGCGCGTCAACGACATTGGGCGCCTTGTAGCCCATTTCGAGAAAGCGTATCGCCGTATCGCCCAGCCGGGGATCGGCGATCGCCATGATCGATACCGCGCCGAGATGGGCGCGGATATGGGGAACCCGGGCGCCCACCGCCAGGGACCGGGTGGCCGTCGCAATCCCGAGGCGGCCGCTGGCCGGGCATCTCGCCATTATGGTGAATGTCATGAACGTGCCTCCTCAATGTGATGCGCATTCCCGCGAATGCGCGATACCGGCATCGGGTCGTTACTCGTGTGTCGAGAGAGTCGAGCTTAGCGGGACTCCGGCCGTCACACCAAATTCCGAAACGTATCGCACAAAAAAAAGGGGCACCCAGTCATCTGCGCGGCCCCGAGGAGGATTGCCTAACTGTGATCAGTAATCCTAGGAGAGAGGAATTTTAAAATCCTATCGGGTCCGGACCGTTGGTACTAATCACATTGGATCACGGAATCTTCGGGGATGCGTTATTCGGGTCCCTGGGCGCGGCTTCAAGACGCCGAAACCCGGGCGACGCGAACGCCCGATCCCTTAAGAAGTATCGACCGGTGGCGGCGATCATGGTTTTCTCAAGGTTCGCGGCAACGCGCAATTATCGAACAGCGTCTACTTTGGAGAATAAAATGAAGCCGGAAGGACAGGTCGACCTGGAGGGCATCACCTTCGACTGCAATTGTCCGAAATGCGGTCATGAATCCCAGCGAACCGCAGCATTCATCCGGCAGTATAACGACTTCGTATGTCCGGAATGCGAAATGATCGTACCGATCGTGGATCGGGCGGAAATTCTGAAGGCCTTGATCGTCGGTGAGCAGGTGATCGAACTGGCGCGCGAAATCCGCAAACAAAAATCGGCGATCGAGACCGCGCGCCGGCGGGACGATCCCGCCTGAGTTTCAGGCCTTGGCGTCCTGCTTGATCATGTCGGCGCCCTTTTCGGCGATCATGATCGTCGGCGCGTTGGTATTGCCGGAAACCAGCGTCGGCATGATGGAGGCATCGATCACCCGTAGTCCCGCGATACCATGAACCCGCAGCCGGTCGTCGACCACGGCGGCCGGATCCTGTCCCATTTTGCACGTCCCCACGGGGTGATAGATCGTTGCGCCGTTGCGACGCGCGAAATCGAGGAGTTCGTCGTCGCTTTGGCAATCGGACCCCGGCAGCAACTCGGCTTCGCAGTAGCGGGCGAGGGCGGGCGCGGCGGCGACCTTTCGGGCAATGCGAAGTCCGGCGACATGCGTCTCCCTGTCGAGCGTTTCGCCGAGAAAATTCGGCCTGATGGCGGGGGCGGCAAAGGGATCGGGCGACTTCAGGTGGATCGATCCGCGGCTGGCGGGACGAAGCTGACACGGTCCCATCGTCAGGCCCGGCTCGCGATCGAGGATCCTCCGCTTGGAATCCTTAAAGCTCGCATGGGCGATGTGATATTGAATGTCGGGTGATGCCAATTCCGGGCGACTGCGGACGAAGCCATAGACGATGCCGGCGGTATAGGTGAGGACGCCGCGTTTGGCGAAAACGTATTTCAAGGCTTCCGCCGCCAGGGACAGGCCGCGGGTTTGTTCGTTCAGGGTGATCGGTTGGTTGATCCGCATCACAACCCTGGAAATATAGTGATCCTGGTAATTTTCGCCGACGCCGGACAGGGGATGCACCACGTCGATACCGTGTTGCGCCAGAAGCTCCGGCTGGCCGATTCCCGATAGTTCCAGCACTTGCGGGGATTGCACCCCGCCGGCGCACAGGATGACCTCGCCGCCGGCGCGTGCCTCCTTGGCGCTGCCGCCCTGTTCATAGGCGACGCCAAGCACGCGTTTTCCGTCAAGCAGCAATTTCGTCGTATGCGCATTGATTTCAATATGAAGGTTGGGCCGGCCCCGGACCGGGTCCAGAAACGCCCGCGCAGTGCTGTGCCGTTGCCCGTTCTTCTGGGTCACCTGATAGTAACCGAAACCGTCCTGATCCCCGCTGTTGTAGTCCGGGTTGGGCGGATAGCCGGCCTGATCGGCCGCGGCGATGACGGCGTCGAGCAATTCATGATTCTCGCGCATATCGGCTACATTGAGCGGCCCGCCGACGCCACGTTCGGGCGAGGCCGCGCCTTCCCGGTTTTCCGATTTCTTGAAATAGGGCAGGACCGCATCATGCGACCAGCCGCGGTTTCCCATTTGCGCCCAGTTATCATAGTCGAGGCTCTGGCCCCGCACATAGAGCATCCCGTTGATCGAGCTGGAGCCGCCGAGAACCCGGCCGCGCGGGATCGGAATGGGCCGGTTATAGGTGTAGGGTTCGGGCTCGCTGTCGAACAGCCAGTTCAGGCCCGGCATGGCCATGGTCTTCGAAAACCCGACCGGAATATTGATCCAGAAGTTCGAATCCTTACCGCCGGCTTCCAGCAGCAAGACCTTTACCGCGGGGTCCTCGGTCAACCGGTTCGCCAGCACGCAACCGGCCGACCCGGCGCCGACGACGATATAATCATATGTGGACATGCCGCTTCCCCCACCGCATCGCGCCGTATCGCCGGCGCAGATTGATTTCGCGGATATTAGGAGAAGAGCGTCGCGGCGGGTAGTGCCGTCCGTCCTTCGTCAGGCCGCAATTTCCAACGCTGTCGGCAGGAAGGTTATCCCTTGCGGCGCCAGCGTTGGACGATGCCCTCGATAAAGTCGAGCGACTCGCTGTCCTTGCTCCAGGATTCGGAGAAACTGGCGGTCGCGCTGTAGGGCCTGAACTCTTCCGGAAGAATGTCGAATTTGAGTCGAACCGGCAGGGAGACGCCTTGTCCGACGGCGATCGCTTCGCCGTTGCCGAGCGACGGCAGAAAGTCGATCAGGCCGATCGAAGAATCCGCCATGCTGCCGCGAATATGTTCCTGGTCGTCATTGTTGGTCAGGCGCAGGGCGAACGTCGTGTTGCACTGAGACAGCAAATCGGATGAAAGCCGTGACGGCCGCTGACTGATGACACATAGCGACACACCGTATTTCCGGCCTTCCTTGGCGATGCGCGACAAGATCCCCTTGGTCAGGGCGAAACCGGGTTCCGCCACGCGCGGGGCGTAGCGGTGCGCTTCCTCGCAGACAAGCAAAATCGGGACCGAGCGTTCGCTCCACAACGCAAAATCGAACGTCAGCCGGCAGATCACCGCGACAACCACATTGAGGATTTCCGACGGCACGGCTGATAGATCGACGATCGAAATCGGCTTTCCGTTGACCGGGATTCGAAACAGGTTGCCGAGAACGTCCACCATCGTGTCCATGACGGAAATGCCGCCAAACATGAACCCGAACCGGACATCGCTTTGCAACGCGTTGAATTTGGCTTTGAGGCGCCGGTAGGGGGCGACCGCTTCCGCCCGCTCGAGCCGGCCCATGGCATCGTCGAGCCGCTTCATCAAATCGGAGAATTTATAGGGAACCGGCGTGTCGACCGTGAAATGCGAACCCTGCATCGGGTTGTCGAGGTAGTCGCGTTTGGCATCGGGAATGAGCGCGTGCAGGATCGAGGCTTCCGCCGATCCGGCGTCGCCGTCGCCGAATAGAATTTGATGGAGTTCTTCGAAATTCAGCAGCCAGTACGGCAGGGTGAGGGTTTCGGAATTCAACACCTGGCCGAAGTCGCCGAAGGCCCGTGAGTATTCATAATGCGGATCGAGCATGACCACATGCGCATTGCCGTTTTTCTGCAGCAAGGCCCGGAGAATAAGCGCGGCGGCGCAGGATTTTCCCGAACCGGTGGTGCCGACGATGGCGAAGTGTTTGCCGAGCAATTCATCGGTCAGGATGTGGGCCGGCAGTGTTTTGTCCTGATGAATGGCGCCGACGGTGACCGTCGGGACGTCGGGTTGCGCGTAGACCCGGGCAAGGTCTTGCTTGCCGGTGGAATAAACCGTGTCGTCCAATGACGGCGCGCGCGACATGCCGCGCCTGAATGCATACAGCTTTCCTTCGCGGTCGACCGGCGTTTCGCCGATCATGGTGAGTTCGGCAATATGCATTTCGTCTGCGTCGCCCTCGGACGGTACGGGGATGGTGAGCCCCACTACGATGCCATAGGCGAAGCCAAGGCTGGTCCGCATCTTTACCAGCGACCCGATCTGGGCGACCGCCTCGGCGCGCTTATCGGGATTTCCGGAAAGCAACACGATGATCTGCGCGCCGGCAACGGAAACCACGCGACCGATTTGCACGCTCACATTCGAGATGTCTTGATGGCCATCCATTACCGAATTTCTTTCGTTGAATCGACATCGACCGGTGACGGTCGGCGCCGAAATGCACGTTATCCTGCCAGCGATGTATTGATATTTCGTATCCGTTCACGGGGCAGGATGATGGTCACCAGGCTGCCGACACCGGGTTTGCTCTGAATCTCCAGGCGGCCGCCATGCAGCCGTGTTAGCGAGTTCACCATCGGAAGCCCCAATCCATACCCTTCGTGGTTTCGGGTCATCGATCGGGCCATTTGCTCGAAAGGCTGCATGAGCCGGGGTATTTCATCCGAATGAATGCCAATGCCATTATCGGCGATACTCAGCCGGTAGCTGCCGTTTTTCGAAATGCCGGCGACAAGGTCGATGCGGCCGTCGGGCTTGCTAAATTTGATGGCGTTGACGACAATGTTCAGAATCATCTGCTTGAGGCATTTTTCGTCGGCATAGAGGTGCTGCGCCCCGTCGGCAACGGTCCATTCGATGTGGATCCGGGATTCCCGAGCGCGTGGCGAGACGATCGCGATCGCCGATTCGACCAGGTCTCGCATCTCGATCACGCTTTCGTTGAGCTCGACATTGCCGTGTTCGATTTTCGAAATATCGAGGATGTCCTGGACAAGCTGCAGCAAATGCTGGCCGCTGCGATGAATGTCGGTCGCATAGCCTTGGTATTGCGCGCCGATCGGTCCGAACATTTCGGTCATCATCGCTTCGGAGAAACCGATGATCGCGTTGAGGGGGGTTCGGAGCTCGTGGCTCATATTGGTGAAAAATTCAGATTTGGCTCGATTCGCGGCTTCGGTTTTACGCAGCGCGATCAGCGCTTCCTGCGCCGCCGCCTCCGCCTTTTGTCGCGCCGTCCGGAGCGCCATTTCGGCCTTTTGCCGCTCGACGACGACGCCTATGCGGTTCACATATTGGTCCAATAGCGAAGTGGCGCCGCCTCGGCCGGTCCGATATTGGAACATTGCACCGTCTCTGGGGTCAGAGGAATTGGGATTCCGCCAAATTATTCAGCAACTCTAGGTCGCGATATCTAAAAATTGGTTAATAATTGCGCCGATACTTTATGTATTCGATGTCCATATTTTTAACTCGGTCATGGACTCATATGTTGAACTCTATGCCAAAAATTTTCCCATTTGGGTATATCTTGGCCATGATTTGGCCGAAGTATTGCTTGAAATATTTTCTATGCTGTAACACTTAACGGACCTCCTCGGGATTTCCGAGGAATCATTGGTCACTCCAGAAGGAGTCAAATACATGAAAAAGCGATTGTTGATCCTGATTTTCTGTTTCCTGCCTTCCACCGTGTTCGCGGAAAATGTCGTCAACGGCTTGGACAGCTATGGCAAAATCGTCATTGATTTCACCAAGAATGCCGGAAAGTGCGAATTGGAGGATGCTCAGGCCTATACGGTGCATCTTCGGGAAAAACTCACAAAACTAGGCATTGCGGAACGGCCGGACAGCAAGGTTCGCTTGAGATTGGAACTGGGCGGAATTCCGCTTGGGATGCTCGATGGGCAATGCGTCGTCGCCGCCAACCTCAGCGTTGGGACGATTCTCCAGGCGAAGAACTACGCCGCGCCCGATCAGAAGATTCAGATGGCGATGGATCGTGCCGGATCTTTCGAGGTGACGCTGTATAAAGCCGGCGCCTTCGCGGCCGCGTCCCAAGTCTACAAGCTGGTAGGCGGCAAGTCGAAATCCTTGGTGCAATGGAAGATCCGCGAAATGATCGAGCGATTGGCCAGTCGGCTCGACGAAGACCGGAAGTGACGACCCCGCTAATCGCATTCTCCGGATCGTTTCAATAGCCTGAATCGACCGACGCGCCGCGGCCGCGCGGCTGCATGGCGCGAACGCCGGTTTATCGCTTGGCGAGCGCGCCGATAGCTGCAAAGTTATTCCCGGTTTCCGCCTTGTCGAGACTGAAAAATGATCGGCAAGGCGGAATATTTTTGGGACGACGGGGAGCACGAGCAGTTGGTCGGCAATCGAGGCAGGCTATCGACGACGCCGAAGACGAGGAAACCGACCTCGTTCGGGCCGGCAGGGTCGATAGCGTTCGCCGTCTTCCTCCTATCCGCAACCGTCTCCGACGCGCAAGCGGATCACGCGTTCGACGACAGCGCCTTTGTGACGCTGCAATTCGACAACGACATGTTCGGCGGCAAAGATCGGCATTTTACCAATGGCATGCGGGCGTCGTACCTGTCGCCGGCCGGTAAGACGCCGGCGTTCATCCGCAACATTGCAGCGCAATGGCCGCTCTTCAAGCCGAGCCAGAAAATGCGGATCAGTTACTCGATCGGCCAGAATATCTTCACGCCCGAGGAAATCAGCAATCCCGATCCGCCCCGCGACGACCGCCCATATGCCGGCTGGCTATTCGCCGGAATCGGCTTGGTTGCGGCGAACGATCAACGACTGGACAAGCTGGAACTCGACATTGGCGTCGTCGGTCCATACTCCTTCGCCGACGAAGTGCAGACGCGGTGGCACGATCTTATCGGCATCACCAAGCCCGAAGGTTGGGGGACGCAGATCAAGACCGAGCCCGGCTTCGCCTTGTTTTACGAACGAAGCTGGCGTCGGCTCCGGGAATTCGACCTCACGGGGATCCTCCCGCTCGAGAATTTGGGCGTCGACATGACGCCGCATCTCGGACTCGCGCTCGGCAATGTCTTTATCCATGGCGCCGGCGGCGCGACATTTCGGTTCGGCGACGACCTTCGCAACGATTTCGGAACACCGAAGATTAGACCCAACCTGCCGGGCACCGACTTTTTCGAACCCGACGATGGATTTGGCTGGTACATCTTCGCCGGCGGTGAAGGACGGATCGTGGCGCGCAATATTTTCCTGGATGGCAACACCTTCCGCGACAGCCGCAGTGTCGGTAAGATCCCGTTCGTCGCGGATTTTCAGACCGGATTCGCCATCACTCTCTGGCGGGCGCGGTTGAGTTATACTCAAGTGTTCCGCACGAAGGAATTCAACGAACAGTCAGGAATGAGCATATTCGGGACAGTGGCGTTGTCGATGCGGTTCTAACACCGCGCACGGTCGTCGATTGTGCAGGAGATTCGGAAGGAAGGCAGCATGTCTAAGAGCCAGGCGACGTCGATGGCGTTGGCGGAGGAAATGGTCGCCCTGGATGCGGGGCAACTCTCGCCGGAGGATTTCGACCAACTTGAGAGATTGCTGCTCGACCACGCCGCGGTGACACTGTGCGGGTCGATACAGCCCTGGGGCCGCGCCCTGACCGACTGGGCGCGCAACTATGGCAGCGGGGGCGGGGCCGTGCTCGCCGGAAGCGGCGAAGGGGCGAATGCGTCCGCCGCGGCATTGGTCAACGGAACCTCGGCGCATGGCTATGAGCTGGACGACACCCACGACAAATCGATGAGCCATCCGGGCGCCGTCGTGATCACCGCCGCGTTGGCGGTCGGTGCGGAGATCGGCTCGACCGGACGGGAGGTCTTGACGGCGATTGTCGTTGGCTACGAGGCAATGGCGCGGATTGGCGTGGCGGCCACCCCGGTGCGCGTGATCGAAAAGGGATTTCATCCAACGGGAACGTTCGGCGTCTTCGGCGCCGCGGCGGCGGCCGGCAAACTGCTCAGGCTGAGCCCGCTCGGCCTGGCGCACGCCTGGGGCATCGCCCTTTCGATGTCCAGCGGTTCCTGTCAATTCGCCTTCGAGCCGCGCGGCACGATGGTGAAACGCATGCATGCGGGAATTCCGGCGCATAATGGCGTCATCGCCGCGCAGTTGGCAAAACTGGGGATCGCCGCGCCGATACAGGCGATTGAAGGCGAATTCGGGTTTTTGAAACTCATCGGAGAGGACGCCGATCCGTCGTTCCTGGAGCGCGCGCCGGGCGCGCGGCTTGAAATTCACAACATCAGCATCAAGCCGTATTCCTGCTGCCGTAAGTTCCATTCGCTGATCGATGCGTTGGACGAGGTGACGGAAGGCTTCAAGGTCGATGCCGACGCCATCGCCAAAATTACGGTGCGGTCACCCGAAACCGCGGTGACGAGCCATTTGATGCGCCGACCCGATTCGGTGATGGCCGCGCAATACAGCATGTCGTTTATCGTCGGGGCGACCCTTGCTTACGGTCCGCGACGCTACGACGCCTATGGCGAACCCCATCATACGGACCCGCGCATTCTGTCGATCGTCGATAAAGTCGAATCCGTTCATGACGCCGATCTGGATTCGGTCGTGCCGGCGCAGATGCCCAATCGCGTGGAGATCGAATTGCGCGGCGGCGAGACGCGCCGGGCGACCGTGATGGATAGTTTGGGGACGCCGGTATTCCCCATGTCGACCGAGGGTGTGCTGGACAAGGCGCATGCGCTGCTCGACGGTCTCGATACGGATTTCAATTTCCGGCGTGTCGTGGAAGCCGTTCAGCAAGTAGCCGACGCCAAGAGTATTCGCAGTTTGACGGAATCCTTGGTGCTGCCGGGCTACGAGGCGCTGGCCGTGGGGCCCAAGGCGGCCTGACACGCGGTGAATTCGGTGCGTGCGCCGCTTCGGTCGAGCGGGCGGCGGGTTCGTTGCGCGCTATGGATTGCCGGATTTGCGGCGGTCCTCGCCGTCGAACGGTTCGTTCTTGCGGCGGCGGTCCGGGCCGGCGTATGTGTCGGTGCGAACGAAGGGCCGGGGACTTTCCACTACTTCCCGAATACGTTCATAGATCGCTTCCGGAGAAACCGGCTTGGCGAGAAACTCAGTGGCGCCTGCGTCCCGGGAGGCGAATATATGCCGTGGCGCTGCATGCCCGGTGCAGACAATGATGGGAATGAAACTGAGCGGATTGTCCCGGTCCATTCGAATCTGCCTGATCATGGTCAGCCCATCCATCGGCGACATATGAAGATCCGTGATGATGAGGTCGGGAACGAAGGATTGCATGATTTCAAATGCGGCCTCGCCATCGCTCGCTTCGCGCATCCATTCATTGTCGACGCCGACGGCCACCAGAAGCTGCCGCATCAGATGGCGCATATAGGCGTTGTCTTCGACGAGCAAAATCGAAATTTTGGAGAAATCGTACGCCATGGAAAAATGCGTAAATATTGTGCCGTAAAGATGAGTTGTCTATCGCCGGTGTCGCGCCGTAATCCTACCGTATTGCAATCGGAAATAGGTAAAAAGCTGCGCAAAAAAAATCCGCACTATTAGACGTGCGATCGCAGTCATGCCGTGGACAAGCGACAGCGTCCGCGGTTACCAGGCGTGTGTGGCGATTGTTTCCAGGCGAATGCCGATCGGATTGTCGAGATCGTTCCGGTATCCTTTACCGGGCGCGGTCGTCTTGAATTTCCGCACCAAGGACCGGGTCGACTGGAATTCCGGCATGACGCCCGCAATCGCCTGGGTGAGGTCGCGGCCATACATGAAGCATTGCGCAACCGTTGCATCTTTGCCGCTGCCGCCGGATGGCGCGTCGCATGGTGTCAGCGTGTCCGCGACATGGCATTGGACCTTCCGATACTGCACTCGGTCGATCAAATATCCCTTGGCCGCATAGTACCAGGGGCTGTTCCTTGCCGTGGATTTCACGCCGCACAGACGGACGTCCTTGTCGCCGACGCGAATGACGTCATTGGCCAGAACATCAGTGACCCGGCCGGAAATGATCGATGATTCTTCGAGCGTGCACCCCAACAAACTCAGGCCTAGGCCGAGCGCGGGAATCGCCTTGAGCATCTTTCGCATCGCTCCACCACCCAGCGAGCGCGCCATGAAATTCTCCCCGACATTGAGCTGCGTCTGATTGCAGTTTCTATCGCAATGCCGCCTTATACCATCGTTCCCCCGGTCTAAAACAGATAGGGGAGGTCTTGGCCCATATTAGGTACTTCTATTTCGCAGTTCATCCGTTTGTCCGGACATCCTCCCGGACGCATGCCGCGATCGGTCGAAACCCTGAAAATCCACAGTTTTTGCCCGTTCGCTATTGTTTGTTTTTCGCGTATGCGCTGTAACGGCCGGGCGCATCATAAGGGGTATGGCGGTATGGCGGCAACATTTAGAAGTCTATTGGACGATCTCCGGTCGGCGGACGAACTGATCGAAATCGGCAAACCTGTCGATATCCGGTATATCGCGGCGCTTGTCGATCAATCGGACAAGGCGCTGCTGTTTACCAATGTCACGGGGTACGCCATGCCGGTTGTGTCCGGGCTGTTGAATAGCCGCGAACGCCTGGCGATTGCGATGGGCTGCCCCTTCGAACAAATCGAGAGCCGAGTCCGGCGTGGGCTTGACCGGCCGATCGATCCGGCGATGCAAAATTCCGGCCCCGCGCGGGAAATTCTTCAGGAAGGCGATACGGTCGATCTCTTCAACCTGCCGATCCCGTTATTCTCCGTACTCGACGGCGGTCCGATGATAACCGCCGGTGTGACCCTGGCGAAAGACGATGAGTACGGATTGAATGCGGGGATCTATCGCTTTCTGGTGAAGGACAGGAACACCACCGGGATCGATATCGTAACGCCGAACAACATGCGTAAATTCGCTGAAAAGGCGTTTGCGAAAGGGGAGCCCCTGCCGATCTCCATCAACATCGGAACCCATCCGAGCGAGGTCATCGCCGCAACCTACAAGGCGCCGATGGGAACCAACGAGATGGCGATGGCCGGCGGGATGATGGGAGCGGCGGTCGACTTCACGCCCTGTTCGACGGTCGACGTACCCTGTCTCGCGAATGCGGAAATCGTTCTGGAGGCTGAAATCCTGCCGACTGGATGGACTCGGCCGGAAGGGCGTTTCGGCGAATTCACGCGCCTTATGGGAGGATTGCATTGGAATCCCCTCGTTCGGGTGAAGGCGGTCTCGATGCGCCAGAATGCGGTCTACTACGCCTTGCACATGCCGTGGGAGAATATTTGGCCGTCGGGCCCGATCTATGAGGCCGCCGTTCGGCGCGTCTGCAAGGAAGCCGGGGTTCAGGTGACGGCCGTGAACATCACCCCTGGCGGCTGTTGTCATTGGCACGCGACCATTGCCATCAAGCCGCATCCGGGCGACGGCAAGAACGCGATCCTCGCCGCCTTGTCGGTGGCCGATATGAAGCACGTCACCGTTGTCGAGGACGACATCGATGTGTTCGACGCGGTCGATGTCGAATGGGCGGTCGCGACCCGGGTCCAGGCGGACCGGGACGTTCTGATCATTTCCAATGCGCGCGCAAAACCCTTGGATCCCAGCCTTGTCATCGTACCGGGAAAGGTGCCGACGACGGCCAAGATGGGCATCGACGCAACCATCGCCGACGACGTGCCGCGCGAACGGTTCCAGCGTATTGCCTATGCCTATGCGGACCGTGTGAGTTTGGATGATTATGTCGGTCAATCAGGCAAATCGGGGACCCAAGCGACGCGTTCGGTGTCCGGCGAAACGGCGGGGGACGACGCATTGGCCGATCGCATTCGGGGGCTGATCGAAGGGGAACCGAAGTACTTTGTGGAATTGGCCGAGATCTTCGATGCGGAGGGGTTTCAAGCCGTTGCCCGCGCCGTCGGGTCGCTCCATGCGGCGGATATCCTGTGGCAGGACTCGGTTGGCCGATACTGCCTGCGCGATTCGGAATTTGCGGCCCAACAGCCTAAATAACGGCGCGCGTGTGAGCATGGTCACTGCAGCCCTAATCGTTTGAAATTATTTTCGATAAAAATCACCAGGGCGACACAATAATGTCTAAGCATATGAGCAATATTATCAATAATAACTTTCGCGCGACGTCATTTCATCTTGGGTTTTTTACACTCCTGACTTCAGTCGCAGCCATATCGTTGCTATCGGTCATGTCTATGCCGAGCTGACGGTGTGCGTGAGCGCGAAAACAGCTAAGAATATAGAAATCACAGACCATTAAGACGGTTTAGCGCCTGCGGAGAGCGCATTTTCCGGCGCCCGCGCGCAATGTTCGATGCACCGGCGCCTGGGCGTTATCGTTGCTCGTAATTCCCGCAGGCGCAGTTTTTCGCAATTTTTTTTCATCCATCCGGATAGTGATGCCGGTCACTGCGAATTGTTCGGAATTACCCTAAATCTGATGCAAGTTACAGGGCAAAGGAGCAATTATGCGCCAAATTATTTATGAGGTCATGGGAGCGGAAAGCGGCGCAACCTTGACCGAATATCGCATGTTTGCGTACATCTGCGCCAATTCCGTCGAATTTACGGCTGCTGTTCTCGGCGCCAGGTGGCCAAAAAGGATAGGTCGTTCAGCGCGGCAATCGGACAGATCGCTGAACCTGAAGAAAGAATAGAGACCCAAGGAATTTTCGGGCCGCAATCAGATGATTTCGAAGTGGCACTCGTGCGATGGGGCGGCTCTGGGTGGGGCCGCCCCAACTTTCTTTACGCCTAGCGCGGCGTGCGCCCAATCGGGCGCACATAAGCTGCTCTATCTTTATAGAATCGATCAACTTTTCTGCCTTTAATTGATTCCAATTAAAA